>JACRIM010000035.1 GCA_016235815.1 Planctomycetota bacterium
CTCCGAAAACCGATCGAACATTTTTCCCAGCAACATCCATGTCGTCTCCCATTCACCAGCCTCCATGCCGGCTTACGGAGATTAACGACCAAGTGGACTGGAACGCTGGATCACCGAAACTGACACACCTTCAAAGGGCTGCTATCGCCCTGCCCACAGTAAACCTCGTTGAGAAGGGCAAGATCTTGGGGACTGTTAGTATTAACGCCATAAGCAGCGTCTACACTTTGGCACTTATCACTGCATGGTGTTGTGGCATTCTCTTTCTATTTCTGAAAGACGCAAACAACGACAGCCTAGTTCCTCTGCTGATTTGGTCTTACAGAGTGGCCACGGGCCCTTGGGCCTATTTTGCATCCAAAGAACAGGGCCCAGATGGCAAAGGATTCGCGTCTCTCGTGTCGGCGACATTCGCTCAACTCGCATATATAGTCATTATGGTAATCATCTGTTGCACTCCAATTACCTTTCTTAGCGTTATCAAGGTGTTTGGCGGATTCATGCTTGTTGACTTCCTTATTTCGACGGTAGTTGCATACATGCTGCTAAAGGAACATAAAAGAGTGATGGAAGAATCCGCCGCATTCTTCGAATAAGTCTTGAGGGGAAATAGGGGATAAAGGGGTCATTCTACTTTTTCGATGAGCGCTCCTACGGACACCCACTACTCGGCGGCCTCATCGTCAATTCAAGCACCACCGGAAACGGCAACAGCAGCGACACCCCCTGCTCATCGATAAACTTCGCGCCCCCGGGTGGCATGGGTCAACTCCGTTGACCCGTGGCGCCCCGCAACCCAACTCCCGCCACGACCAACACTTAACGCCACCACAAAAAAATTCTGAAAATCCCCTTGCCCCCGCCGATGGCCATGCTATATTAGTTAGGTATATGTTAGGCATCCAGAAATACGCCCAGTCGAGCCTCGCGCCCAAGTCGCCATCCCCGGCCCGGGCCGCCAAAGCACAAAACCGCACAAACGATTTGTGCGTTTTTGCGGGCGCCAACCCCGATTTGCGGCTATTTGCGGGGGGTACTTTTTTTTGCAAACCCACCCTACATGGCGAACCATCCCACCGTCGCCCTCACCAGTCAGCACCTATGCCTATGTGCCTTCGTGCCTTTTTTCTGTCCCCCGTTCCCCGTCCCCCGTTCCCCGTCCCCCGTCCACCTTCCACCGTTCCCGCCCCCCGTTTCGACATTTCGACTTTTCTACTTTTCGACTTTTCAAAACCAGAGGCTCCCCTACTGTGCGTCAGCACCTCTATGCCTTGGTGCCTTTTTTCTGTTCCCTGTTCCCTATTCCCTGTTCCCAATCCTCTCAGCCCCCCGCCACCCTATAATGCCACCTGAGCCAACACACCGGAGACAAACCCATGACCGTCAAAGAACTCATCACCAACCAACTACAGGCCAGCAAGTTCCTGTTCGACGCCTTCTCCAAGGATTTCACCGACGCCGAAGCCCAGGTCCAGCCATGCCCCAACGGCAACCATCTCAACTGGATGCTCGTTCACATGGCCGTCAGCGAAGATTCGATGATCGCCGCCCTCACCGGCCAGCCCAAGAAACTCTCCGAGGCGCTGCATAAATCCTACGGCGGAGGCTCGGTCTGCAAATCCGACGATGGCATGACCCGATCCGAAGCGCTGAAGCTCTACGGCGACAGCCTCAACCGCACGCTCGACTTCGTAAAGTCCTTCGACGAATCGCGCTACAACGAAAAAGCGCCGGCCGGTTTCCCCCCGCTCTTCCCGACCGTCGGCTCCGTCCTCGGCCTGCTCGCCGCGCACCCCTTCTGGCACGTCGGCCAGCTCACCGTCAACCGCCAGGTCCTCAAGAAACCCAAAGTCCTCGGCCAAGGTTGACCTCGCAGACGGCGCGGCACGTAGTCAAAACACCTAACCCCCGACCCCGCCAACCCTTGCGCGCAAAGCCCCCTTCCCCGACACCCCCCTCCGCCATTACAGTTATCAGACGATATGCGTCGATGAACCAAGTACCAGTTGTGCGGCGGCGGAGCGCGCCGGGGGCGGGGTTGGCCAGGGTTGGCCTATCCGGACCGGTATTGCCCGCCAACGCCGCGTCGAATCAGACCGGCCCATGAGCAACCCCCTGCGATGTGATCGCTGTGCCCAGCCCCTCGAATCGGATGATGCCATCTCGATTATCGAAGGCGTCTGCGCCCGATGTCGCGGCACTGCGGCCGTTGATGCCTCCCTTCCCAAGCCGGCGCCGCGGCGCATCGTGCCGCCGCCCTTTGTGCCGCCCTTGCGCGGTTCCACGGTGCATCGCCCCATGAATTACATCCCCCCGCCGTCCGTGTCATACACGCCGCCAACTTCGAGACCCGCACCAAAACACACCCCCCGCGAGCCTTTGCCACAACCCGCCGCGCCCTTCGCCGCGCAGCCCATCGGCCGCCGTCAACCCGTCATCCCCGGCTACAACACGCCGCCCGAGGCCCTCACCACGTCGCGCCTGCGTCGTCGCCGCCGCGATCTGCTCATCGGCGTCACCGTCGGCCTCATCATCACCGTCGCCCTCACCGGCTACTTCATCAACGGCCGAACCGATACCGTCGCCTTGCACCTGCCGCGCGGCGATGCGTCCGTGCCTGTCACGCTCACCGTCAAGCCCGCGTGGGCGTCGATCGTCATGGATGGCAAATCCGTCGGCCCCGCCGACGCCGCGGGCAAAGTCAGACTGAACCTGCCGAACGACGGCTCGACGCTCAAGTGGCTCGAAGTCTCCGCCAAGGGCTACCACGGAATCCGCCAACCGCTCTCAGCCTTCGGCGGGATCGGCGATGTAAACATCGAACTGATTCAGAAGCCGTACGAACTGACTGTGCGTACCAATCCGCCCGACGCCGACGTGTGGATCAACAATCAAATGAAAGGCCGCACGCCGACCACACTCTCGCTCTTGCCCGGCCAGAAGGCGACCCTCGCGGTGAAGCGCGCCGGTTACGAACCGATCACACGCGAAATCGCCCCGCCCGTCGATGCCGAACGCATCTCGCTGGATCTCGCACTCGCCGTCGCAGGCCCCAGCATTCACGTCGATTCCGAACCGCCCGGCGCACAACTCCTTGTAAACGGCAAACCGCGCGGCCTCACGCCGATCGACCTTCGCCTGGAGCCTGAGTGGCTCGGCAAGCCAGTCCAGCTCACCGCCGAACTCCCCGGCTACGACCCGACAACGACAACCGTCAACATCCCCAGCGCTCCTGATGCGGCCGTCGCCCCGACGAAGCTCACCCTCGCGGCGCTGTCGCCGCGCATCGCCATCGTTACGGAACCGCCGGGCAGCACCGTCATGATCGACGGCGAAGAAAAAGGCATCGCCCCGCTCACCGTGAAACTCCCCGCCGGCCGCAGTGGTTCCACGGTCATCATCGAGGCCACACACGGAGCCGGCCGTTACGGAAAACAAGAATTAAAAGTGCCGTCGCCGGGCCAGACAGCCCGCTTGTCGATGGCACTCCAGGCGTCGCCGACCGGCGTGGTGTTTCTGCTCGCCCCGTCAGCCGATGCAGGCGCGGATCACTTCGCCCTGCTCGGCCACATCAACGAGCAGATCCACCGCCTCACCGGCGAGCAGCGATTCGCCGTGGTCGTGGCGACCGAGAGCGGCCCGCGCGTCTGGCCCGAAGAAGGCGGCGCGTGCGATGCAACCAGCGATCGAAAGATCCGCGCCTATGACCTGGTGCGATCCGTGCGCCCCGCAAATGCCGGCGAACTGGCACCGGCTCTCGATGCCGCCATGAAGTTCCGCCCCACGATCATCTGGCTCGCCACGGCGAACGCGATTTCCGGCGAACAACTCGACCGCATGGGCGCGATCGCGCAGGGCAAGGGCGGCGCGATCCACGTCGTCACCACCACACCCGGCGCCGACGAGAGCGAGCTTCGTGAATGGACCGCCGCACACAAGGGCACGCTCACCGTGCTCGGCCGCTCGCGCCCCTCGCGCATGGCCTACGACACCAAATCCGACCACTGATCGCTTTACCCCATTCGTACCGCAACGTTGAATTGTCGGTCTCCGTGCCTGACGGACTCTGCAACCGATGCACGCCATCGCCGGTATCATTCGTCACATGACGGGCGATCCAACTCTCACCACACTCCTGCGTGGCATGGCCGCGGCCGATGCGTCGGACCTGCACCTCGTACCCGGCAATTGTCCGATGTATCGCGTGCATGGTCACCTGAAAGCCGCGGCAACAGCACCCATCAATGCTGAACAGGTAATGGCCATGCTGCGGTCGCTGGCCGTGGGGCCGCACGCCGCTTCGGTCGATTCCACGAGCGACATCGACTTCGCCACCCAGCTCGACGACGGCGGCAAGATTCATCGCTATCGCGTAAATATCTTCAGTGCGCGCGGCCAGCGCGGCGCGTGTTTCCGCGCAATCCCGGGCAACATTCCGACGCTTGATGAACTCGGATTCCCCGCCCCCCTCGCAGAAAAGTTGCTCGCCCTCCCCAGCGGCCTCGTGCTCGTCACTGGCGTGACCGGCAGCGGCAAATCAACGAGCCTCGCCGCGCTGCTACAACTGCTCAACTCCCGCGGCAACTGTCGCATCATCACCATCGAGCAGCCCATCGAATACATTTACCCCGTCTGCGGCGACAGCATCGTGACACAGCGCGAAGTCGGCGAAGACGTTCCGTCCTTTCACGAAGGCCTGCGATCCGGCCTCAGGCAAGACCCCGACGTTCTGCTCGTCGGCGAGATTCGCGACCGTGAAACCGCCCAACTCGCCCTCTCCGGCGCCGAGACCGGCCACATCATCTTCGGCACGCTGCACAGCGCCGACGCCAAGGGCGCGATTTCGCGCATGGTGGACCTTTTCCCCGCCCAGCAACACGACGACATTCGCGGGCAGCTTTCGATCAGCCTTCGCGCGGTCATTGCCCAACATTTGCTTCCCGGCGTCAGCCCGGGACGACGCGTCCTGGCCACCGAAGCGCTCATCCAGAACTTCTCGGTGGCCAGCTCCATTCGCCTCGGCAAACTCGAAACCCTCGACACAGCCATTCAAAGCGGCCGCAAGGACGGCATGTGGTCGCTCGACGCCGACCTCCGCCGACTGGTGAACGAAAAGAAGATCACGCTGGAAACCGCGCGCGACCACGCCAAAGATGTCGCGGAATTCGCAAGATAAATGTTGAGTTGGCGGATCGCCTACACCGGCTTGAATTGTTCGAACGACTGCTGACAGTCATTGCAATAATGAATCGCGCGACACAGCGTCGGGCCGAAGATCGACTCCAACGTCGTGTTCGTCGAATCGCACAGCGGGCACGCCGCCTCGGCAATTCGCAATTCATTGATTGACCCACACGCCGCACCGGGCGGGGCAAGTCCGAACGACTTCAACTTCTCGCGCCCCACGTCCGTAATGCGGTCACTCGTCCAAGGCGGATCAAAAACCACATCCACGCGCACATTCTCATAACCGGCGTTTTTCACCGCCGCGACGATGTTCTGTCGAATCACGTCCAGCGCCGGGCACCCCGCAAACGTCGGCGTCATTCGCACAACCGTCGCGTCGCCATCCACGAGCACCGACGGGACCATCCCCATTTCGACGATGGAAATCACCGGAATCTCGGGGTCGGTCACCGTATCAAGTGCGGCCCAGATCATCGCAGTGTCGCTTTGCGCCAACGAATCGCCGGGGCCGTGGTCTCGCGAATGGAATTCAGCTAGTCGCATCAGTTCACCATTGCGTGTTCGGGTCTATTCGATAAACGCGCTGCATCGACTCCAGCAGCGCCGCCAATTCCGGCCCGTGCTTGCCCGCCCGGCCGCCGTAGACCGGCTTCACATTCTTCGGCACGGTCAACCCAGCGTCGCTCAGGACAGTGCCGCCTTCATTCTCCCAGCGATCCTGCATTTCCGATTCGCTCGGGCCGATTCGATGAGCGGCAATGGCCTCATCCTGCGCCGTCGACTCAAACATGCCGAGTGCATGGGGATAGACCGCGTTGATCGCGGTTTGGATGCGTTCACGACCTTCGGCCGTGCCCTGACCAAAGCGCTTCATCCACATCCGACCATGCATCACGTGATATTTCAGTTCGCCGTGCAGCTTGCGAGCCAGTTGAGCCAACGGCTCAAACGCGCTCTGCGAAAGCAATTCAAACCGAATGCGATCGGCCTCTGAAAAGAAAAACTGTCGCACCAGGCTGAAGGCCCAGTCGGCGCGCGCCAGCGCCACCAACTCGCAACACCGATACTGCTCCGTCGTTCGCAGAAACGCGTTCGCATCGGGCGCCGGCTCGCCCAGTTCATGCAACAGCGTATAAAGCGCCTGCGCGTGCCCCAACTTGTCCTGCGCCATCGACGAAAACGCGATGTCCTCTTCCAGGATCGGGCCAAGCCCCGTCCACTCCGAGTTGCGATGCCCGAGGATCACGCTGTCATCGGCAAGGCGATACAGCAAATCGATCACCGCGGATCGCACGGCGGGTGTTACGGATGGTTGCACGGCCTCAGTGGGCATGTACGAAACTCCTGTTGCGGTCGTCCGTCAAATATCCCGTGTGTCACCGATGGCCCGGGCGCGCTTCGTCGTCTCATAGCCAAAGGCCTCGCGATAGCTCTTGTCGGTGCCATGTTCGAAAATGTCGGCATCTTCGTAAGCGGTCTCGGTGATCGCATCCGCCGGAACCACCCACATGTTCACACAGGCCTGTCGCCTGCCGAATTGCTCCTTGGCCATGAGCAGCGCCGATTCGCCATCGGTCGCGTGGACCGAGCCGACGTGAATGTGCGGCTCACCGCGACTTTGCTGGTGAAAGACTTCGAATACGCGCCATTGGGTGTCAGTGCTCATTTCGCTCACGCTTTCACGCCGCCGTCGGCATCGGAACCTTGTCGCCGGCTTGGGCCGCCGCAAGGGCACGGCGCACCCACGCGCCTTCTTCGTGCGCCATGCGTCGAGTCGCGAGTCGCAGCGCGCTGGCCGGTCCGTTTCCGCGAACAACCTCAAGGAATCGCTTCCAGTTCGGCTCGGTATACCGCCATTCCTTGGTCGCTTCGTCGAAATGCAGATTCGGATCGGGCACCGTCAGCCCGAGGTTCAACATCTTGGGGAGATACTTCTTCAGAAATGTCTGCCGCTGCTCATCATTCGTCATGAGCTTGATGCGCCACTTCATAAGTTGTTCCGTGTGCTTCGATTCCTTATCCGACGGGCCGTGGAACATCATGATCGGCTCCCACCAGCGGTTCACGGCGTCCTGCAACATCTCGCGCTGCACCTTGCTGCCCGTCGCAAGAGAAATGCACATGTCGTAGCCATGCGTGAGGTGGAACGCCTCTTCATAACAAATGCGTTTGAGCGCCCGACCATAGGGCCCGTATGAACCGTCCGCCATCATCGTCTGATTCACGATCGCCGCGGCGTCGATCAACCACGCGATCACGCACACATCGGCCCAGGTCTTCGCGTGATAGTGAAACACATTGGAATACTTGGCCTTGCCATTGATCAGTTCTTCAATCATCTCCTCGCGGCTTTTGCCGAGCGTCTCGGCCGCGCGATACAGAAGCTGCCCATGACCGACCTCGTCCTGCACCTTCGCACAAAGGGCGAGCTTGCGCTTGAACGTCGGAGCGTGCGGAATCCAGCCGCCCTCCGGCAACGCCCCGCAGATCTCGCTGTTCGCATGTACGTGAATCAGCCGAATGAGCTGCTGCCGATACTCGCACGGCATCCAGTCGCCCGGCTCCACCTTGTCGCCCCGACCCACGCGCGCTTCAAAGGCGGCGAGATGTTCCTCATAGCCGGGATCACCGGGTTTGTCGTTCGTGCATCGCGTCGGTTGCATCATCATTCACGCACTCCTGTATCACCCTCACGCCGTCTTGCGGCGCAGTCCGTCGAAAATGTAATCCGAGAGCATTCGGCCGATGTCATCCGGCGACATCGGGCCGTCGGGCCGATACCACGTCGAGACCCAATTAAGCGCCGAAAGAATAAAGAGCGTCGCGCTGGCCGCGCTCTCAGCGCCGATGAACCGCTCGCGGATCGCCTGATCGACCAATTCGCGAAACGATCGTTCGTACTCGTCGCGCCGTTTGGTGAACGCCGCCCGTCGCTCGGCCGCAAGGTGCCGCCATTCAAAGGTATAGACCGCCGCTGCGTCGAGATCGGCCGTGATCACCCCGACGTGCGCCAGGATCGCCGACCGAAGTTTTTGCATGATGCCAAGATTGGTCGCACGAACGGATTGCAGCGTGCTGAGAAATCGATCCGCGGCGTGATTGACGATCTCCCAGAGGAGGTCGTCCTTGCTGTCCATGTGGCTGTAAAGGCTGCCGCCCAGCATTCCAACCTGCTCGGCGATCTGGCGAACGGAGGTTCCGGGGAAGCCATGTTCGCGAAAGAGGCGACATGCAGCCCGGTGGATTTCAGCTTTTCGATCCGTCGCGAGTTCAGCCATACACGCCTCCAAACAAGCGCTTGTTTTATTATAGTATGGCAGTAATCAGGGACAGGGTCAAATCGACTTTAACATGCTGTGAAATAGGCAGTTATAATCATTTTGCCTAGTTGACGGTTACTACGCTGTCCAACTCGCCGTACGGGTTTCGCTCGACGGCGTGGTTGGCCGGGTCGTTCATCCAGCGGCCATCGACCACGTAGCGATAGCGATACCGCCCGGGGGCCAGGGGCAACTTCACATGGAAGATGCCGTCCCGCATGACCTGCATCGGCGTCATCGTCGGGTTCCACGCGTTGAAGTCGCCCGCAAGGCGCACACTATTGGCGCGATCGGCGCGGACCACAAAATACGCGCCGTCCGAGATGGCCTGCGCGCCGTAGATGAGGTCAATCTTGTGATCCGTCTCAGCCGGTGTCGGCGGCGTGGCACTTCGCTGCAACTGTGGAATGCGGCCGGAGCCGAGCAGTGTCTCCGTCGTCGCCAGCAGTTTGTTCGCATCAGCGGCCAGCGCCTCGGCTCGCTCCAGCATGGCCTCATCAGGCTCGGCCACGCGAACACTTCGCGCCGGCATCACCGCGGTTGACGACAGCGACGGAAGGCTCAGTCCGGGCGTCAGAGTCGTCGTGCCCGCCGGGCCGACCGAAATCAACTCACGTGCGAATCGCAGGAAATCCTTACACCCGCTGCTGGCCGGGTCGTATTCGGTGATGGGCTGGCCGAGGCTGGTGCTTTCCTTCAGCTTCGTGTTGAAATTAATAAAGCTGGTGAACATGGCGTCGCCGTGTCGCTTGCGAAGCTCGGCGAGAATCTCCCGGCCCAGCTTCGTGCGCACGTCGTACAGATTCGCGAGGATTCGGACGGCGAGTCCGAGGCCGTGGGTCGAGCGCATTTCGCGAATCGTATCGAGCTGCTTGGAGAGTCCATGCAGCGAGAAGTAACCGGTGTCGACCGGAACGATGATCTCGTCGGCGGCATACAACGCGCTCTGCGTCAGGAATCCAATGTTCGGTGGCGTGTCGAGCAGGACGATGTCATACTTGTCGCGCACCTGATCGAGCAGCCGTCGCAGTCGCTTCTCGCGGCCATCAACGCCGGCCAGCGTCGCTTCAAGCTTGGCGAGATTCGTTTTGGAGGGAACCAGGTCATAATTGGTTGAGATTTGCCACGTTACACGAGATAACTCGAATGAGCCGTCGTCGGAAAGCAGCGCATCGGCAATGTTGATTTCGATCTGCTCTTCAGGAACGGCAAGGCCGAGGGCGCAATGTCCCTGCGGATCGAGATCGACGACGAGCGTACGTTGGTTCTCGCGTGCCAGGCAGGCGGCGAGATTGATCACGACTGTGGTCTTGCCACAGCCCCCCTTCTGATTGGCGATGGCGACCGTCCTCATCTGGTAAATCCTTCCATGGGCCAGACTTATGTTCGAAAGACCGGTTGTGAAACGTCCGTGTCACGCGCCGGTCGTTTTTGCGCTTCCGATGATTGTAATTCGGCTGTGCCAGGTTGGAATCTTGAGGTTTTATGAGACGAAAAGGCGTTTTCAGCGTCAAGAGGGGCGATTCCTGCCGGAGCTTCCACGACCTCAAACGGACCCTGATTTTTTCTGATCACCTGTAACCCATTGTCATTGCGGATGTTAATACAATACATCGTTCGCCGTCGGTCCGAGCGATCCTTCCATTTTCCGATCCCATTTTCCGCCCGGGGCCTTACACTACCCCCCCGATTCCAACCATGTGGCAACAACTCTACGACCAGCTCCAGAACACCGCCGACCGCCACATCCTCGTGGTCGGCGACTACATGATCGACCGCTACCTCTACGGCGATGCCGAGCGGATCAGCCCCGAGGCACCGGTCCCGGTGCTGCGTGTCGTAAAGCAGGAAGACGCGCTCGGCGGTGCCGGGTCCGTCGTAGCCGACATTGCCGCCCTGGGTGCCAAGGCCCACGCCATTGGCGTGACCGGCGATGATGCCGACGCGGGCGTCCTGACTCAACTGCTCATCAAAGCGGGCGTCGATGCCTCGGGCCTCGTGCGCATCAAAGGCCGACCCACCACACGCAAGACTAGACTCATCGGTCTCGCACAACATCGCCACCGGCAACAGCTTATCCGCATCGACGACGAATCCAGCGAACCGATCACCGACCTCGCCCCCCTGCTGGCTCACGTCGACCGTCTGTTGCCGCAGTGCCACGCGATCTGCATTGAGGACTACAACAAAGGCGTCATCACCCCCGCGCTGGTGAAGGCGATCATCGAACGCGCGGCGAAGCGAAAAGTCCCGGTCCTCGTCGACCCGGCCAGCATCTCCGATTATTCCCGATACGCCGGCGCGACGATCATCACGCCCAATCGCACTGAAACCGAGAAGGCCATCGGCGGCAAACGGCTGCGCACCATGGATGATGTTCGCAATGCAGCGAAGCAGATTCACGCCGCCTGTCATACACAATTCGTCTGCGTCACGCTCGATGCCGAAGGCGCGGCCCTCATTCACCCCGATGGCACCTGCGAACACGTTCACACCGTCGCCCGCGACGTGTACGACGTCACCGGCGCGGGCGACGAAGTCCTCGCGGCCCTGGCCGTCGGCATGGCCGCGGGTGCCAGCCTCAGCGAGGCGGTCGCCTTGGCCAACATCGCCGGCGGTCTCGAAGTCGAAAAGTTTGGCTGCGTGCCCATCACCCGCGACGAAATGCTTGGCGAGATCCTGCTTCAACACAACAAAGACGGCGGCAAACTACGCACGCTGGAGATGCTCATCCCCGAACTGGCCCGCAGGCGATCGCGCGGCGAAAAGGTCGCCTTCACCAACGGCTGCTTCGACCTCCTACACGCCGGCCATGTCTCAAACTTCGCCTTCTGCAAACAGCACGCCGACGTGCTGGTGGTGGGCCTGAACTCCGACGACTCCGTGCGACGCCAGGGCAAGGGAACAAACCGCCCAATCGTCGAACAAGCGGACCGCGTCGCTGTTTTGTCCGCGCTGACCGACATCGATTACCTCGTAATCTTCGATGACGACATACCGCTCAGACTTATCGAGACCATCAAGCCCGACGTGCTACTCAAAGGTGCCGACTGGGCGGGCAAGACAGTGGTAGGCCAGGACATCGTCGAAAAACACGGCGGCAAGGTGCTTTTGGTTCCGATGCTTGAAGGACGCAGCACCTCAGCTCTCATCCAACGCATTCGTGAGTCGACGTAGCTCCTACAATACCCCCATGGAAGACGAAATCATCCCCCCCACGCCATCCATCGAGATGGAAGACCCCTCCGTCATCGCCCCTGATTCCGACAACCCCGTCGAGCGAATCGAACCGGTCGATGAAGAGGCGCGGCCCCGCGCCGTTATCACCATCCGCCGACGCATCCCCGGCAGCCGGCTCGACAAATACCTCCACGGCCGATTCCCCAAAGTCTCACGTACGACGATCCAGCGCCTCATCAAGGGCGGCGATGTCAGCGTCAACGGCCGGCCGACCAAGAACAGCTACGAGATGGAAGATGGCGACGTCATCGAGATCGAGTTCCCGCCGATCGTGCCCTATGACGTGGCCCCCGAAAACATCCCGCTCAACATCATCTTCGAAGACGACTTCGTCATGGCGATCAACAAGCCCGCGGGCATCATCTGCCACCCGGCCAGCCGCACGCAGGGCGGCACCATCGCCAACGCCCTCGCCTATTACTGCAAGAGCCTGTCCAAGGGCAGCGATGCATTCCGCCCCGGCATCGTGCATCGTCTGGACAAAAACACGACCGGCATCATGATCATCGCCAAGACAGATGAGGCCCATTGGCGGCTGGCGTTGCAATTCGAGAATCGCACCACGGAAAAAGTCTACCAGGCCGTCGTGCACGGCAACCCCGAGTTCGACGAAGACCTCATCGACATCCCCATCGGCCAGCACCCGACCGTGCACGATCGTTACGTCGCCACCGGCTTCGCCGAACGGATCGGCGGCAAGTTCGAACGCAAGTTGAGCAAAAGCGCGGTGACGCGCTATCGCGTGCTCAAGCGATACGAAGGGTTCACCTTCGTCGAGCTATACCCCAAGACCGGCCGTACGCATCAACTACGCATTCACATGTCGCACATTCGCCATCCCATCGTCGGCGACCCGTTCTACGGCGGACGGCATGTTTCCATCCGCCAAGTCACGTCGAAGCCCGAAGACTCCAACGATCCGTTCTTCACGCGGCAGATGCTGCACGCCCGGCGGCTCAAAGTCATGCATCCCATTCACGAGACGCCGCTGGAGCTGGAGGCCCCACTCCCGGCGGACATGCAGCAATTAATCGATCTATTGGAGGCGCGGCCGAAGGGCGGCCGAACTGTGTCTCGAAAGTCCTAATAAGACCGGAGCGGACTCCACTCAACGGTTTGTTATAATAGAGGTATGAGCGCAGTCGTTCCTGATGGTGATTGTACGACGACGGGGTCGCCCCAATATGGCGGCCTGCGCATGGGGGCGGATTCCTACTTGGCGCTTTCAAATGACGGGTTTCAATATGAACTTGTCGATGGAGTGGTCGTCTTGTCCCCCAGCCCCACGCCAAAACATCAAAGTGTCCTCGCCGAAATTTCATATCAGATCATGAGCCACCTGAAGACGCATCCGCTCGGAAGCGTCTTCCCGGAGGTGGATGTGCGGCTGAGCGACGAGATCGTCTATCGTCCGGAGCTTGTCTTCATTCGCAAGGATCGTGTCGCGGCGAATTGGCGCCGCATCTTGCAACCGCCGGATATGGTGGTGGAGATCGTTTCACCGGATAGCCTGCGTTTCGACGCGGAAACCAAGCGCGGCGACTATGAGCGGTTCGGCGTCACGGAATTCTGGCTCATCGATCCTGATCGCGAGGACCTGAGGTTCCATAGGCTTGAGCAAGCAACATACAAGCTGATCGAAGCCCCGGGGGCATTCTTCGCGTCAGAGGCGGTCCCGGGTTTTGTGCTGAATCTCGATGAAGTCCGGCGGTCGTTTCGCCCGCTTTGATGCGCCTCACGTTGATCAGGTGAATTACTCGCGCACCGACTGTGGACTCCTGTGAGGGACACATAGAGCACGCTCGGCCACAGATGCAAGATCAACCGGGCAAGCGACGTGCGAAGGTGCCAGCCGATGTCGTGCGGCGTCGAGACGTAGATCAGCGTGTAGCCAATCGCCACCAGTGCGAGCGTCGCGCCACCGGCCATGGCCCCGTAAGACCGCCGCGACCTTTGCGACGACGGCCCGCCCCACCGATTCCCGACGACGAATACCACGAGTAGCGCAATCAACCACGGGCTGATGATGCCGGGCAGCAGTTCAACAAACCAATGCCCAACCTCGCGCCAGCGCGACGACTCCGCCAAGAGCGTCAGGATGCCGCCGATCCCCCGCTCCTCGAACAAATCACTCTTCCACACGAGCGACAACTTGGCCGTCGCCACAAGCAGCAACATCGGCGCCGCCCCCGCAACCAACACCACCGTCGACCGAAGCCCCGGCCGCAGTCCGCGCCTGCGGCACATGACCAACGCCGTACACAACACGAGCGCCAGCGTAAACGGCACGCCCTCGTTCTTGGTCCACGCCGCGCACCCCGCGCAAAGCCCCGCGAGCGCCAGCAGTCGATTCACGCCGCGTCTAGCGTCGATCGCCGAGACAGCCGACACGATGGCCGCGAGAAGAAAGAACGCCAACGGCACATCGGCGAATTGCGAAGCAGCCTCCTTCGCAACAACCGGCGCGCCGGCATAGAGCGATAGCGCGACGCAGCCCAACATGACCCCCGCCCGCCGAGTCACGCCGGTGAACAGCAGCACAGCCGTACCGAGAGAGAACGCCGCCATGACCATCCGCGGGACGACGCTGCTCTCGCTGCCCAGAAGCGTCCAAAACCGCGCAACCACAAGCGGCCGAAACAACGGATAATCGGGCCGCACACCGGAAAGTTCCGGTGCGAACGCGAGCCGCCAATCCTCTCCGCCGCGATAGAAAAACCGCGCCCGCATGTTCCACAAGGCCCACGCGTCCCAGTCCCCGTGCGGCCGCCCGAAGAAGTACGACAGCGATGTTGCCATCGCGCACACGCAGCCAAGCACCGTCGCCCCAACGATCACCATCTGCAAAACGCCGGGCGCCGCCGCACTGGTCGCCGCGCCGACCGGTTCACTCACGATTTCATCCACCTCGCCCAGGTCGTGGCTCGGCCCAGCGCGATTCGTCACCATCGCTGCGACAGCAAGCCCGACCAGCAACGCAACATCGAGCAGCAACAACCGGGCGTCGCTTTGGCCGAACACGTTCAGCGAGATGAAATGCGTGGCGGTCGTCAAGGAAAGTCCGACGCCTAGCGCCAGCACAAGTTGCAGCACGATTACCAGCGGCGATTGCGGCCGCGGCGCAAGCATGAAAACGACGAGCGTCCCAATCCCCAGCGACAGCAGCAAACCAAGCACGACGAGCATCATCGCGCCCGCCTCTTCAATACGGCCAACCCCGGCGACGGCCGTCCCAACACCTCATACGCCCCGTTGGCAATTGCCGCGTCCAACTCTGCATCGGTGTCAAAACAGGCGACAACAACATCGCGATCCGTGTCGCCCGCAAGCAGCGTCGGCACAATCGCATACCGCGCCTGACTGTGCGCCACCTCGTCGGCCTCGCTCGCACCGATCGCACGGCTCGCCAACCACCCGACGATCCGTTCGTTTTTCAGGAATGGCCGTAACGTCCCAAACCGCGCATCCCCCTCGGCCACGCGATAAGGATCGGCCGCCATACCTTCGTTCGACACGCGCACCATCTCGCTCGTCGCAAACCACGCGCACGCCACAACAAGAATCGCGGCAACAAACTGCGAGATCCTGGATTCGGGCGAGGTTGAGATCATGGCGCAAAGTATAGACACAACGCCCCGTCCGGCGTGAGTCCCTAATAATCCAAGCTGGCCGCCTATTTCGGCATCACCGCCATCAGGGCATCGTCCAATTGCCGGTTGCTGATGTCCAACAGCTGCAACGCGTAGGCCTTGTTGTGGATGCCGTGGCCGCTCTTGACCAGTTGGATATTCGTGGTCGCGGTCACGATCGCATCGGCCGCGCTCGCCGGAATCGCAGTCCCCGCCTTCTTCAATTCTTCGACGCGCGTCGTCACCCGGGCGAGGGCCTTCTCCGTCTCTTCGAGTGAGTGCTTGATCTCGTTCACCCACTGGTCAAACAATTTCTCATAGTCGCCGCTGTGGCACGCCACACATGCCTGCTTGGTCGCGGAGACGAGCGCATCACCCTTGAAGTCGCTCCCCGTCTGCGTGTGACACGCACGACAGTTGATGCGCGACCCAAACATCGCGTTGGGCATTGGCTCCTTCATGCCCGCGCCGCCCACGCCGATCAACAGATTCAATTGTTCCTGATGATGCGAGGGGTGACAGTGCTGACAGTCGTTCAACACGGGTTGCAACGCCGCCCCGCTGCCGGCCGCCAAGCCCGGTTCCACCAGCTTGTGCTGCATGGCACGATGGCAATCGGCGCATCGCGCCCGCTGGGCCTTCACGTGCTCGCGGTGATACATCTCGACGGTCTTCGTCGTGCGTTTCTCAAATTCGGAAAGATAGGTTTCCTGATCGTGACAGTGAGTGCAATCGCGCGCCGTCACCTGCGTTTCGCCCTGCACCACATCGGCATGGCAACTGGCGCAATCAATTCCGCGCGTGACGATGTCGCGGTGGTCCATCAGCGCGGGCGCGCTGCCCGTCGGCGTGCTGGCACTGTGGATCGCAATCTGCCGCACCGGCGGCTCATGGCATTTCAAACACGCGCCCGTGCCGTGGTTAAACGTCTGCCCATTGAAGTGGCAGGTGTAACAGGCGGCCCGGTCGACGGAGATGTGGTGCTTTCCCGTCGCATCGTAATTGTGGCACGATGCACAACTCAGCCCCTCCAACTGCAACATGCGTGTCTTGTCGTGCTCCAGTCGCATCCACTCCTGCAGCTCAGGCTCGCGCGACTCCAGCCCAAGTTCCTTAATGGCTTTTCTCAGGCCCCCCTGTCGCGCTGCCGCGTCCCCGACGGCCGAGGTAATCGGCACCAGTTTCTCGTATGCGTTCAGAGGAAGCGACGACTTCATCGCCGCTCGCGTCTCGCTCAGCGCCTTGGCTGTCTCATCGATCCTCGTGTCCGCCTTCAGATGCTTTTCATGCGAGAAATGAACCGTCGGCGTTCGCTCGACCGTGGTCTTCTGATCGCCCACCATGCGAATCTCGGTTCGCTTCTCCCCCAGCGTGATGACTTTCGTCATGAAGGCGTTGTCACCGTGGCAACCCGAAACAAGACAACTGGCGTCGTTCACTTTGGCTCGCGGTCGGCCGGCGCCATATCGGCCGCTAAAATAGCTCGTTGCCTGCGACAACCCTTTGAACTTCGCCTTGATGGTGTGCTGCTCACCGGGCGCATAGTGGCAATCGACACAGCGCGCGCCGACTTTTGCGCCGTGCAGATCCTTGCTCCACGATTTGAAGTACGGGTCCATGATGTGGCATGACCCGCAGAAATCCGGGCGCGAGGTGTAATACTCCGCGCCAACCAGGCTGAACGCGCCAAAACACAACAACGAGACCAGTGTGACCGCGATCGTGCGCCCCCACCGGCGTTTACTCGTGTTCGACGCCTGACCTTCCAATGACGATGACGTGTTCGCATCCGGACGGTCTGATGGTGAGTGTGTCATGATGTGATATTCCCCGCGATTGCGGCGCTATTCAACAATTTCAGATCGGATGATATGATAACCCCGCGGACGAAAAGGCCAACACGCCGGTCGGCGAGTGGATCGTTGCGAATGACTGACGGAATTCGAACCAACTTCCCAATGCGACGACCAACGATTCTTTTGCTGCCATGGCTTGTCGCTTCAATTGCGCTCGGCACTCCTTCGGTTCGCGGTGACCATCCACTGGTCGGTGTTCGATTGGCGCCCCTCGCCGCTCCGACCGGAAATGCAATGCAGATGCCGACCGGTGTCGACGTCGCGCCCGACGGCACGGTGTATGTCGCGGACGGCGTCAATGACCGAATCATCGAGTTTGCGCCAGACGGTACGCTGCGTGGCGAGATTCACAATGTCGGCGCGGAGGCGCTCCTTCGCCCGGTGAACGTCGCCGTCGCGCCCGATGGGGTGCTTTGGATTGCCGACACGGGGCACGGACGGGCATTGGCCCGAGGCAGTGATGGGCAGCTGCTTAAGACACTCATCGCCCCTCAGGGCGAAGGCGATCGCAAACCCGAAATCACGGACCTCGCCCTTTCCGGCGACGGAAAGCACCTCTGGGTTGTCGACAACCATAGTCACCGGTTGGTGCGATTTGAACTCAGCACCGGCGCAGCTCAAGTCTTCGGAAAAAAAGGCGAGTCGCTGGGCGAACTGAACCATCCCTTCATGCTCGCGCTCACGCCGGAGAACCGCGTGCTGGTCACCGACGTCTTGAACGGTCGCGTCTCGAAATTCGCCGCCACCGGGGACCCAACGACCAGCCTGTACAGTTATGGCGTAGACCTCGGACAGGTTTATCGCCCAAAAGGAATCGTTTGCGATGCCGAAGGGAGTATCTGGGTCTCCGACAGCGTCCTCGGAGTCGTGCAGGTTCACGACGTAAAAGGCGTGTACCTCGACGTTTTGCGCGACGAGAAGGGACTCCCTTTGCATTTTGCTTCTCCCTTGGGCCTCGCCTTTGATACGTCTGGAATTCTCTATGTTGTGGAACTCACGCAAAATCGAGTGGCCCGCGTTCGAATAACGAAAAATCCAAAAGCACGTCTGCCACTCACCCAGCCAAAGCAGGAAGTCGTTGGAATGCAGGCCCGCTCCTGCACCGTCTGCCACCTCGAATGGATGGAGCCGCTGGCGAAAAACGGCCGAACCGAACTGATCGCTCCGCCCGACAATCCGCCCGAATTGCCAAATGTCAGTCGATCGGAGACCTGTCTTTCATGCCATGATGCGTCCGTTGTCGATTCGCGCCGACTCGTATGGCGCGAGCACGGCCATCGCACCGGCGTCAAGCCGCCCGACTCCATGAACGTTCCGTCGGCCCTTCCGCTGGTGGACGGCAAAATTGAATGCCGCACCTGTCACTCGGCGCACGCCAACGGCCAGTTTCAATCCGACGTTGCCACGGCCGTCTTCCTTCGCGCGCAGAACTCCGCGGGCGAACTGTGCATCGGCTGTCACCAGGACAAGACACGCGGGCCGAAGCTCGGCACTCACCCGACCGGCGGCATGCCCTGGGCGATCCCAAAACCGATCATCGAAGCCGGCGCGAAGCCAGGCCCGAATCCGCGCGAGTTGACCTGCACCGTCTGTCACATGCCTCATGGTTCTCAAAACGACCATCTGCTGGTCATGGGTACTGAGTCGAATCAACTTTGCATGACCTGCCACGACCAGATGCGACCCGGCATGTTCCGCGAAGGTGGTCACACCGAACACCCGTTGCAGCCCGTCGTGAATGCAGAGCAAAAAGCCGCGATCGAAAAAATGGGAACGAAGCTGGGGCCCGGCGATAAGCTCGTTTGCCTCTCGTGTCACAAGCTGCACCACGGCAAGGGCGAGCGATTCATGCTCGCCGAAGAACTGACGGATAGTAAGTTCTGCATCAACTGCCACAGCGGTAAGACTTCCGTCCTTGAAACCAGCCACAACCTCACGGCGAAGTTTCCCGATGAGAAAAACCGACTCGGCATGACGCCGTCGACCGGTGGGCCGTGCAGTTCCTGCCACATGTTCCATCGCTACGCGCGCGCACCAGAGATAAGTGAGATCGACCCCGGCGGCGGCAAGTGCATCACCTGTCACCAGACCGGTCGATGCGCGGGAACCAAAACGTTGGGCGTCGCGAACCACTCGAAGACCGAGTGCGTTGCCTGTCACGATCCGCACACAACCGGCGCGGGCCACTTCCTGCGCACGACCGGCAGCGACCTGTGCATCAAGTGCCACGCCGATTACACAAGCCTTCGCGGCGGCCCACACGACCTTCGCGCAGCCGCAAGTTCCCTCCCCCTGCGAAAGGGAGGGGCAGGGTTGGGTCACGAAGGCGAAACGTCCTTCGACAAATCCAACGAGTGCATGGCCTGTCACCGGCCGCACGGCGATGAACGAACCGGTTTGTTTCGAGTCGCACCGGCTGAGGGTGTTGCGCAACAGGACGGCGCGTGTTTAGCGTGTCACCCGAACACCGCATTCATGGGTCAATCATCGCTCGCTGCGATTCACCCTCGAACCGGGAAGACGCTCTCGTCGAATCACGGACTACCGACGGTAAAATCATTGGACGGCAACTCAGACGTCATCGGGTGTCGCACCTGTCACAATCCGCACCGTGCCGATGGATCGGTGTCCAAGTTCGTGCGAACCGCAACAGACAAAACGAGCGGCCTCTGCACCGCGTGTCACACCGACCAGATCGCCATTGGCGCAACCAGTCACTCACCCGCGAAACTCTCCGACGCCGGGCTTGCGACGGAAACGTGCCTGCCCTGCCATACGCCTCATGGAAACCCTGCAAGCGTGCGCGACACTCTGCTGTGGCCGAAGTCGCTTGCCGCCGCGGGAAGTCCGCCGCCGGGGATGAACACATCGGACGTCTACTGCGGCAACTGCCACAACCAGGCCGGCCCCGGAGCCTTGCCGCTCATCGCTTCGCACCCGGTCGTCGCGATGTTCAATTCAGTAGACATGAAGGCTGCGGGTTATCTCCCGCTTTATGACGAGAAAGGCGCCGAAAGCCCCACAGGCAGTCTGACGTGCCGAACCTGTCACACGCCGCACGGGCATCTGCCGGATGTGGATATGGCTGAAAAACTCAAGAACCTACCCGCCGGCCAGGCGCGGGCCGTGCGACTCATGCTGAAGCCTTTTACGCCGCCCAACGTATGTACCACCTGCCACGGAGCCGACGCTCTTCGCCGATTCCTATACTTCCACGACCCACAGCGTCGTAGCGGCCCGCTTACGGATCCGACCGCCGACGTTGCCTTGCGGCGCGAGTCTCGGTAGGGTCCGCTGTGCGGACCCAATTGGAGAAACGTCTCGGTGGGGTCCGCTATGCGGACCGAAATGGAGAATTGTTGTTCATGCCGTGTAGTGTAAATTGGTCCGCACAGCGGACCCTACGGCTTAAACGGCTACGAGAGAGTACACACATGCGAACCATTCGAGTTAGTGCGGCGGTTTTTGTTCTTGGCGCGAACCTGTTGTTGCTTGCAGCCTGCGACTCAAGCAAGCCGGCCGGTCATGCCGCGCCGGCGCCGACCGCCAGCGCGCCCGTTCGTCCGCCGGACATGAACACCGTCGCGGCCATTCTCGACAAGCAAAGCGGTGGTGCTCCGTCGACATCGCTTCCGCCCGGCCATCCTCCGATGGGCGGCGCGCAGCCCGCCCCCAAGTCGGACGCCGGCCTGCCTCCGGGACACCCGCCGATGACGGGCGGTTCCACCATCGCCGCTCCCGCCGCCGGATCGACGACGTTGAAGTACGACGTTCCAAGCGGCTGGAAAGAGGGCAAGCCGACGAGTGCCATGCGCAAGGCACAGTTCACCCTGCCGCGCGCCGACGGCGATCCGGAAGATGGCCAGTTGATCGTGTTCTACTTCGGCCCCGGCCAGGGCGGAAGCATCGAGATGAACATCAGCCGCTGGAAGGGTATGTTTTCCGGTACCGATGGCAAACCTGTCGGCGACGACAAGGTGAAGCAGGGATCGTCCGAAGTGGGCGGAATGAAGCTGACCACCCTCGACGTGGCCGGGCGATATTCCGATCAGATGGGCCGGCCCGACAAGCCCGGCGCGACCGACACCGATTTCCGAATGCTCGCCGCCATCGTGGAAGCGCCGGACGGCCCGTGGTTCTTCAAGGCCGTCGGCCCCACCAAAACCATGGCCGCGCAGGAAGCCAACTTCAACGCGTTCATCAAGAGCATTCGCAAGTAGGCGGGTCGCAAACTACGGATTCATGATCGCGATGACAAACTGCGCCACGTCGTCGCCATCGGCGATGGTGTCGACGTTCATGTCCGCGGCGCGCACATGCGTCAGCGCAGTGTCCGTCCCCAGCAACACGTTTACAAAATCGCTCACATCCGCGAGATCCACGCGCCAGTCGCCCGTAAGGTCACCGCGCCGGAACGTTGCAAACGCGATGTATTCCGCCGCCTCGATCGTGCCGTTGCCGTTGCCCGAAGGCACTTGCAGGGAGGCAGCCACCGCGCCGCCGTCGGCCGTTGCGTACGGGACCATTGCGAGATAGACCGTGTCGGGCAACGTACCCAATTCTGCCGTCAGATCGATCGTGCCCTCGAGCCAGTTGTTAACGGCGCTGGCCGACTGCACCGCGACACCCGCCCCGGCGTCAAACCAACCCTTGAAGTTGTTCGTGCTCTCATTCGCGAGGAAGGCCGACCAATCGGCGACCTGGCCGGCCTTGGCCCAGGGCGCGGCGCGCAGCGCACCGGGGACGCCGGCGATAAAGATGAAGTGATCGTTGTTGTTCCGCGCCGACTGCGAGGCGACATAGAGCTGGCCGCCCTTCACACCGGCGTAAAGCTGCATGGCACCGTTCTGTGCCGCAAGCGTGGCATCGGAATCGCGCTGGCCGTCCATGGTCCATGGCGTGGACGCCCCGGTCGCCGACACATGCCAGTCCAGGCCGCCGTTGTTGTCCCACGTACCCGCGCCGTTGTTGAATGCAACATCGACCTGCGATGCGCTGATGGAAACGTTCACCGTCGCCTCCCACCGCGCGCTTCCCGTGTTGAACGTCATCCCCACATCCGGCGGGACGATGCCCCAGTTGTTGAACCCGACATGGGCATTGATCGCGCCGGCGCCGGCGATCGGTCCGCCGACGGCGTCATACGAAATAAGCACCGGCTGCCCCGCCACGGCCGGGCTTGGCGTAAAGGTCACTCGTGAACCGCCCCCACTGCCGCCCTCGCCGCTGCCGACGTACACATGCTGGATCGGGCTTTTTCGAATGTAACCCTTCGTGTCAACGGCCTCGACGTAGTAATCCACGAGCTTGCTGCGGATGCCGGTCAGTTGCACGTAGTACTCATTCGCGATGTAGGTCGGCAGTACGAAGAAGTCGATGGATGGATCGTTTGCAACGTTGCCCGCAGGGAAGATGCGCTGCGCCATGGAGAGATTCTGCCACCCGCCGACGCCTGCGCCGCCGACGTATGTGCGATTGGCATCGGTCACGGTCGTGTCGTCGTCGAGGCGATATTTGAGCGTCACGGTCGAGATGCCGGATGCGTCGTAGGCAAACGTCCAAATCCAGAAGTCGCCGTTGCTCGTCACCTGTTGATAGCCGTGCGACGGGCCGAAGTTCAGCGAGCCGGGGTTCCACGGGAAGCGCTGCGGAATCCAGATGGTCGGCGGCGTTGCGTCGGCCGCAGCATTGCCGATGATCGGGTCGGCGTGTTGCATGGCCTCGTTGCAGGCGATCGTTGGTTTCACTTCCATATCCAGGGACGTTCCGTAGTACATGTAGCCGCTGTTGAGCGCGCCGAGGAAATAATGCCACGCACGCTCTGCGCCGCTCGTCGATCCATCGGGGTTGAGAATCTTCGCCACGTTCAGACAGCCCGGCGCGCCGCCGCAGGCAATCTGTTCGGCCGTGTCGACACGGTTTTGTGCCGCCGTGATGACCGCCCAGTTGCGTTCATCCTCGGCCCAGCCGTTCACGGGGTCGACCTGACCGTTGGTCACGAGCGGCCAGTTCCAGTTGAGGAACGACGGCGAACCGAAATCGCCATCAGCATTGACCCACGCGCCATCCTCAACATGCACAATGTCATTCGTCGGGACCGGGTGATCGTTGAGATACTGCTCGACCGTCGTGGCCACGTATCCGGCATTCGATGCCGTGTTCACAAAGTTCGGCACGGCTTCCATGTAATAGCTGAATCCGCCGCCCCAGTTGTTGTCGCCGTCGTGTGCAAAGAGGACAAGCTGCGGGCGGGCCGCCGGGTTCTGAGTCTGTAGCGTGTTGATCTCGCCGAGGCCGATCGGTGCGTAACCGTCCTGCCACGAGAGCGATTGATCCGACGGCACGACGACGATCTTGCTCTCGGCTCCGGTGGCCGGGTCGACGTAGCGGGCATAGTGCGGCGTGTAGGCGTAGGGATAGGCATTTACCGGCGAGCAGCCGCGCGAAATGCTGACGCGGAGCCAGTTCGATTGCGTGCCGTTCAGTTGGTCGGCGAGGTTTGGCGGCTCGCAGTTCACGCCGCCGGAGCCGAGGACAAGCGGGTAGTTCGTGCAGCCGCGGGAGATGTGTTCGTTCGACACAACCACCCACGTCAGTCCTTCCTCGACAAGCGCCTTGATGATCCGTTCCGAAAAGGCCATCTCCGATGGAAAAAGCCCGCGCGACTGGCCCGGCGATGCGCCCCACGCCGATGCATAGACCTGCTTGTAGAGTTGGATTTCCTTGCGAATGGTGCTGTCGTCGATCAGCGGCATGAGCGGGTGATGGAACGGAAACAGCACGATGTCCATGCGCGGCTTGCCGGCGGTGGTCGACCAATTTCGCGCGGTGCGAAAGTTGTTGTACCACGTCGGGCCGTAGCCCAGTTGGTTGGCATTGCCGAGGCTGGTGATGTTTTCGATGAGGCCGCCGGAGTAGCTGACCTGCGCGCCGGCTTCGGGCCGACCGAGCAGCAGATTCAGGCAATCCTTCGGGCGGTACTGATAAGCGGCGACGCGATCGGCGAGGGAGAAGATATCGCGGAGGTTGTTGGCGGGATGGGCTGCGCCGCCGTCGGTGCGCAGGATGGATTCCCATGCGCGCTCGTAGCGATCGGCGCCACCGGCCTGTTGAGCGGGCCAATAGATCGGCTGCTCAAGATGCCAGAGGTACGTGAAGTGAACGTTCTCGGCCAATGCCGACGGCCCGACAAACGCGGTGAGAATCGATAGCAGCCAAAGGCGGAGGCCGGCGGGACGCATTCAAACCCCTCAGAGAACAGGCTTGGTAAAACATTTTACCAGCCTCGCGAGAGTGGTTCAACCCGGAGATACCGTTTGTGATTCGCGTGGACTACGGGGCCTTTTCCCGGGTCATGGCGGGCGTGGCCTTTTCCGCCTTTGGAGGGGTCATTGGTTCAGGGGAATCGTCGGCGTCGGTTGGCGGTGTCATGGTGTTAACCAAGTCGCTTGCGGACAAGCTCGATTCCTTGGTGGTGCCGTGGTGGCCGCACTTTGGACAGACGATGTCGCCGGATGTGCGACGCATGGCGACGGCGTCGGCGATGGCGAGTGAGAAGACATGGCCGCAGCGACCACAGGCGTGATTCTCCCGAATTTGCGAGACGGATGTGTCGACGTCGGTGCGCGTGGCACGGAGCGTCATGACTGTCGCTCCGGTGACGATGAGGCACACCGCAATGACGGGACCGACCATTCGTTTGTTGCCGGCGTTCTGCACGGTTCAAAGACCTTCACAAATTAGTCCAGCGTGCGCGATTCAATGGGCACCGGCACGTTCGGCCGCGCCTCACCGCCGACTGACTTGTGCATATTCGAATGCGCCTTCGGCGAATGCCCGAGCGCGACGAACCACTCCACCCTCGTCCGCGCTAGGGAAGATCGCGGACCATCTCGAACGGGAAACAATCCATGCGTCCCCACGTGCCGCGAACGTCGTAATATCCGTTCGCCAGAGTTCGCTGGGCATACGTACCGTTGCCCATATCGGCGAACGAGACGTGGCCATCGGCATAGGCGAGGTTGAAATAGCCGAGCTTCTTGTGATAGCTGGTCAATTCGCCATGGACCGAGAGGAAGCCCCAGGTGTCATTCGTGAAGACTGTCTGGAAGGCCCGGGCCTCCATAAAGGCGACGGTCACGGAAGAATCGGGAATGCGATTCACGGGACGGCCGTAGATTCCGGCGATCCATGTGTTTCGGTGATTCGAGATGCCGGAGCTACCGGAGCCTTCTCGCCACACGAGGTTGTTCATTCGGTATGAGGTGCCGTTGGCAATGAAATAGGATCGTTCAACTTCTTCGGGAAGGCCCTGCCAACCGGGCCATTCCTGGTATCCCATGTCCTCGCCGGGACAACGGAATTGGTCGAACATGCTCGAATCGCTGCGCGACCAACCGGCCACGAAATCATCGGCGCCGCTGGCCATGCCTTCGACGCCGTAAATCATTTTGTTAAAGGGGCGCGTGTTGGGGTCAAACGGCTCATCCCAGTTTACATAGGGAGCGATGCCGGGGCCGCCGCCATATTCGGCGTAGCCTTCACCGTGGTAATGATTTGCCTGGGGATGGACGGGACCATAAACGCCGTCGGAATCCTCGGAGGAATACGCAGAAGCGAGTTGTGCCAGGTTGCGCAGGTGCGCCATGCACTTGGTCTTCTGACCTTCGACGCGCGCGGCGGCCATTGCCGGGACCAACAATGAGATCAGCACCGCCACGATCGAGATCATGACAAGCAGCTCAATGAGGGAGATTCCTCGATGAGTTGTTCGGCGAGCGCCCATAATTCACTTCTTCTTAACGCCAGAGCGCGTGGGACGACGGTCGTTTCGGCGCGCGGCCATACGACCACCGAACCCCTTCCGGTCAGCACAACGTGCGTCACGATCGCGGCTTTCCAATCTTCTGGAGGCGCGCAACAGGACAGACGTACTTCCCCATATTATATCCTTGAACTCACTGGCCGGGAAATACGAAATCTTAATAAACAAGGCCAATTTGCAGCTGCACCGGCGATTTCTACGATCATGGCGGCCGGCCCCCTCGCTGCGCATAACCTATTATTGCGCAAGCCTTTACGATTTCCCCGATTGTCAGAAACGGCCTCTTGGTTTTCTCGCACAGGGTGATCACCCTACCGAACTGCACGATTCGATCGATTGTGGGGCATTGGCCCGCCCCGATTTGCCCTCAACCAATTACACACCTGGTGGGAATCGTACCCTCCGTCGTGCCTAGGATTTAGTGAGCCGGTAGGACGTTCCTCGCAGTCCGACTGATCTCGCCGTAGGGCGCGGTGCCGGTTCATTCGCCAAATTGGAAGGGGGAGTCCTCGTGTTCAAGCCACTTCACATCCTCATTTGTGCCATGTCTGTTGCACTCGTTGCGTCCCGGGTGCGCGGGCAGGTTGGAGAGCCGTCCGGCTTCACCATCACGATCAAGCATGGTGCGAACACGCTCGCGACGGACCATGTGACCATCGGGCCTGGTCAGGAGCTGCAGGATACGAAGGCGACGTTTCAGGACGGCGACCCCGAAGACTTCACCCAGATCGGCACCGTCGGCGCGGGGAATCCGATGATCCTGAAGGTCGTCAGCGAAGACGACCCGATGTATCGCGTCCTTCACTTGTACATCAATGTGCCGATCAGCCTCGCGAACATTTATTCGCCGGGGCCGACATCGCTTTTCAATCCTTCTGACTCCTCGTTAATAAGCGTTGAGATCACCAACGCGACATTCTTCGGCGGCATGGCGGTTGAGCCGCGCGTTGAGAACACCAACAGTTACTATGTCTCCTTCATGCGTGATTTCGGCGGGCACTTCTATCAACTCCCGCAGGCGAATGCTTACAACACCTACGGCAGCGGGATCTACGATCTCCAGGTGCCGGGAGACAAGTACCTTGACGGGTCGCCGGGCACTTACAATTTTTCGGCAACACAGGGCGCCGTCTCATCGTGGACATGGGGCAACATGATCAACCCCGGGGCCGGCACGACGATCCACAACGGCTTCTCCGGCGGGCTGCCGAGCACCGGGAGCGGGTATGTGTTTGAACTCGGACTCTCGGTCGCGTTCATCAACGGCGTCCCGGAGCCGGCGACGATGATGTTTGTCGCGGGCGGGGCCACGCTCATGCTTGGAAGCGGACGACAATACCTCCACAAGCGACGCCAGGCACGAAACGAGTGAACGAGTTTCATGCGGCATTCGGCGACGCCGGCGTATCGGTTTGCTTTCATCGTTGATTCGATTCACATGCTTCCGCGCGAAGCGGGCGGAGTGGATTTGGTATTCGATGTCGTCGGGGGACGAGGCACTGAGGCAGTCGCCGCGGCGACCAGGCTCCGGCACAGGGGCACGAAGGGGCGGAGGCTCCGCCGCGTTGGGATCCATGGGC
>JACRIM010000036.1 GCA_016235815.1 Planctomycetota bacterium
CCCTTTTCGGTCTGTGCCTGTTGTGCCCGCGCCAGCCGGCCGCCATCCATGGCGAACTCCCAGAAGGCTCCGCCCTTCCTCTTTCACCATTCTAAGATCGGCTAAACTCAAGCGGAAACGCAAGACGGTAAACAGTTACGATGCGATTGCCTCGGTGGGTGAATTCGAGCGGCGCGCGCCATTTTACGGTGTACGTCCTGAGGTCGTTCCGTGTAATGAGTCCGCCTCCGCGCTTCATTTCCGAAAGGATTAGGTCGGCTGTTCGACCCTCATAGAAACCATCCGGTCCCTGGTCAGCGATACTACGGAGGGTTTCAGCCAGTTCCGGTTGGCGAAGTCGCTCGCCGGGTTTGCCGTGAAAGTAAGTGGCGAAATTGCACACGTCACGAAACCGCGGTTCGCGTTTTGCGATGTCGGCGGATTGTTCGGCGAATGAGTTAGCGGTCCACGGGTCGAGGTCGAAGCCATCTGCGGCGAGCGTGATGGCGGGTTGTAGCAATTCGCGCCACTTTAAGCAGCCATATCGTTTGTGGGCTTCCCACATCCCGCGCACGGTGCCGGGGACTCCGGCGGCGCGATGCGATTGAAGGCTGGCCTTAGCGTCGACGTTTCCGGTCGAGTCGAGATACATATCTCGCGAGGCTGCGGCGGGAGCGGTCTCTCGGCAATCAATGATCTGATCACCGTTCTTGGCGTGTAACAGCATGAATCCGCCGCCGCCGATGTTGCCTGCGGTGGGGTATGTGACAGCGAGGGCGAACTGCACGGCCACCGCGGCATCAACCGCGTTGCCACCACGACGAAGAATGTCGGCACCGACCTTGGCCGCGTGAGGCTCCGGCGCGACGACCATCCCGGCGTCGAGCATTTCGTTGTTGTTTATCGAGCAGGCCGGGAGCGCGACGAGAAAAAGATTAAGAAGCGTGACGGCGCACCGACTGATTGTCGGCGCCACAGTCCCTCGAAAGGCACGGTTTACGGTTTTCACGGATACTCGTAGTCTATGGCTTTGTGCGTTTAATTCGCGGCTCGACCCACTTGATCCCGTCAACAAGCGCCGAGACGACCGGCGGCGCGCCGCCGCTGTGGCCCGCGGCCTCGACCCAAATAAGGCGCGACTGCGGCAATGCCTTGTGCAGTCGATAGGCCGTGCTCGGCGGACAGATCACGTCGTAGCGCCCGTGCACGATGACGGTGGGGATGCCGGAGAGCCGCCCCGAATCGCGCAGCAGTTGGCCCTCTTCGAGAAAACAGTTGTTCGCCATGTAATAGTTTTCGATGAGCGAGAATGAGAACGGATCCCAGCCTTTGAGAATGTTGTCCACCTCGGCGTCGGAAATGTTGATGCCGGCGCACTTGGTTTCATAAGCAGCCCACGCGCGGGCGGCCTCCTTGCGTTTTGTTTCGTCCTTGCCCCGCAACACGTCGAGGAGTTGTTTGGGATAGTCCTGTGATGACGGATTGGGGATGACGGCCTTCAACTTCTCATACACCTCGGGGAAATAGACGCCGGTGCCGCCGTGGTAGAAATGATCGGTCTCATCCCTCATCGCGGTGAAGATTCCGCGCAGGACCATTGAGTGAACGTTCTCGGGATACTTCTCCGCATAGGCGAGTGCAAGCGTTGAGCCCCACGAGCCGCCGAAAAGTTGGACGCGACCGAGTTTGAGATCGAGGCGGAGTTTTTCAATGTCTTCGACGAGGGCATGGGTGTTGTTATCGCGAAGTTCGGCGTAAGGTCTGCTCTTGCCCGCGCCGCGCTGATCGTAAAGCACGATGAGATATTTCTTCGGGTCGTGGTAGCGTCGAAGATTGGGATAGCTGCCGCCGCCGGGACCGCCGTGGAGCACGATGACCGGGATGCCGTCGGGATTTCCGCAGAGTTCGAAGTAGAGTTCGTGGGTGTCAGAGACTTTGAGATAGCCCGTTCGATACGGCTCGATCGGCGGGTAATAATCGCTCTGCGTTTCACGAGCCGGCGTTTGGGCCTGCGCGGCCGTTGTAAGGATGGCGCACACTAGGGTGACTATTCGAGCGGCGTGTCGAATCACGGAGAATCCTCCCACGATTATTTCTTGCCATCAGAGGTGGATGCCGCGGCGGCCTTGGCGGCCTTTTCCTGTTCGGACATTGGCTTGAGGGTCAGAGAGCCTTTGAAGGTGCCGCGAAACATGGCCGCGCCGTTCCATGTGACGGTGATGTCGGTGCCCGGCTTCAGTGGTTCGCCTTCGGACATCAAGCCCCAGCTTTCAATTCCCTCGGTTTCGACGGCGACCGTGCCGTTGTCATCAATCGACGCGCGGATGTGCGCCACGCCCTTGAGCTTGTCCTCGGTCTTGGCCACAAGCCACCACACCCGGGCCATTCCGGCGGGCAGTCGATAGTCGATCACGCGCGGGGCCTTGCGCTTTTGTGCCCGCAGCCATTTCCATAGTTCAGGGTCGGCGTAGGCGCGGTCCCAGCATTCATGGCCGATGTCGGGGTATTCGGTGTATTTCGGATAGACGCCGCCGAGGCGCTTGAGTTCCTTGATGGCCTCCCGCGAGCCGGCAACAGGTACATTTCGGTCGAGTGCCCCATGAAAGGCCCACACGGGAATCTGCGAGACGTTGCCGAGATATTCCTTTGGTGCGGCTCCGCAGACCGGGACTATTGCAGCGAACACGTCGGGTTGGGCCATGGCAAGCTCCCATGTGCCGAAGCCGCCCATGGAGAGACCGGTCAAATAGATGCGGTCATTGTCAATTTGATATTCCTGGCGGGTGATGGCGAGCATCTTCCAGACGGCAATCGCTTCCTGACCCCGAAACCACGTGGAATGTGCCTGAGGCATGAGCACGATAAAGGGAAACTTCGTCGGTCGGGTGCTGATGTATTGCGGCAGGCCGACGGTGGTTTGGCGAATGCCGTCTTCCCCGCATTCGCCGCTGCCATGAAGAAACACGATGAGCGGCCACTTGTGATCCTTGGCCATCTCCACCTGCGGCGGGACGAAGACAACGTATTTGTATTCGTTGCCGTTTTCCATTCGGATCGAGCGGCTGATGAACCCCGGCGGGAGTTTTCGCTGCGATGGTTTCGACGCGGCGGCTTCCTGCGCGAAAACAGCAGGGGTGTGCGCGAGCGCGGCAGCCGACAGGACCAGCAAGAGCGGGATTCGCCTCATACTTCCCACCGTGCGTTGAGCGGGGTGGCGCTGACGAGCGCCCACCGGGAGGTACCGGCGAACGGCAACGATACCCCCTGCTGACCCGTTTCTCGGAGCCGATCAATGACCTTCATTACGGGGAGTCTATGCGGGTCGTGGGTTGCGTCCAAGCGTCCTTGGCGGATTTCGGAGCATCCGGAGCAGGTTGCCAACGAATCAGCAGGCCGACTGTCCCTGTAAATAGGGATGTCCAATTGTTAGGATTGCCGCCTGCGAAACCGGGCGTGGCTGGGTATAATCTAGCAGGGTTAGCCGTAACGGCTCGTGGCCCTCATCCGCCAGTTGGTCGGTGCCGAGCCGACGCTCGCCGAGTTGCAAGCCTTGGAGTTCAAAAAATGACTCGCACGCGAAATTCCCTGACCTCGATCTGCATTGCCATTGCATTCTTTGCGGCCGGCGCGATTGCGCTGGCCAGTCCGAAGCCGACGGGTGGCAGCGGTGGTCGACCCACCGGCGGAAACCCGCGTCAGCCGGGCGGCGAATCGAAGGGGTCGGGGATCAAGGAGTCGCAAAAGCCGCAGGGGTTTATTACGAAATTCACGCCGGCCAAGCCGACGGATCCCGAGGATGTAGCGGGTACGTTGTCAATCAAGCCGATCGGAAAAGATTCCAAGACGATCACGATGGTGGTGCCTCGTGAAGGTGTTGACTACAAGGTCGGCGATCTGGTGCTCGACCACGATGCGGCGCTCGAATTGATAGCCAATGGGATGTATTGCAGTGCAGGGTGGGGCCATCCGGACACTGGCGACGCCAAGAAGAAATCCAAGGAAAAGCGGCTGACCTCGCTCACTTTCGAAATCGTTGAAGTGGAAGGCACCCTGGAGGAAGTCGGGACTGACTTCATCACTCTAAAAGTAAAGCCGTTACACGGCGATTGGCCTGATTCTGAGCTGGACGCCAAAGTGCCACCCGGCTCGCCGGTCAAGCCGATGAAGCCGAGGTCCATCAAGATGCGGGTTTCGGATCGGGTGAGCAAGTTCCTGAACCAGGATGGCAAGCCGGGCGACGCCGGCGATTACCAGAATGGGCAAAAGATTGAGGCCTTTTTCGTCTACAGCAAGACGAAGGGTTCCGGAGTACTGACCACCCTTCGTCATCCGTTCGTGAAGGAAAATGCCAAGGACGGTGGTCGGGCCCAGACGCCGGAGGAACCGAAAAAGGGGCCGCGTCCACCGGCACCACCAAAAGGCGGGCGCCGGCCAGGCGGCGGATGATGAATTTCAGTATTGAGACTGCGTTTTGATACAGCGGGTGACCTGATGAAGGTCGCCCGCTTTTTTTTGCGCCTTTAGGACGAATTACGTGCAAACCAAGGCGCGGACCGGGGCGGCTTCTTTCCGGCTTGAAATCGACTCCGTTTGCGACAAATATGCTGCCGTTATCCAGTACGGCCCGCGCGTGGACGGAATGGGTCCGGCCAGGCGCGTGAGGATACCGCGCACACGGAGGTCGACTTAGGTTTTGCCGACTCGCACGATTGCACGCCTGACAGGCCTCCTCGCCGTAAGTTGCCTCGCCGCGACGGTGCAGCCGGTGTCTGCGCAGATGTCTCTCCAGGGGGGGCCGAGCAACGCCTTTCTCGAACGGCAACGCGCCCTTGAGCGCGAGAACGATCGCAAGCTGCAGCGTGATCTTCCCTTCGATCAGCGATTCCAACTCGATTTCGGCGGCTGGTACAACATGTACTTCTTCCTGTTCGACGACGGCGTCGACAGCAGCCGCACCCTTCGCCAGTATGAATTTCGACTCTGGACATCGTTCTCCGCCGACCAGGGCGTGCACACCGGCTACGCGCGAATGCGAGCGACGTTCGACGACTGGAATCACGGCGACAGTTTCACGCCCAACGAAGACGATCTCGATGGGCCGAACCTGGAACGAGGCTGGTATCAGTTTGATGTTGCCAAGGCCATGCGGGTGCATGGGTCGGCCAATCCGTGGTATGAATTAAACATCAAAATGGGGCGCGATCTGATCAACGCGGGCACGGGCTATGCGATCAACCTCCCGCTGGATCACGTGCAGATTCAGGGGCAGGCGCTCAATTTTCAGACAACCATGCTGCTTGGCAAGGTGCCGGCGAGCACGCCGAACATCGATCAAAGTCGCAGCGTCTCGGATCACAGTGACCGGCGTTTCTGGATTCTGGAAGAGCGCTACAAAGGGTTGGCCAGCCATGAACCCTTCGCATACGTCGCGTGGCAGGAGGACGACACACGGGAAGATCCGCTCGATCTGCTGCAGAATTACACGTATGACTCGACGTACATCGGGTTTGGTTCGACCGGCGAACTTATTCAGAATCTGCGGTACAGCAGTGAATGGGTGATCGAGCGCGGCGAGAGCTATGGAAACAACCGGTACCTCTACAAGGACGAAGTAAAGGCGTGGGGCTTCGACCATCGACTCGACTACTACTTCCGGCATAAGACCAAGCCGTCGATCTCGGTGGAATATATGTTTGCCAGCGGCGATCCCAATCGGCTAGGAAGCCCGACCAACGCCGAGGGCGGAAACCGGGGTGACTACGTCGATAATGGATTCAGCGGCTTTGGCTTCCGCGACACCGGCCTCTCGTTTGCCCCGCGCCTGAGCAACGTGCATGTGTGGCGAACCGGTGCATCCTTCCGACCGCTTCCCGATCAGCAGGCGACCAAGAACCTCGAACTCGGCACGGACTACTATCTGTATTACAAGAACCGCTCCCGGGCTGCGGTCAGCGACACCACCGCGGATGAGCAGTCGGGATACCTCGGGTGGGAAATGGATTACTACGCTAACTACCGCATTTTCAATGATTTATCGTGGACGGTGCGGTTCGGTACCTTCTTCCCGGGGTCGGCGTTCTCCGACCAGACGACTCGTACTTTCCTACTGACGGGTGTTACATGGTCGTTCTAAACGCGCTTTTTGGACCCGACAGCCGGGGTGGGGCTATAATGAGTCAAGCACACCGATTCACTGGGCCTCGCATCCTCAGTTGTTTCCTCCTCGCCTGCATGGTCGCGCTGTCCGTTGGCTGCGCCGGTCCGCGTAAATCCGTGCCGGAAGTTAATGCGGCCGAACTGCCGGATGACGCGTTTCAGATGTACCTTGCGCGTGTCGACCTCGTCACCGTGGACGAGGCTTTTCGCGCGATGCTGATCCTCGCGGATGGCGAATGCACCGCGAAGACCTTTGACGAGCGAAGCGCCGCACTTGAGGCGAAGGGTATTAGTCGAAAACAATGGAACCTCAAGCCCGACAACGTGATCGACTGCGGCTCGGTGGCGTTCATGATCTGTCGCATTTGTCAGATCAAGGGCGGCGTCGATATGCACCTGATCGGCTCGTGGGGGCTGGGCGATCGACGCTATGCGATGCGCGAACTGGTCTATCGCGAGATGCTCGAAGACGCCGTGGACTATCAATACATGACCGGTGCCCGGTTGATGGGCCTGTTGGCAAAGGCCGACCAGGAAATGGCCCGCAAAAACCTGTATCCCAATCAGGGCATCGACCTGTCGGACGAGACGGATCGGGACGAAAAGGGCAACCTGATCGTACCCAAGACCGGCGAACAAAAATCTCCTTAGTCGGGGCGAATTCGCGAATCGGGCCTATAATGAGCGTAACCCTTGGTGCCATAATGCCTTGGAGCACGCCCTGCGGCGGCTTGGCCCCGAAAAATCGATTTACGAGTTGCTCGAATGCGTGTCTGAATCGTATGGTAGAAGCGTGGGGCGGGCTGCGCGCCCGGACCACTGGAGCCGCCGAACAATAAAGTGCGCCGGCGTGCCGTTTTGAAGAGCGAGGTACATGATATGAATCCGAACCGAATCCTGAGTGCAGTGACACTCGTGCTGGGCTGCACCGTGGCCGCGATGGCCGAAGAGCCTGCGTCGAAACCATCCGGCGAGACGCTTCGGTACGAAGTCGTTCAGGTTGAGGGCAAGGTGCGCGTCGGTCCCGAGACCGACGAAGCACTGAATACGAACGCACCGGGTTGGTTCTCGCCGAAGGTCGGCGACCGGCTTGGCGGTGGGATTCAGATTCGCGTGCCGCTGCGATCGAAGATCAAGCTCGTCGCCATGCCGGCAGATCCGCCGACCGTGCTGCTGATTGAAAGCGCATCAACGATCAGCATATCGGAATTGGCCTACAAGGACGGCGCTGCGAAAAGCCGAATCAAATTGGGTTATGGCGCGATCCGCGCCGGAGTGTCCGAAGGCGCCACGCGCAGCGACATGGAAATCGAAGCCCCCAGCGCGACGCTCTCCAAGCGCGGCACGGACATCTTTCGCTTTGAATATCACGATGGCCGATTCATGATGTCGCTCACCGAGCAGGGCCGCGGCATGTTGCAGGCCATTCAGAATCAGTCCGGATATCAGAACGGGCAGCTCTCGCGCTTCGTCACGGCCGGGCAGTTCGTGACGCAGCAGCTCATACGGGCGATCGACAATGTGCAGTTCGACCGGCAGATCAACGTCAACGATCAGTTCGGCCTCAGCGGAAACGACAAGCTCTTTACGCTGATCAATGACCACGGGCTTGGCTTCCTGCTCCCGGCCGGGTTGAAGCCAATCAACATGATCGACGGCAACCGCAACGGGGATCAGCCCCTCGGCGACCAGGAAAACCTGGGTAACCAAAACAACAACAATCAGAACAATCTGATATCGCCGCTGGTTCGCCCCACGCCCTTTGTGCCGGGTGGTGATTTCGGCATCGGCCAGGGTCGGCTGCCGATCTTTCGCGATACGCTGCAAAAGCGACTTAACAGCGGCTCCGAAATGGGCGGGCTGTTCTTCAAGAAAAACCAGGGCACGCGCTAGCGCGGACCTGTTTCTTGAGATTGATCCCGTTCTCCGCGACACTATGCGCGAAGCATGATTCGCGCCCAATTCCAATCTAAGCACCAAATCGCGTGCACGCGGCGGATCGCGGCCGCATGAGCACGAGGCCGCACCTTTCCGCCGCATCAGCCGAGGTTTCGTCACATCGTCACGGGTGGTGGGGCGGGCTGCTTATCCTTGCGCTGATAACGCTTGCCTTTCACGGGTTAGCGCTGTTCGACGGCAAGATTCTCGATGACTTCTGGCATCAGAAGGGGCTTCGCGATCACGGCTGGTCATTTTCCGAGCTGATGCGAACACTCATCATCGCCCCGGCGGATTTTCTCCAAACCTGGTGGCAGACGAAGCCGGTGGCGTGGCACTACTTCCGGCCGTTTTTTATTTTGTGCATGAAGACGGTGTTCCTCGTGCTGGGGCGCGGGGACCCGATGGCGTTGCACGCGTTCAGCTTGGGCCTGCATTTCGTTTCGGTGATTCTGGTCTGGCGACTGTGCCTTCGGTTGACGGGTGATGCGACGTGGAGCCTGATCGGCGGGCTGATGTTTGCGATCTACCCCCATTCGACGGTGACGGTGTCGTGGCCGTCGTCGCAAAACGTGGTCCTGCAAACGACGCTTCTGCTTGGGGCGATGTTTGCGTATGTGCGAGCCTCGCGCCTGGATGTCTCGCCGTTTGGCGTCGCCGTCGGCGGGCCGATGGCGCGCGGGCCGCTCGCAATGTTCTTCATCTTTTGGCTCCTCGCGATCATCACGCGCGAAAACGCCATTCTCATGCCGGCCATCTTTCTGTCACTCGATCTGGCGTTCGGCGGTGTTCGACATGCGTGGGCGCGCAAGGGGTTGTACGTCGTCATGGGGGCGATCGGGATTGCGTTCATGGCGTGGCGCGAGGCGATGCACATACCGGGCCTGCCCGATGTCTACTGCCGGCGTCCGGATGGCAACTGGGGCGAGTACGTGCCGTGGCTGGCGGCGAAGTTCGTGCACTACATCTGCTCGTCGATCTGGATCGCGCCAATGAGCATCGGCCCGACCGGCCGTTACAACCCGTGGAGCGAGGTACCGGGCGACTGTTGGCTGATGGTCGGCATCGTCGCGGCGATATCGCTCCTGTATTGGCGTGCGGCGCGAACGGCGCGCGGATGGTGGGTCTGGCCTGCGTGGATCGTGTTGTCCATTGTGCCCGTGGCAGCGGTCGTGGCGACGCCGCATTCGGGATACATGGGCGGCGTGGGCTGGGCGATCTGCGCGGCACTGGCGTGCGCGACCGCCGCGCGACGTGAATCACGATTCGTGTCGAGACTGACCGGGGCGTTCACGATTGTGTTGACGCTTGGCGCGGCGTTCCTGACGCCGGTGAACCGTCTGCAATGGACCGGCATTTCCGCGGCGGAGAAGTATCTTCCGTCTTGGGCGATGGTGTCTCCGCCGAGCCACGACGTGCGCGATGTGTTCTTCATCAACATGCCGTTCGTGAATATTTATTGCAAACCGAATCTGGTGGATCGACTTGGACCGTGGTTTGAAGGTGTGAATGTGCATGTGCTGACGTGGGCGCCGGCCCCCTTGGCGATGGATCGGCCGTCTGTGATTGAACAGGTCGATGAATACAGCTTCACGGTGGCAGTGCAGGACCAGGCCTATTTTTCGAGGCTTGTGGGGCGATTCACTCTGGAGGCGTTTCGCGGAAAGCAGACGTTTCAGACCGGGCAGGAGTTTGACGGAAAACACGTTCGTGTGCGCATTCTCGATGCGAATGCCGAGGGCGTGTGGAAAGTGCAATTCACGTTCCCAAGGCCGCTGGCGGACGCCCGGTACTGCTTCTACACAGCATCACCTCAATGCGGCGCGGCACGATTTCGCTTTGCAGCGCCAGGATTCGTCCATCGGCCCATTCCCGATTTGGCCAATCCGAACAATGACGCGGTGGAACTTGAAACAGCAATCGGCGAATTTCGCGCCGGGCACAGCCGGGCAGCGGCGACGGTCTTCGCCACGGCGGCCCTTGGAAATGAGCAGTCCTCGGCGAACGCCGTCGAGGCATTGCGCGCCGTCGCGCGGCCTATGGCGGTGGCGCTGTGCTCGCCGCTGCAATTCGTTTTTGATAAGCCAGAACTGTCGCAGGAAGACGTCGCCGCCTTGTGGCGATGGTGGTCCACCACGGTCGATGAGCAGTACTTGGCCGAAATCTGGCAGCACCGCCGAGACTTCGATGATTTGCTGTACCTTCGCTATGAGGTTGAGTGGGATCGCCAGATCGCGGGACGCTTCCTCCGCAGCGACCTCTACCTGAGCGGCCCGCCCTTTGCGAGTCCGCGAGGGTGGTGATCGATCGGCCTCGCGAGTTTCGGCGTATTATTGAATGGTCGACCGATGGGACGCCGACGGATTATCTATGCACATTCGCCACTCCCTCGTATTAATTGTCATCTTCCGAATCGGTTTCTCGACGGATGCGGCGTCGAATGCGGAACCGCCGACGAGCGCCCCTGCCTCGCAGAAGGCCTTCGATATCGCTCCGGAGCTTCCGGCGATCGCGGATGAGGACATTGCACTCCTGGTAAAGTCGGTGCGGGCCGCCCTGCGGGATGAGCTTGCGGGAAAGCCCGAGCGAGCGCCGGCGTATCGCCCGCCCGCATTGCAGGGCCTGAAGCAGATTCTCCACGCCACGCTGCGCCGATCGGGAGCGGCCATCGCCGAAGCGGAAACGAAGGAGATGGACCTGCTCGATGGGGCCGTCGCCGCGGGTGTCACGCTCGGTCGCGCGGTGAAGAATAAGAAGATCACCCTTGCCGAACATGGGGATTCGTGCGGGCTGGAGTTGGAATGGCTCGGTCCAATTCAATACGTCGGTGCAACCAACGACGAACAAGGCAAGTGGAGCGAAGCATTGCTCCATTGTTTCGAGCCGGGGCGCGAAGGCATTGGCGTGGAGCTGAATGGCCGGCGCGGCTGGCTTCGGCCCAGCCAGGTGGTCTCACTGAATCTGAACCCCGATCTGGCATTGCAGGCCGCGGAGAAGTTGGGGAATGTCCAACTTCTCGACAAATCGCGCCATGCGAAGGACATTCGGTATTTTCGATTTCGCAGCCGGCATGTATGGCAGGCGGATGCCGGTGCCAATCGTCGCCCCGTGGAATTGGTTCGAGGGGAGCTACTCGTTCCGTCCGACGGCGTAACGGCCAAGTCGCTCGACGAGGCGATTCACCGAATGGGTCGGTATCTCAAGTATCGCCAGAACTCCGACGGGTGGTACTCCGATGAGTATCTTCCAAGCCCCGACAAGTATGCACCGGGCAATTCTGCCGTGCTTCAGATGCATGCGTTGCAGGGGCTGGCGACGTACGCGGCATACAGCGGAGACCCGGCGGTTGCCGATTCGGCGGCCAAAGGCATCCTTCGCTGTGCGGCATTCCTGACTCCCTTGGTCGTGCCGAAGGAGATTCCAACCAGCAGTCAACCGACCAGCGCGCCGGTTGCGACCACGCAGGCCGGCGAGGTACTGGCGTTTCCTGGCCACGGAGATCACTTGCTCGTCACTGCGCGAATGATGCTGGCCATGGCGGAGTTGGGACATCGGCAAGAGTTCGCGCGACCGCAGCGCGCCCTCATGGAAGCGATTCGAGCCTCGCAGGATGAAGACGGCCGCATCGAGATGGTCTTTGAAGTTCCGACATCCGACCGAGCCGAGGATGCATTCGCGGCGGGAGTGGCGATGCAGGCCATGGCCCGAGGAGCATCACGCGATGGCGACCGGGCATTAGAGTTGGCGTTTCAGCGAGCCGAACGGCATTATCATCGTTGGTACGAGGAGTCAGCCAAGCCACTGGCAGCCTCGGAAGTCTGCCGTGCAATGGCGCAAGGTTATGTTATTACAAGTGATGCGCGATCCAGCGACCTCGCCTTCCACATCGTCGATCAACTAATCGCGTTACAAATGACCCCACGGGATACACCATGGCCCGAATTGTGGGGGGCGGTCAATACGAAACAGCCGGGGCTGGTGGGAGTAGACTCGGCAACCTACCTGCTCGCGTTGTCTGATGGTTTGGAGTTGGCTCGACGGGTCGGCGACGCCGGGCGCGTCGAGCGATATCGAAAGGCTGTGGCGGAGGTGGCTCGGTTTGTCATGCAGCTTGAGGTGAGCGCAGCGGGGGCCTACTACGCCAGAAGCCGGGTGGATGCGGTCGGCGGAGTGCGTCAATCGCCATGGAATAACTCGATCCGGTCAGACTCCTGCGCCGAGGCTGTCATGTCCCTGATCGCAGCCCGGCAGGCCCTGTTTCCCAAACAATGACCGACGCGCAGTTGCGCAAGCTTTGCGCAACGAGAGTGATGCGCGTGATTGGCGCGCCCAAGGGCGGCAGCCTTTTTGACGCGCGGGCAGCTTTGCCGATCGCAGGCCCCGGGAACCATTCAAAAAAAACTTTGTCGCTTCTGGCAGCATGATGGCGGGCGTCTTCTGCGCTTCGGACCGCACCGGCAGCATTGCCCGCAGCTTTTGCGCCCCAGTGAAATCACCCTTACTCCTTTTCCCTTCGGAAAATGGCTCACGGGAGGTGATCCGGGACCGCCGATAAATGTGACACGAAGAATTCGCGCGTTCGGCAGGAATGGCCTTGCGGCGTTTTATGCGTACCGGCGACGGAGTACCCGTCGCACGGGGAGTCTCATGAGCGACGTGCCACGACTACTTTCGATTCGATCCTCGCTGTCCGGGCGCTGGCAAGTCCCGGTGCTCCTGGCGGGTGGGTTGCTGTTCGCCGCGTCGCTGTCGGATATGGTCTGGAAGCACCGCCCGGTGACGTTTAAGGATCAGGTGACCTACGTGAAGCGCCTTCGCGAGGCCAAGGCCTACGAACGCGCCAGCGCTTATTTGATCGATCAGATGAAGACGCCAAGGCGTCCGGCGTCGGAGCGAGGGGAACTTGCACGAATGCTCGCGCAGGTGGTGTACGATGTCGAGTCGGTGTTGACCGACCACCGCCCGGAAAATGTCCGCGCCTTGATTTCCAACTACCAATTGGCGCAGCGTTATGGCGCAGCGCTCGACCCGCGCGACTGGATCGCGCTGGGCGACGGCTACGACTGGGCCTGCGACGAGGCCCGCGCCGCCGACGCCTATCGAGAAGCCATTCGCCGCGCACCGGATGCGCCCGATCGACTGCGAAGACGATTGCTGGAGTTCCAACTGGCGTCTTCCAAATGTGGGCCGGAGTTGTCCGCGGAAGGCATCGCGTTAATCGATCAGATCCTCGCCGGCGAATCCGCATCGCCACGAGACTACGCATGGGCGCTTGAGGTTGATGTGACGCGCTTGCTGGAAGCGGGAAATTCGACTGCGGCGTTGGCCCGTGTCGAGAAGGCTCGAACGCGGCTGTCCGGCACGGAAGAGTTGTTGGGCGTGACCTACCTCGAAGCATTGTGCAAGCGGAACGATCGTCAATTCGCCGAGGCCGAGGCCCTGCTTCGCTCGTTGCGGGATGAATGGTCAAAACATGACGAACTATGGGGCAAGGCGGGCTGGCTGCTCGGGCGTGTGCAGCAGGAATCGGGTCGCCCCGAGTTGGCGGTCGCCGCTCACGAGGAAGTACTCAAGACATTTCATCGCGGGCCGGTCCATTCCCTGTGCGAGTTGGGGCTTGCCGAGTCGCTGGCCGCCGTCGGCCGACAGGGGGACGCATTCGAACTCTTTAAGGGGATCCTCGATCCCGATCGGCCCGCTGCTGATCACAAGGTCATCGATCTCGGAAGTATCTGTGCAACGCTGGGGACCGTCGGTGATTCGTTAGTGTCGCGTCAATCGCTGGATCTCGGTATCAAGTATCTGGAGTTGGCGCTCAAGCACACCGCGGCAACCGAACATGCGGCGCGGCTCGTGCTGACAACACGACTTGCATCGGCGTATGAGCAAACAGCGCGACTCGCAATGACGGCCGACCCGAAGGCGAAGTCGAATCGAAACGAGCTTCTCGCACGTTCCGCGGAAATGCACCTGCAGCTTTCCAACCTATTGGAGAATCAAGAAGAGGCGTCCGTGCGCGCCCTGGAGCAGGCCGTGGCCGAATTCGATGCGGCAGGGTTGCGCGACCGGGTGATCGAAGTACTTAATCGTTACGCCTCAACCAAAGTGAACGGAGTGTGGCGTTCGACGGCGCTCTATCAACTGGGGCGGGCCTATCAGGCGGCCGCCCAATATGCGGATGCCATTTCGGCGTATGAGGATTTGATCCAAACCTACCCGCGCATGCCGGATGCCCTGCGATCCATGGTGCCGTTGGCGGAATGTCTCCTGGCCGCGGGCCATGAGCAGAAGCCGGGTGCCGCGGGGCTTCGTGCAAAGGGCGTGGCCCTGCTGGAAGGCATCGTGAAAGACCAGGCCAGGGAACTGATCTTTGCGCCGACCGCCACGGAGTATTGCGAGGCCCTGTATCGTCTGGCCGAACATTTCTCCCGCACCAGCGACGCGGCAACGGATCATCTCGAAAGGGCGATCGCCTATTGGGAGGACTGGCTGGCGCTCTATCCCGACGACGCCCGGCGAACGAGCGCGCAGTTCATGCTGGCTGACGATTATCGCCGCAGCGCGCAATGGGTGGCGAAGTCCGCCGAGGCTGCGACCACTGAGTCCATGCAATCGAGCTGTCGCACTGAAGCGGAAAGCCGATTTAACACCGCGCAGCAATACTACGAGCGTGTGATCGAATCGCTCGCTGGCATCGACGCGTCGCGGCTCAGCCCGCGCGACGATCGATACCTCCGGGCGAGCTATCTCTATCGTGCCGACTGCCTGTTCGACCTTGGCCGCTATGCCGAGGCCCTGAGTGCGTACAGTGAAACGGCGTGGCGATACGAAAACCAGCCGACTGCCATCGCGGCGTCGGTGCAGGCCGCTCACTGCCAACAGCGCCTGGGGCGGCCGACGGAAGCAGGGGCGGCGCTCGCCCGTGCCCGGTGGCTTCTGGCAAAGATTCCGGCGAGTGCCTTCGAAATCGAATTCGGCCAGCCCAGCAAGGATGAGTGGCGGGCCATGGTGGAGCGAATCGAAAAAGCGGGGTTGTTTTGAAATGAGTGCCGTGACAAACACAGCAGTTCAGGCGGATGTCGCCGCGATCATCGAATTGCTCGGTCATCAGCGTTCGTTGTATCGCCGACTTCGCGTGCTGGCGGATCGACAGCGGGCACTGGTCGTCGCCGAGGATCACCAACCATTGATGGACCTGCTCGCTGAACGACAAAAGCTCGTGGACGGCCTGGTGGGGCTTACCACGAAGATGACACCCTATCGCGAGCGATGGACGCAGTTGTATCACGACATGAACGAAACGAGCCGGCGAACCGTGACCGCGCTGCTTGAGGAAGTGAACGGCGCCCTCGCGGCCATCTTGAAAAGCGATTCGTCGGATACGGCGACGCTCATGGCACAGCGCGATCAAACGGCTCGCGAAATGAAAACGATAAGCAACGGACGGCACGTCGGCGCAGCCTATGCCGTGGCCGGCACAAACGATCGACACGTACTGGCGGATGCGGAGGCCTGATCGTGACCATGGTATCGGCACATCCTGTTGGTCTCTTCGATGGCGCAACGCCTCCCCTGACGCAGCGCGAGCGTGAATTGGGCGCGATCGTCACGGCCTACAACGAGGTGACCGATCGGCTGAAGATCGCCCACGAACGACTGGGTTGCGAGGTCGGCCGGTTGCGCGAGGAGCTCAAACAGAAGAACGAGGAACTGCGCCGGCGCGAGCGATTGGCGGCGTTGGGTGAAATGGCCGCGGGCCTCGCGCATGAGATACGCAACCCGCTCGGTGGAATCGCATTGTACGCGTCGATGCTCGAACGAGATCTCGCCGGCCAGGCGAGCGCGGCGACGGCCGGAAAGATTTTTCACGGCGTGCGAAGCCTTGAGAAGCTTGTATGTGAGATTCTGGATTTCGCGCAGGAGCAGCGTTTGGAGCGACGATTGTGTCGGCTCGACAGCGTGGTCGCCCAGATGGAATGCGGCGCGGCGCTGGCGCTGGAAGCCGGCCATGCCACCATGAGCGTTGAATTCGCGGAAGGTTTGGTCAACGCCTATTGCGACCCGGAGCGCGTGAGCCGCGTGCTGCTCAATCTCGTTCTGAATGCGATTGAGGCCTCAACAACCGGAGCGCGCGTTCAGGTGGCTGCCCGGCGGTTGGATCGCGGCGTGTTGATCGAAGTGCTCGACGAAGGACCGGGCATCCCGGATGACCTCCTGCCGCGCATTTTCAATCCCTTCGTCACGACCAAGGCCAGCGGCACGGGGCTTGGATTGGCGATCAGTCATCGAATCATCGAGGCCCACGGCGGTTCGCTCCGTGCGGCGAATCGACCGGAGGGCGGGGCACGTTTTTCCATGTGGCTGCCCGATGAAAAAAAAAGTGAAACGAGCGACGGGATCGAAGCGGAGAACTGATTTTGCGGCGGCCGGAACGGATGCCGGCCGCGACTCGATATGACACGAACCCGCACACGACGGAATCGGCGGTGCAAGGCCGGCGGCGGGTTCCAACAAGACGGCACCGCACAAGGATGGAGCGGCTCAGATGGCGCGAGTATGCATCGTTGACGACAAAGACGTCATGCGGGATTCCCTGACGGATATTCTCCGCGTGGCGGGACATGAAGTAACGGCGTTCGCCGATCCCCTTCGCGCACAAAGCGAAGCGGCCGGCGCACGGTACGACGTAATTATCAGCGATTTGAAAATGCCCGGAATGGACGGCATCGAGTTGCTGCGGGCTCTCCGGTCACGCGGCGTGGACTCGCCGTTCGTGCTGATGACGGCCTACGCCAGCGTGCAGACGGCGGTCGAGGCCATGAAGATGGGCGCCTACGACTACATTCAGAAGCCTTTCGACGCTGACGCGATCAACCTCGTCGTCGAGCGAGCCGCCGCCATGGGTCGGTTGCGCGGCGAAAACGAAGCGCTCCGCATGTCGGTGCGCGATCTCGAAGGCGACGCCGAGTTGATCGGCTCGTCGCGCGAGATTCAATATGTCCGATCGCAGATCGAACGCGTGGCCAAGAGTCAGGCGACGGTTCTCATTCAGGGCGAGAGCGGCACCGGCAAAGAAGTCGTGGCCCGTGCGATTCACGCCGCCTCGACCCGCGCCGATCGACCGCTGCTTTGCGTGAACTGTGCGGCCATCTCCGCCACCATGCTGGAAAGCGAACTCTTCGGCCATGAGAGCGGCTCCGATAAGCCGCGCAAGGGCCGATTCGAACTGGCCGACGGCGGCACGCTGCTCCTCGATGAAATTAGCGAGGTGTCGCTGCCTGTGCAGGCGAAGCTTCTTCGCGTCCTGCAGGAGCGACAGTTCGAGCGCGTCGGCGGCACCGTGTCGCAGACGTCGGACGTGCGACTGATCGTCACGACCAATCGCGACCTGACGGATTGGGTCGCGCGCCGACGCTTCCGCGAGGACTTGTTCTTCCGCGTCAGCGTATTGCCGGTGGTTCTGCCGGCGCTTCGCGACCGCCGCGAGGACATCCCCGAGCTTTCGGATTATTTCCTCCGTCGCATCTCGGCCCGCGAAGGCGGCGAGGCGAAGAAGCTCTCCGAGCGCGCCGTCACGTTGCTTCACAACTATCACTGGCCCGGAAACGTCCGCGAGTTGCAGAACATCTGCGAGCGCGCCGCCGTGCTCAGCCAGGAACCGATCATTGATGCAACGCTCATTGAGCCGTGGCTCTCGACCGAAGTCCGACAGGAAGGCTTCAACCGCCCGATGCGCCCCGGCTTCCTCATGGAAGACATGGAGCGGGCGCTCATCGAGCAGACGCTGGTCCGCTTCAACGGCCATCGCGAGAAGACCGCGAAGTGCCTCGGCATCGGTGTCCGCACCCTCGGCATGAAGCTGAAGAAGTGGCGGGACGAGGCCGCGGCCATGGCGGCGGTGCAACAGAACCAGCGGCGCGCCGGCTGACGCGCCGATTTCGCGCGGGCGACGGCGTGATCGGCCGATGTCGTGCGGCAGGTTCAGATAAGACATGCGTTCGCGAAGATTTGCGAATCGCAGGGATATTGTCCGCATGACCGGTCGATCAGACTGGTCACGCGGCGAGCAGGAGTCCGAAGGTGTTGCTGTCAGAAATTACGAACGGCCGTGCGGCGCCACTCCTGGAGAAGACGCTGGCCTTCACGGCAGCGCGGCAGAAGATGCTGGCGACCAACATCGCCAACATCACCACGCCGGGCTACCGGACGAAGCACTTGGATTCGGCCGCCTTTCAACGGGCGCTCCGCGATGCCGCACAGAAGCGGCGCGGATGGGATGATCCACTGGAATTGTCCGGCTCGAAGGAGTTTCGAACCGATTCGGCAGGCCTCCTCGATGTGTCGCCAAGTGAAGAGCCTGCGGAGAACCTGCTGTTTCAGGACGGCACCAACGCGAGGATCGAACGACAAATGGCCTTGTTGGCCGAAAATGCAATGATCAATCAAGCGGCGGCGGAATTGCTCAAAGGGTCTTTCCAGGGTCTCGAACGTGCAATCCGCGGCAGGTCAATCTGATCCGGTAAATGGAGTAACGCGACGAAATGTTCGGCGCACTTGATATTTCAACGTCGGGCCTGGTGGCGCAGAGGATCAACCTCGACACCATCGCCGGCAATATCGCCAACATGCAAACGACGCGGCGTGTCGACGGGCAGGCCGGCCCGTATATGCGGCGTGTGGCGCTGCTGGCGGCCGGCGACGGACATGGCGGCGAGGGTGTGCATGTGCAGTCGGTGATCGAGGACCTGCAGGGCAAACCGAGAGCGGTGAAAGACCCCAGCCACCCCGACGCGGATGCGAATGGAATTGTGTATTACCCGAACATCGATCCATCGACGGAAATGGTGAACGCGATGGTCGCCGTCCGGGCGTACGAAGCAAACCTGACGGCCATTGAGTCGACCAAGTCGATGGTGGCCAGCTCGCTGAGGATTCTGGCGTAGCGGACAAATGGAAATGGATTGGTCGCCCGGAGCGAGCGAACCGGTCCACTGAGGTAAAAGGTTGGATACGCGAATCAACAGTCTGGGTCTGCCGCCGATCAAGCCGTTGGGAACCCCTGCGCCGATTGCGCAGCCGGTCGCGCCGACGGGCAAGGATTTCAAAAGCTACCTGCTGGAGAGCCTGGAAAAGGTGAACCAGTTGCAGGACGAGGCCAACGCCGGCGTGGAGCGCCTGGCGACGGGCCAGACCGACAATCTCGCGGAAGTCTTCAGCGCGACGCGAAAGGCGGGAATCGCCTTCGATCTGCTGATGGAAATCCGCAACAAGCTGACCGACGCCTATACCGAGTTGAAGCAGATGCGTGTGTAACGCGGCTTTGACAAACGGGTAGGGCGAAAAACGCGGCAGGATGCCGCAGGCGCATAGGAAATGGAGTTCCTGAAGGCACAAACGACTCAGATCGGCGATCAACTGCGCGGCATGTCCGTCTCGCAGAGGATTGCCGTCGGCTTGATGCTCGTCGTGCTCATGGGCGGGATGTTCGGCCTCATTCGGTGGGGCGGGCAGGGGGAGTGGATTCCACTTCTCGACCAGGCCTTCACCGCGGAGCAGCTTCAACGCATCCAGGCCGAGTTGATGACCCTCACCGGCGTGGAGACCAAGGTCGAAGGCGACCGCGTCTATGTCCACGGCGACGAGGATCGCCGTCGGCAGCTCATCGCCGCGTTGGCCCAGAAGGGTGCGCTCCCGCGCGATACAAGCCTTGGCTATACCTCGCTCATCAAAGACAACAGCGTCTTCATCGGCGATCGAAGCCGCGTTTGGATGGAACATCGCGGGCTGGAGACCGAGTTGTCCGGCGTTCTGCGGAAATTCAACGGCGTGCGCGATGCGCACGTGTTCATTGAGGTGCCACAGCAGCGATCCTTCGGCACAAAGGGGTCGATGTCCCGTGCCAGCGTTCATGTGACGCTCGGTGAGGGCGAAACGCTCGACAAATCGCGGGTCATGGCGATTGCGAATTTCGTCAGCGGTTCGGTCAGCGGGCTGGATATCAAGGACGTCAAGATCACCGATGGTGCGCGGTTCTATCGCGTGCCCGACTCGACCGGCGAAATGCCGACCGAGTTGCTCGACGTCCAGCGACAGGCCGAAGAGCATCACACCCAGAAAATCTACGACCAGCTTCGCTACATCCCCGGCGTGTTGGTGAACGTTCACGCCGCACTCGCCAATGCCGATGAGCAGATTCAGGAAAAGAAACTGGGACCGGCCGTCGTCGATCAAGAGACAAGCAAGACCGAGGAAAACAGCCCGGGCGGCAACGCCGGCGCGCCGGGCGTGCGACCGAATCAGGCCCGAAGCCTGACCGACGCGGGATCCGGCGGTTCGAACTCGCGCGAAGAGACGGATACGTCGCTTCGGGGCGAACGCGATGCGCGAATGGCGACGACGCTTAAGCGGGCCGGCTTCGTGGAGAAACTCACGGCGTCGGTCAACGTCCCGCGCAGTTACTTCGAACGCATCCTGGCGCAGCAGGGCGATGCCAAGAAGGACGGCGGCGAGAAGAGCCTCGACAAACTCGTCGCCGCCGAACTACCGAAAATCAAGTCCCTGGTGAAGCCGCTCATCAATGCCCTGGCTGATGAACAGGTCGTCGTCGATTGGTATTACGACATCGCCGCACCCGAAACGAAGCCGACAACGCAGGCCCAAACGGGTGCCTGGGTGGCGATGGTCAAAGACTATGGCCCGGCCGCTGGGCTTGGCTTCCTGGCGGTGTTTAGCCTTTTTGCAGTATTGAGAATCGCGAAGAAGGCTCAGTCGCTGGTCCCGGCTCCCGCAAAGTCGAGTGGCAACGTCGGCACGATGGAGATGCCGTGGATCCCCGGCGTCGGTCAGTCTGATGTCGAGCCTCTACAGACCCTCGGCGGCGGGCCGCGCACGGTCGGCGAGGCGCAGGAGATCGACGGCGTCATGGTCGGCCACGAAGTCGATGAGCGCACGGTGCGCGTGCAGCAGATCGCGAAGCAGATCGGGCAGATGATCAAAGAAGACCCGGTGGTGGCGGCGGGTGTTGTGCAACACTGGCTGGCGGAGGAGGAGTAACCCGCAATGGCCAAAGCAAACACGAGCACGATTGAAGAACCGGTCGCGATGAAAGGCCCGCGCAAGGTCGCCATACTCCTGGTGAGCCTCAACAAGGAATCCGCCGCCACGATCATGAGGAATCTGGACTCCGACACGATCGAAGTCGTAACTCGAGAGATCGCCAATCTGAGAAACGTAACAGAGGATCAGCGCCAGGAAGTGATTCAGGAATTTCACGCGCTCGCACTGGCCCGCAGTTACTCCGAAGCCGGCGGACTGAACTACGCAAAGGCTCTCCTCACGCAGACGTTGAGTAAGGACGAAGCCGAACGCATCACCAAGCAGATCGAACATCAGTTCTACGCCAAACCGTTCACCTTCCTGCATAAGGCGGAGACGGACAATCTGCTTATGTTCATCCAGGATGAGCATCCGCAAACGATCGCGCTCATCCTCGCGCATCTGACGCCCGACAAGGCCAGCGAGATTCTCGCGGGGCTGCCCGCGGAGAAGCAGGTCGAGGTGGTGACGCGAATCTCGCGCATGGAGCAGACAACGCCCGAGGTGATTAAGGAAGTCGAGCGCGGCCTGGAACATCGCGTCAGCGGATTGATGTCCGACAAGAGTCAGAAGGTCGGCGGGGTGGAGTCCGTCGCGGAAATCCTGAACCTCACCGATCGATCAACGGAAAAGAACATTCTCGAGCGGATCAGCGAGACAGACAACGAATTGGTCGAACAGATTCGACGCCTCATGTTCGTCTTCGAGGACATCCTGCTCGTAAACGACAAGGGCATCCAGTCGGTCCTCAAGGAAATCGAGACGAGCGATCTGGTGCTCGCTCTCCGCACGGCGACCGACGAACTGAAACAGAAGATCCTCGGCAACATGTCCGAACGCGCCGCCTCCATGATCAAAGAAGAGATGGAATACATGGGGCCGGTTCGTCTTTCCGACGTCGAGATTGCCCAGCAGAGAATTGTGGATGTCGTTCGGCGGCTCGAAGAATCCGGCGAAATCATCATCGCCGGCCGCGGCGGTGAAAAAGAATTGATCGTCTAACGGAGTCGGTCGAACGACGGGATCGACGAGTGCATTCATGAAAACCTCCGTAATCAAGGCCGACAACGTCCAAGTGCCCTCGCGCGGCCTCTACAGCCTTGATCTGCGCGATATCGCCCGAAAGGCCGAGAGCATTCTCGACGCAGCCCGCGCCGAGGCGGCGCGGCTCGTGGAAGAATCTCGCGCCGACACGGCCCGCAACGTCGCGCGGGTTCTCGAGGAGGCAAAAGCGCGCGGCTTCGCCGAGGGGCTTGCGCAGGGCCGAGAAGCCGGGCGCGTCGAGGCCCTGAACGAGGCGCGGGCCAGGTTCGCGGAAGAGCACGGCGCGCTTGCGACGGCGCTCACGACCCTGCTCGCCGACGTGGAGTCATCCCGTCAACGGCTTTATCTGGAGGCGCGGCGCGACGTCATTGTCCTGGCCACGGTGATCGCATCGCGTTTTCTTACGTCGATGGCCGCCGATGAAAAAGGTGCAACCGAAATGGCCACGTCCGCCTGTGCCGAAGCGCTGGAGACGATCAGCGTCGCGTCCGACGTGGTCATCCGGGCAAATCCGGAAGACATTGTGGCGCTGGAGCGGCTTTGCAACGAGTTGTCCGCAACGGTTCAGAATAGCCGCCACATTCGCATAACTCCCGACCCGACGGTGACGCGCGGCGGCGTCGTCGTCGAGTCCGCCGATGCGCAGGTCGATGCCACGGTCGAGGAGCGCATCCGGCGAATCACCGAGGAATTGGCCGGAGTGTGGAAGGAGCGGGCCGCGCGCCTTTCGATGTAGCCATGACCGCCCTTGCTGAACAAATCGAATTTGCCCGAACCGCTCCGACGCTTGGCGTGACCGGTCGCGTGCAGAGCCTTTCCGGAATGACGGTGCAGGCCGCCGGTCTGCCGGTGCCGGTCGGGTCGTTGTGCGAAATTGAAATCGCTCCGGGAACATTCATCCCCGCCGAAGTGATTGGTTTCCGACAAGGTGTAACCCTCTTGATGCCGTTGCTCGATGCCGGCGGGCTGACTCGCGGCCAACGCGTGCGCCATGTCACGAGCGCGCAGAAGGTCGCCGTCGGCCCCGGACTGCTCGGTCGCGTGGTCGACGGCATGGGCGCGCCATGTGACGGCGGGCCGCCGATCGCCTGCGATCGTCTCTGCCATGTGCATCACACCGCGCCGGACGCAATGTCGCGCACGCGCATCAACCAACCATTGTCCGTCGGCGTTCGATCGATCAACGGTCTGCTCACACCCGGTTGCGGTCAGCGACTCGGCATCTTTGCCGGCACGGGTGTCGGAAAAAGTGTTTTGCTCGGCATGATGGCGCGGCACACGTCGGCGGATGTCACCGTGGTGGCCCTCGTCGGTGAGCGCGGGCGCGAAGTGGGCGACTTTCTCAAACGCGACCTCGGCGCCGATGGTTTGAAACGCTCGGTGCTGGTCGTGAGCACCTCGGATCAATCGCCGCCGCTTCGCGTGCGAGCCTGTTTCGTCGCCACGGCCATTGCCGAGTATTTCCGCGATCAGGGTGCGAACGTGTTGCTGTTGATGGATTCCGTAACGCGTATGGCAATGGCCGGGCGTCAGATCGGCCTCGCGGCGGGCGAGCCACCTGCGACGAAGGGGTATCCGCCCAGCGTGTTTGCCGCATTGCCGCGCCTGTTGGAGCGAAGCGGCCGCACGGCCACCGGCTCGATCACCGGGCTTTACACCGTGCTCGTCGAAGGCGATGACATCAACGAACCCATCTCCGACGCCACGCGCGGAATCCTCGATGGCCACATCTGGCTGTCGCGCCGCCTGGCCAACAAGGGCCAATACCCGGCGGTCAGCGTTCTCGAAAGCGTGAGCCGGGTAATGCCGGATGTCGTCGACGCGGGGCATCTGGCGGCGGCGGCGAAGATTCGTCGCATTCTGGCGACATGGAACGAAATCGAAGACCTCGTGAACATCGGCGCCTATGCCACGGGCAGCAACCCGGAGTTTGACCTGGTGATTCGCATGAGGCCGGCGGTGGAGGATTATCTGCGGCAGGGCATGGAGCAGGGCGTCAGCTTCGAGGAGTCTCGATCGGCCCTTATGAAACTTTCGGCAGAAATTGACGACGTCGCGGCAAGCCTTGCGCAAAACACGCGAGCATCGGCACGATCGGCCAAGTCCTAGAAGTGAGAATTTGAGCAATGGCAGGGCGATTTGCATTTCGATTCGAAACGCTGCTGCGGCTTCGGAAACAGCGTGAAGACGAGCGAAAACGCGTGGTGGCGGCCCGTTTACGCCGGATCAGCGAATTGATGGAACGTCGCAATAACCTGCTGTCGGCCATCGATGGGCAGACGGATTCACTGCGGTCGGCTTTACGCGGTGGCGCGGTGGATGTCGATCAAGTGCGGTGGGGGCGTCACTGGTTGACGCACCTGCGGCGCGGCGTGCTGGATACGGACGCGGAACTGTCCGGGCAACGCGCCATGCTGGCTCAGGAGCGAGCCACTCTGGTCGAGGCACGGAAGGACACGGAAGTCCTGGCCCGCCTCCGAGAACGACGGCTCGAAGCGTGGAGCGCCGAGGCCGCCAGACGGGAGCAGATTGAGTCCGATGAGATGAACACCCTGCGGTTCGCCCACGCGAGCCTGACGGAAAGCGAGGACCGGTCGTGAAACGAGTCTTCACGGTGCTTTCGGCGGTCGCACTCGTCAACATGCTCGCCCTCGGCGGTGTCCTCGGCTATGCAAAGTCGAAACACTGGCTCACGAAGGAGCGAATTCGCAAGGCGTTCGCGGTCCTGAAGGAGGACGAGCCTCACGACGCCGCGCCGACAACGATGCCGGCCATGGCAAAAGCCCCGAAGCACGAGACGCCAAGCGACGAACGAATGCGTCGCATGCGGGAACTGGATGAAATCACGCGGACCGAGCTGGATCGCCGGACGCGAGAAATACAAGATGGCTGGAAGCTGCTGGAGACGCAGCAACTGACGCTGGTGCGAGACCGGGAAAGCCTGGAATCCGCCAAAGCGGCACTGGCCGAGATGGAGAAGAAGAAGGCGGAGCAGACAGGTGAAAGCGGCCTCCAGAAGGAGGCTGAAATCCTCGGCGGCCTGAAGGCGAAACAAGCCAAAGAGCTGCTGCGACAGAAGCAGGATGCCGATGTCGTGGCCTTGCTCAAAGGCATGGACGACCGAAAGGTTCGCAAGATCGTCGGGGAATGCAAGAGTGAAGAAGAGCGTCAGTGGATCGGACGCATCTTGGAAATGATACGTGACGGCCGTGCGGCCCAGGCGGAGGTCCTGAATGCAGGCACATAATCGCAAAAGGATCCGCCTCCATGGCGCCGAACACCCTCATGACCGAACTGCTTCGGTCTCCGGTTGCCCAACGACCTGCCCCGCCCGCGATCTCCGCGAGCACCCCGCGCTCCGGGTTTCAGGATTACCTGGATACCATCCGCGCTCCGCAGAATATCCCGACGCCTCCCACCGGTGATCCCGGTCCGCCGCGTCCGCGTCTTCCTGAGAATCCCTCGGCTGCCGCCATCGATGATGATTCGTCGAAGCCGACGCGCCCGTCGGTGGAATCGAAGGACCGCAAGCCAGACGTCACGCGGTCCGGCAAGAAATCGGAATCCAAAGCTGACACTGAATCATCGACGAGTGCGGAGTCAAAGGCTCCGCCGTCGACAACGGACGCCACTTCCCCTGGTAAATCGGGTGAAACTCAACCTGCGGCAAATGGGGGCGCACCGGTCATTGCGTCGGCGAGCCAGTTCATTTCTCCTGATAATACCGTCGGTACCGAATCGTCAACCGAGGCAACCGGCGATGTTTCAAGCGATCATCGCGAAGGCAACGTCCAATCCAAAGCAACGCGCGGCGGCCTGACGGACCTCGTCAAGGCATTGAACCTGACGCCGGGTAAAGCCACGGATGAGCCGGCAGTCCCCATGATTCCTGTCTTGGAATCGGTGGACGACGAAGCGAAAAACGTTTTCGACGCCCAGAGGGGCAACCGCAACGTTGGCGCTAAGTCGAATGGCCGCGCCAGTGACAATGCGACAGACGAGTCGGCCGCTTCGACGGACACTAAATCCGAGCGAGCAGCGGGCCAGGCGATCGCCCAAAATGCCGCCCACGCCGCTCCATCGATTTCACGCTCGACCAGCGAACTCAAATCGACTCGAAGGCAGTCGGTGACCAATGAAGAGTTCCAGACCGATCCTCGCGCCTCCGCGACATCGCAGAAGGTCAAGATCAACGAGGCCCATCGGTCTGAGCAGGAATCGAACGCGGCCGCAAACAAGCAATCGGATGCACAGGCCCACGCCGCAGCGACGTCCTCGCAATCACGAAGTGACTCCGGTTCATCCGTGTTGTCGCTTGAGTCCGTGGTAAATCCCGCGGACATCAAGGTTGCGAATGCCGTTGGCGACGGCGCGGCCGCAACGATTGGCAAGTTCCTCGCCCAAGAAGGCGATGCCTCAACCAAGACGCAGAGTACGCCTCCCACCCATGGATCCATCAGCGCCGTGACGACGAATTCATCGCGCAATGCAGATCGAGTCTCATCACACGCCACGCATCCTTCAACCACCGTTGCAAACCTGCTCACCTCGGGCACGACCGATGCCGACCCGATCGCATCCACCGCGCAGCTCCTTCGGGCCGCCGGCCGGGATGGACACCATCAGGCCACGCTGAAACTCGATCCGCCGGAACTGGGCCAGTTGCGAATCGACATCCGCATGCGTGAAGCCGGCATGACGCTTCGCGTCGATGCCGAAAACGCCGCGGCGGCAAAGCTGATCGAATCGCGGCTTCCGGAGTTGAAGGACGCCCTGTCGGTCCATGGCATTCGCGTGGAGCGATCGGAAATCATCGTACGCAACACGGACACCGGAAATGATTCCACATCGCAGCGCGATTCCCGAGAGTCGCAAGGCGATCTCAATCAACAAACGCACCAACAGAGTTCCTGGTTTGACGAACGTCCGTCGGATTCGTGGCGCGATCAGCGCGAATGGTCGCCCTCGCATTCGACCGACAACATCGCGGCCGCCGCGGCCGAGGCCTCACGGCGCATCGAGGATTCCGACGTAAGTCTGTTTGGGTCCGTCAACCTGGTCGCTTAACAAAGGCGCACGACGCGCGAGGAGTATGTGATGTCACCACAGGCAATCGGAAAAGTCTCGACGGCAAACGCCGCGACGATTCGACCCACCACCACCAAGAATTTCAACGACTTGCAGAGCGAAGATTTCTTCGGCCTGCTCATCGCGCAATTGCAGTCGCAAGATCCGCTCAAGCCCACCGACAACCAGTCCCTGCTTAATCAGATGTCCTCCATCCGACAGATGGAACAATCATCGACGCTCACCAAAACCCTCTCGTCGCTTGCCGCCGAACAGCGATTCGGCGCTACGTCCGGCCTCATCGGGCAATTCGTGGAGGGCGCGTTGAAGGATTCCGGCGGCAACTCCGTCGCGGTCAACGGCGTCGTTACCAGTGTGCGCTATGAAGACGACGGCAGCGCGATTCTCGAACTGCACAACGGCCGCGAGCTTCCGGCCGAAAAGGTCAGTTTCGTCACGCTGGTCGAAAACCTGCCGGCCGATCTGCGTCAACGCATTCTCACGGAAATGAACGGCGCGATGGCCAGCGATACAACCACACAACGCACCGCCAAGGCCGACACGGCCCGCACGAGCGTGAAGGCGCCACAGCCGGTCTTCGCGCCCGAGAACGGCCTGGTCGGCGGTGTCATGAATGCACTGTTCGGCACCGGCGCAGGCGCCGGAGTCAGTCTGTAAACGATTAAGAATCAACGGGTACGAACGAACGCAACGGAACCTAATTTCGCCAACGGAGATGACGACTCATGGGGTTGACATCCGCTCTCTTTACAGGTCTTTCGGGATTGAACAGCAGCCAGTTTCGACTGGATATCATTGGCGACAACATCGCCAACATTAACACGACCGGATTCAAAGGGTCCCGCACCCTCTTCCAGTCTCAGTTTTCGCGCACCCTTTCGGCCGGCACGAAGCCCGGTACGGGGCAGGGCGGCACCAATCCCGTGCAGATCGGCCTCGGATCCACCATCGGCACGATCCAACGGTCGTTCACCCCCGGCTCGGTTGAGACCACCGGCGTGCCAAGCGACCTCTCCATCGAAGGCGACGGTTTCTTCGTGCTGAGAACGCCGGAGAACGAGCGCGTCTTCTCGCGCGACGGCGCATTCTCACTCAGCGCGGACAACCGTCTCATCTCGCAGGACGGTTTCTTCGTGCAGGGCTACTCCGTCAACCAAGACTTCCAGTTGATTCCCGGAAATGTGACGGACATCACCATCCCGGTCGGTTCGTTGACCACGGCCCGGGCGACCGAAGGTGTCGATATGACCGGCACCCTGAACTCGACCGGGATCGTCGCCACAGCAGGAACGACGCTTGAATCGCAGGCGTTGGAGGACGGCAGTGCAGCCGCCATCACCGGCGCGACGCTTCTGACCGATCTGCATAACACCGGAGGCGGACCTGCCCTGCTCGCCAACGGCGATGTCATCACCGTGAATGGGATTCGTCGCGGCGGTCGCGAAGTGCCGGTCGAACAGTTCACCGTCGGCACCACCGGCACCACCGTCAACGACTTTCTCGCGTGGCTCGATGATGTAATGGGCGTCGATACGACCGCGGGTGTCGGCGGGACGCCGGGTTCCACGGTTGTCGGCGGCCGCCTCCAGATCAATGGAAACGTCGGCACCGAGAACGCCATCGCCATTCAGGCGGGAACGCTCGTGACCAACGGCGCAACACAGGTGCCGTTTAACTTCACCGAAACACAGGCGGCAACGGGCGAAAGCGCCCACACGTCGTTCGTCGTGTATGACTCCCTCGGCACGCCGCTCCGCGTGGACCTCACCATGGTGCTCGAAGCCCGGACGACGGCCAGCAGCACGTGGCGCTTTTATGCCACGTCCGCGGACGATTCGGATGTTAATTACGCCCTCGGCACGGGAACAATTAATTTTGACGCCGCCGGACAGTATGTTTCCAGTCCCGCGAACAGCTTTCTTATTAACCGCGCGGGCACCGGCGCCAACGATCCCGTCTCCGTCGCCGTCGACTTCGGAAACGTCAGCGGTCTGAATACCGCCCAGTCGTCACTCGTGATGAACTTCCAGGATGGCTTTTCGACCGGCACGCTGATCGACTACAGCGTCGGACAGGACGGCATCATCACCGGTACCTTCTCCAACGGTCTGAATCAGGTCATTGGTCAGATCGCCGTCGGCACCTTTGCCAATCCCGCCGGCCTGCTCTCGCGCTCGAATAACGTCTATTTCGTCGGCCCCAACAGTGGCGAGGCCCGCATTACACCGCCACTCACACTTGGCGCGGGCAAGGTCAGCGCCGGCACGCTCGAACTCTCGAACGTGGACCTGTCGCGTGAATTCATCAATCTGATCACCTCCTCGACCGCGTTTTCAGCATCGAGCCGTGTGATTTCGACCTCCGACCAGTTGCTTCAGGAACTGCTCCTGATCGCTCGTCGATAGGGACATCGCGCGATCTGAGTCGGCCGCGTAAGGAGTCGGCAATTCCTGCGCCCCTGGGCGCATGAACGTGCGGTCATCCGCGATTTTTCACGCGCAAGTGCCGTTGAGTACGCGCAGCAATTGACCGATAAAGAAGAAACAGTCGCGCGCCTTCCGCACGCGACCCAAGGAACCGTCATGGCGAAAGAAGAAGCCAAACCAGCCGCTCCCGACGTGGAAGCCAAATCCGTTGCCCCGAAGAAAAAGGGCAAGATGCTTACCGTTGCGCTCTTTGGCGGCGTGATGATTATTGAGGGTGTCGCGATCTTCGCCACAATGAAAATGCTCGGCCATGAGCCGGACCCGACGGTGGGCATGGAGCCGCTCGCCCCGACGACCAAACCCTGGGAAGAAAGCAGTGAACTTCCGGTGGTCTCGGTTCGCGTCCCGAATAGCAACGGCGCCCGCACCATGCTATACAGTGTGAAGGTGGCGGCCCGCGTGAATCACAAAGAACTGGATGAAGTCAAAGGCTTCCTCGAAAAACGCAAAAGCACGGTCGAGGATGTCATCAGCCGCGTTATTCGCAGCGCAGAGGAAAAGCAACTGGCCGAGCCTGGGCTTGAAACATTGAAGCGGCTCTTGCGATACGAGCTAGGCACGCTGATCGGTGATGAACACAAGTTTGAGCAAATCCTGATTCCGGAATGCATGCCGATTCCCGCGGGGTTCTAGCTCGACCTCGCTCCTCGTTAGGCATGGATGCCGTGGTCGCCATGGAAGGTGATAAGTCATGTCCGGTGAGAACCCAACGCCGCAGGACCCCGAAGTAAACCCGGCCGACGTCGAAGCCGCGCTGAATGCCGCCTCGCCCACGCCGTCCGAACCCGCAGGGGAAAGCGCCGCGATCCCTCCACGAAATCAAGACGTCCCGGACGAGGCCGTCGCGCCCGCCATGGACGATGCGGAACAGGCGGCCGCGATCATGGCGGCGGCGGACGAGGAATCGAATTCCGCCGGCGGTGGTTCGTTTCCGGCCATGCCGCTGGACCTTCCCATGTTTGCCGGTGCGACTGAAGGCGCGGTCGACAGCAAAATCGGGCTGCTCAGCGACGTGGAACTCGATGTGAAGATCGAATTGGGTCGCGCGGCGATGTTGATCGAAGAAGTGCTCCGCCTGGGCGAAGGGTCCGTGGTCGAACTCGACAAGCTTGCCGGCGATCCGGTGGATGTGCTGGTGAACGACCGGCTCGTTGCCCGCGGCGAAGTGCTCGTCCTGAATGACAATTTCTGCGTGCGCATCAGCGAGATCCTCCCCGGCAACGATGCCGAGGCGGCGTAGAGGGGGCTGGTCTTTGCATGAAGCGTTGTGGCCCGATTCGCTTTGCCATGTTTGCCGCCGTGTCGGTCGTCGCCGGTGCCGCGACATCCATTTGCGCGGATTCGGTGACGCCCGGCAACGCGTCTGGTACTGAGCCTGCGTCGACCGATGCCGTGGCCTCCTGGGTGAAACAGGCCACCTCCGGAGATCCCGAACACCTGCTGCCGCGCCGGGACGGAGGGCGTCTCACCGCAACACGCGAACCCTCGGTCGTAAAGGCCGAGTCAGGTTTGCGGTCCATGGATTTGCTTTGGCCGATGGTTGTCGTGCTGGGGCTGATCGTCGGCGGGACGTTGGCCCTTCGCCGTTGGACACCCGTGGCCCAGCGAATCTCAGCCCGCGGCGGTCTGCAGATTCTCGGAAGGCATTATCTCTCCGGAAAGCAGAGCCTTTGCCTCGTTCGCCTCGGCCGACGCGTCGTGTGCATCGGTGTAACGCCTGAGCATATTTCGACCCTTGCGGAGATTCATGATCCGGAAGAAATCGCCGGCCTCGTCGCTGGCGTTCAAGCCGCGACGCCGCATTCTTTTTCATCCATCTTCACTCGAATGGCGGCGCAACCCGCGCCCACGGAAGTGAACGACTCCGCCGACTCGCTGGTTGGTGGTAATTCGACGCGCGCCCGGGCGGCAACCGAAGTTCAGGATTTGCTCTCCCGCGTGCGAAACTGGTCTCGATTCGAATCATCGGCGGAGCCGGTGAATGTAGCGGATTCCGTGTCCACAGCGTGACACGGCGTTCATTGCGCAAAGGAGTTGCGCGGTGCATAGAAGCGGCAGGATGCTGCGAATAACAATCGGCACGATGCTCGGCCTCTGGATGATGCCCGGCGTCGCACGCCCCGCGTCCGCGCAAATCTCCACCAATTCGTCGGCGACCACTGCCGCGCCGGCCTTCGACAACCCCCTCGGCGTTCCTGACCTTTCACAAATGGCCCCCGCGGCGACGGATGGCAAAGGCGTCAGCGCCTCGCTGCGCATCCTCGTCCTCATGACGGTGCTCACCATCGCGCCGTCCATTCTGATCATGATGACCAGCTTCACGCGCATCATGATCGTCCTCGCGCTTCTTCGGCAGGCCATCGGAACACAGCAGCTTCCTCCCGGCCAGGTGCTCACCGGCCTCGCCCTCATCATGACCCTGCTCGTCATGACCCCGACCTGGCGCGAAATGAAGACCGAGGCGATCGATCCCTATCTCGACGGAAAACTGGGGCAGGCCGAATCCTTTGAGCGCGGTGCGAAGCCACTTCGGGCCTTCATGTTCAAGCAGATCGAGTCCGCCGGGAATGAAGAGCACGTGTATGTGTTCAGCGAATATGTCCACGGTCCGCTCCCGGACGGTGCCCAACTCAATCGCGATAAGGTCGGCCTGGCCGAATTGATCTCCGCCTTTGTACTCAGCGAACTAAAGACCTCATTCGTGATGGGCTTCAAAATCTATCTGCCCTTTCTCGTGATCGACATGGTCATCGCCTCCATCCTCATCAGCATGGGCATGATGATGCTCCCGCCCGTGCTGATCTCGCTGCCGTTCAAGCTGATGTTGTTCGTGCTCGCGGATGGCTGGGGGCTGGTGGTGGGCTCGCTGCTTCACAGCTTTTCGTAGGAGATTTTCGTGACCATCGGTACCGCCATGGATCTGACCAACGAAGCCCTCATGCTCGCGCTCATTCTCGCCGCGCCGATCATGATCATCGGAATGCTCGTCGGCTTGATTATCTCCATCGGGCAGGCCGTCACGCAGTTGCACGAGCAAACGCTGACCTTCGTGCCGAAGATCGTGGCGATGGGCGTGGCCACCGCGTTCTTCATCCCCTGGCTGACGACACGTTTGATTGAATACACCGTAAAGCTCTGGGGCAACGGCGCCTTGATGTGACCGGCAATCGGGATACGTGCGAATGGGATTGCTTCGATTCGAAATGTTACTCCCGGCCTTTGCGCTGGTCGTCGCGCGCATGGCGGGCATCCTGATTGCCGTGCCCATGTTGGCGAGCAATCAGGTTCCGCGCCTCCCGCGTGTTTTGCTGGTTGTCGTTCTTTCGCTCATGGCGTTTCCCGTCGTTGCGCCGCGCATCCCGCAGACGCTCAGCCTCGGCCAGGCCGGTGTGGGCATGGTGGGGGAGTTCATCATCGGCGAACTCCTCGGCCTCGCGGCGGGCGGTGTCTTCTTCGCCGCGCAGATCGCGGGGAAAATCGTCAGCCACCAGTCCGGCTTCGCCCTTGGCCAGGTCTTCAATCCGCTCTTCGATGAAGAGTTCACGGTCCTCGACCAGCTTTGGTTCTTCGTTGCGTTCATGTTCTTTTTGGCGCTGCGCGGCCACCTTGCCGTCGTCATGCTCGTGCTTCGCAGTTTCGAACACGTTCCGCCGCTCACGTTTCTTGCCGACCAGAGCGTCGCCGATTTCGCCCTTGGAATGACGCGCAGCATGTTCGACGTCGCCCTGCGCCTGAGCGGGCCGGCGGTGCTTGCACTACTTCTGGCATCGCTGGTCATGGGCTTTCTGACCAAGTCGATGCCTCAACTCAACGTCATTTCGGTCGGCTTCTCCTTCAAAATCTTCATCGCGTTGTTCCTTGTTGCCGTCACCATCGGCGCCTCTGACAACCTCATGACGGATACCCTCGCCGACGGCCTCGACCAGGCCGGGCGGCTTTTCGAGCACCTCGCGGAGGCCGCCACCCATGGCTAACGACGCCGGCGAGAAAACCGAATCCCCAACCCCGCGACGCCGAATGGAAGCGCGGCAAAAGGGACAAGTCGCGCGCAGCACCGATCTCGCATCGGCCCTGATGCTTCTCGGAACGATGCTCTGTCTCCGGTGGTTTGGCCCGGCCTTGATGCACTCCATGCTCGACACGATGAAACGGTACCTCACCGTGGACGGGCCTTTTGATGCCGCGCGCATCGATGTCATTCCGATCTTGCTGTCCGTCGCGATGGCCGTGCTTGCTGCATCCGGCCCGATCCTCGTCGGCGTCATGTTGATCGGGGTGCTGTCCAACATCGTGCAGGTCGGATTCCTCTTTTCGACGGAAGCCCTCGAGCCGAATCTCGGAAAAATGAATCCCATCAGCGGCGCCTCCCGGCTCTTGAGTATGCGCACGCTTGTGCAGCTCATCATGAATCTGCTCAAACTCGCCCTCGTCTGCCTCGTGGCCTATGCAGCGATCAAGAGCCGCATGAGCCAGATCGTTCTCGCCATGGAAGTCGGGGGTTGGCAGTTGGTCGCCCTGCTTTCAACGGTGATCTACGACGTCGGCATCCGGCTGGCTCTCGTGCTGCTGCTTGTCGGAGTGACCGATTACGCCTGGCAGCGTTGGAAGTTTGAGCAGGAATTGAAAATGACGAAAGAAGAAGTCAAGGAGGAGATGCGCCGCATGGAAGGCGACCCGATGATTAAGCAAAGGCGCCGCAAAATGCAGTTCGTCGCCCTCATGCAGCAGATCAAGAAAAGCGTTCCAAAGGCCGACGTGGTCGTGACCAACCCGACCGAGTTCGCCGTCGCCATCGAATACAACGATCGCGAAATGGGCGCACCAAAGGTCGTCGCCAAGGGGCAGGACTACATCGCCAAAAAAATCCGCGAGATCGCCATCGCCCACGGCGTTCCCATTGTCGAACGAAAGCCGCTTGCCCAGGCGCTCTACAAAACCGTCGACGTCGGTCAGGAAGTCCCCGAGTCGCTCTACAAGGCGATCGCGGAAGTTCTCGCCTACGTCTATGAACTAACCGGAAAGGCCCCGCGCCGCGCATCGGCATGACGAAGCACGATTAGCCATCAATGCCCAACCAGCCAACAGCCCTGACTCGAGCCTTTACGACCTTCCAGTCGTATCGGGGCCTCGTCTATCCGATCCTCGCGATGGCGCTGGTCCTCGTGCTGCTTATCCCGCTGCCGACGAGCATGTTGGACCTGCTGCTCATTGCCAATATCACGCTCAGTGCGCTGGTCCTTCTCACCGTCATGTACATGAACGGGCCGCTGGAATTCTCTTCGTTCCCATCGCTCTTGCTTTCGCTCACGCTGTTCCGACTCGTGCTGAATACGGCCACGACGCGTCTCATCCTTACCAATGCCGACGGCACCACCTCCGCCGCTGGATATGTGATCGAGGAGTTCAGCCGGTTCGTCGCGGCCGGCTCGCTTCCGGTCGGCGTCATCATCTTCATCATCATCACGGTGATTCAGTTCGTGGTTATCACCAAGGGTGCGACGCGCATCGCCGAAGTCGCCGCCCGCTTCACCCTCGATGCCATGCCCGGAAAACAGATGGCCATCGATGCCGACCTCTCCGCCGGCATGATCAATGAGGAAGAGGCCCGCCGCCGTCGAGAGAACATCACCCGCGAGGCCGACTTCTACGGAGCGATGGACGGTGCCAGCAAGTTCGTTCGCGGCGATGCCATCGCCGGCGTCGTCATTACCTTCGTCAACATCCTCGGCGGAATCTATGTCGGCATGGTCGAAAAGAACCTCCCGATCATGACCTGCCTCGAGGTCTTCACCAAGCTCACCATCGGTGACGGCCTCGCCGCACAGATTCCCGCGTTCCTCGTCTCCATCGCTGCCGGCATGATCGTGACGCGCTCCGCCTCCAAAACCAACATGGGCGAGGAATTGATCGGCCAGGTGACCTCGCGACCCACCGCGATGATGCTCGCCGCGGCGTTTCTCTTCATCCTCATGTTGACGCCGCTCCCGAAGCCGCCGTTGATTGCCATGGCAGTCGGCCTGGGCGGTATGGGCTATTTGCTGACGCGAAAAGTGGCCAGTGACACCAAGGCCGGCGCCGCCAAGTCCGCCGCAAAGCCGAAGGAACCCGAGAAGATCGAGACATTCCTGAATGTCGACGCCCTCGAACTCGAAGTGGGGTACGGCCTCATCAAGCTCGTGGACAAGAAGCAGGGCGGAGATCTCCTCGATCGCATCAGCAACATCCGCCGCCAGATCGCCATCGAACTCGGCCTCATCGTTCCGCCGATCCGCATTCGCGACAACGTGCAGTTGGAGCCGAACGCCTACACGCTCAAACTCCGTGGCGCGGTCATCGCCAAGGCTGATTTAATGCCGGCCCACCAGCTGGCCATCGACTCCGGCGCGGTCTCCGAGCAGGTCCACGGCATCGAAACCCACGAACCGGCCTTCGGATTGGCCGCGGTGTGGATCGAGCCGGCCAACCGCTCTCTCGCCGAGCAGCGAAACTACACGGTGGTCGAGCCGACCAGTGTCCTCGCCACGCATATCACCGAATTGATCCGCCGCCACGCCGCCGAGTTGCTCACGCGCCAGGACGTCAACCGCCTGTTCGATCACCTGAAGGAACGCAGTCCGAAGATTGTCGAAGAAGTCACGCCCGATCCGCTCAAGATCGGCGAGATTCAGACCGTCCTGCAGAACCTTCTCAAAGAGCGCGTGCCGATTCGCGATCTCGAAACCATTCTCGAAACGCTCGCCGACTGGGGCCGCCGTTCGAAAGACCCCGAGGTGCTCACCGAATACGTCCGCGCCGCGCTCGCCCGCACCATCTGCGAACTACATCGCGATGACACCAACACCATTCACGGTATCACGCTCGATCCCGCCGTCGAAGACCTCGTGAATTCGCATGTCGAGCGCACCGACCGCGGTTCGTACCTGACGCTCCCGCCGCCGATGGTGAACAAGCTGATCACCGCGATTCGTCATGAACTCGATGCCGCCGCCGCACGCACCAATGGCAAGCCGCCGGTTCTCATCACCGCGCCGCAAATTCGCCAATGGATCCGCCGCGTAATCGAAGCCGCACTGCCGCAGGTGGCCGTACTGGGCTACGGCGAGATCGTGCGCGGTGTCAACGTGCGAACTCATGGACTGGTAATGCTTCCCGAGGACACAACCGCCACGAAGTCGGCGCCTGAACCGATCCGAGCCGTGGCCTGATCTAGATAAGGATACGTATGAGCCGAAACACAACGGACCCCGACATGGCCATGAAGACCTATCGCGGGAGGTCCATGTCAGACGCCCTTGCCCGCGTGAAGACCGACCTCGGCCGCGACGCCGTCATCCTGCACACCCGGACGATTCGACGCGGCGGCGTGCTCGGTCTCGGTGCGAAGACCTTTGTCGAGATCACCGCGACCGCGGATGCACGCGTCACGACCTTCCGCCGCGCCGCCAACGCGCCTGCCACCGTCGACAACTCGGATAATCGTACAACACTTCGAGGCATCCCAGTTGAGAAACCACCGGCCCCGCTTGCATCTTCGCGCCCCGCGCCTGCGGACCCCGCGATCGTGAACGAAATACGCGAACTCCGCGCCATGGTCTCGGGCCTCGTCGCCAAGACGCCCAAGCCGCGGCCTAAAGTCCCGGCCGAGTTGGTCGATCATTACACAAAACTTTTGCAGCAGCACGTCGGCGAAGAACTGGCCCGCGCGCTCTGCGAGCGCGTCGGCAAGGAAATGAAATCGCTCGCCGCGGATGCCAAGGCGCCCGACAGGGTCACGATCACCCGCGAGTTGGTCGATTCCGAATTGCAACGCTGCATCGAAACGATGGTCCCGCCCACGCCCGAGATCGCATTGACTGAACAAGGCCGGCCCACCGTCATCGCCCTCGTCGGCCCCACCGGCGTCGGAAAGACCACAACCCTTGCCAAGCTCGCCGCGAATTACAAACTCCGCGAGGGCCGCAGTGTCGGCCTCATCACCATCGACACCTATCGCATCGCCGCCGTCGAGCAGCTTCGAACCTATGCGGACATTCTCAAGATTCCGCTGGTCCCCGTCACAACCCCCGACGAAATCGCCGAGGCCGTTGCGAACTTGAAAGACTGCGACGTCATCCTCATCGACACGGCCGGACGCAGTCAGCGCGACGATCTTCGTGTCGCAGATTTATCGCGTTTTCTCGATGCCGCAAAGCCCCATCAGGTCCATCTTGTTCTCTCCAGCACCAGTCGCGAAGAAATCATCCGCGAGGCCGCTGCGAAGTTCGGCCCCCTCGGCGTCAAACATGTCATCTTCACCAAGCTCGATGAGGCCGTCGGCTTCGGCGTGATTCTCAACGTGCTCGCAGACATCGGTCTGCACGTCTCGTATCTCACCAACGGCCAATCGGTCCCCGACGACATCGAAGCCGGCAGCGCATCGCGCGTCGCCCGACTAATCCTTGGTCTTCCGGTTGCGCAATCGGAGGCCGGCGCGTGAGTGCGATTCCGCTCGATCAAGCCTCGCGCCTTCGCGCCTTGATGAACGCGCCTCCGCCGCGCCCGGCGATTGCCCCGCGCCGACGCGCCCGTGTCCTCGCCATCGCCAGCGGCAAAGGCGGCGTCGGAAAAACCAACATCGCCGTGAACCTGAGCATCGCCCTCGCCCGTCGCGGCCGTCGTGTCCTGCTGGTCGACGCCGACATCGGCACGGCCAACGTCGACGTGCTGTTCAACATCAAATCCCGCTTCGATCTCTCGCACGTCCTTCGACGGCAAAAGCGCCTCGATGAAATCACCGTCAAGATCGACCCCGGCCTGCGCTTCATCCCCGGCGCATCCGGCCTTGCCGACATCACCGATCTCTCGCGCGATCATCGCGCTGCCTTGCTGGACGAACTATCGCGCCTGGAGACGCAGTGCGACATGCTCTTACTCGATTGCGGCGCGGGCATTTCGCAAAACGTCCTCGCTTTCGCCTCCGCCGCCGATGAAACGCTCGTCATCACCACGCCAGAGCCGACGGCCCTCACCGATGCCTATGCCCTGATCAAAGTCCTCAGCCAATCAACGGGCACATCACTCATTTCCCTCGTCGTGAATCAAGCCGATTCGCCGCGCGAGGCCCGCGCCGTCCACGAACGCCTCGCCGCGACGGCCGAACGGTTTCTCGGTCTTCGCATCGCGGCCGCCGGGCAGGTTTTGCGGGACCCGTGCGTCGGCCTTTCCGTACGCGCCCGTGCCCCATTTATTCGGCAGTATCCGCGCTGCCCTGCCGCGACCTGCGTGGCAGCACTGGCGGAGCGGGTCGACCGACGCGACTCCGACCCTTCCGACTCCCCCGGTTTCTTCAACCGGCTTATTTCTTTTTTCAACTGAAACGCCACCCGCCCCTCGCCGATGCCGAAATCTAGAGAGGCCCGATAGTGGGCCGTGGTGAGACGAGGGCGACGTGGCTCGATTGTGTGGCGTCTGTTGTGGGTTGGTGGTCTTCAGCGCAATGATCCTGCGCGGTTTGGCCGTAGGAAACACCCCGCAGGTCATCATTCTTCGGGCTGTCACAGGACTCTTCGCCGGTCTGGTCCTGGGATGCGTCGTCGGGTGGCTTGGGATGATCCTCATACGCGATCAATTGCCCGATCTGTCCGAACCCGAGCCGGAGGCAGCAACGCCTCCGAACGATCCCTCCGCCATTCAAACTGTTTATTGAAACGCGACGCGCGAAGGGCGCGCCATGACAAAGGGAGCAAGACCGGATGCTGGCAACACAACTCGACATCACCACCGCGTGGAAGCAGTACAAGAAAAGCCCGACGAACGACCTGCGAAACCGCCTCGTCGAACAATACATGCACATCGTTCGCTTCAACGCGGAACGCATCCATTCCAAATTGCCGAACGAGGTCGAAATTGACGACCTTATCTCCGCCGGCATGTTCGGCCTCATCGACGCCATCGACGCCTTCGACCTCGGCCGCGGCGTGAAGTTCGAGACCTATTGCTCACCGCGTATCCGCGGCGCGATTCTCGACGAACTTCGCTCCATGGACTGGGTGCCGCGCCTCGTGCGCAATCGATCGCAGAAGATCCAGTCCGCCACCAAGGCGCTGCAAAGCGAACTCGGCCGCATCCCCAGCGACCGCGAAGTCGCCGAGCGCATCGGCGTCTCCAACACTGAATTCACCCGCATGGTCCGCGACTCCAACGCCGTCTCCATGACCAGCCTCTCCCGAAAGGCCTTCGGCGGCGACTCTTCGAGCGAAGTCAGCGAGCTGGAAATCATTCGCGACGAAACCGCCACCAACCCCGTCACCGAGATGCAGAAGTCCGACCTGAAAGAGCTGATCCAGAAGGGCCTGTCGCAACCCGAGCGGCTGATCCTCATGCTCTATTACTATGAAGAGATGACCATGAAGGAGATCGGCCTCACCCTCGACCTCTCCGAAAGCCGCGTCAGCCAGATGCACTCCGCCATCGTCGACCGCCTCCGCTTCCAGTTAAAGCAGCGCGACAAAGAATTCCGCATGTAAATCTGTGGCACCGGTTTCCAACCGGTGTCGTGTGGCAAGGGTTTTTAACCCGTGTCGTGTGGCAAGGGTTTCCAACCGGTGTCGTGTGGCACGGGTTTCCAACCCGTGTCGTGTGGCACGGGTTTCAAACCCGTGTCTTGTGGAACGGGTTTTCAACCCGTGTCTTGTGGAACCGGTTTTAAACCGGTGTGGTGTTTCACGGGTTTCCAACCCGTTTTCGTTCGACTGCGAAGCCGATCCCCTCCCCTTGCGAAGGGGAGGGCAAGGTCTCCGAAGGCGACTCGCCATGGCGAGGTGGGGTCAGCGAACGCTCGAAACGCTGGTCTTAGGGATTAGGCTCTCGATCTGATAACACTTTTCCCTTGCCACACCCCGCCCCCATCGGTAACGTGATTGCGTTGTAACCCGACCTCCCACCTCGCGAGGTTGCCCGCATGTCCGCCATTCCGCCCAACGTGATCGGCTCCGTCCTCCAATCCGGTGCCGCCCAGCGCGCTCAAGCTGTTGAAACAGATACCGCAAGGACCGCTCAATCCGAAGCCGCCCGCAAGGCCGCCGCCGGCCCCGACGCCTTTGTCGAAATCGAAGCCACCGACGGCGACACCCAGGTCCACACCGACTCCGGCGGCCTCGGTAGCCAGGGCCGACAAGACAACAAACCCGAAGAACCGCTGGCGGAAGACGAATCCGCTGAGCAAGACAACGACGACACCGACACGCCGCACATAGACCTGTCGGCGTAAACCTCGATTCTCAAAGATTTCCCCGGCTCGGCTTGCTTCTTCGCGTCAAGCTCACCGGAATCGTCCGATTCAGGCTTGCCGTTTGGCGGATCACTCGCGAAAGTGTGTGGCTAAGATACACAATCACCGCCGCTTCTCCCGATTGATCTTCGGTGCCTTCGCCGGCTTTTCTCCCTTTCCAAGGTCCGGCGGCGGACTCTGTGTCCACGATCGCTCGCGCTTCGGCGGCGTCGTCAGAAACTCCGCAACGTTGAGATCGCACCGCGGCACGACCGCCACGCAATATGGGCTGGCCATGGAAACAGAAGTGGTCGATGCAGGTGCTTGCGTCTGCACCGCGACGCGCAAGTGTCCTCCCTCGCGCCACACGCGCTCGATTTTCACGGCATATTGATCCGACGTCACTTGCCCGAGCGTCACGATCAGCAGCATTTCCTCATTGAAATTCACCGGCACATCCGCAAGCGGTATCTGCGCCAGCGTCTGCGTGTCGCGCACCACGAGTTGCATCGCCCGCGTCTCGTGCGAGTGGGTTCCCTGAAATTGATCGAGGATCGGCAAATCCTCGCCTTCCGCCGGCGACGGTCGAACGCCGTGCCGCTGTTCATGGCAGCCAAGTGAACACGGCACGACGAGCATCACACCGACGAGCAGGAGATTGCATCTGATCTTCATGGGTGAATCGTAGTCCGCTTTCATGCCCGTGGGCAAACCATCGTTTGACCCGCACGCCAGTGCCTCGGTATCATAACCATGTGAAAACAATCGCTTTATCGCGAGTATTGCTCTTGGCGGTCATCCTCGCCACGGTTCCCCTCTGCGCCGATCCGGCTCCCACCAAGCCCCGCCCCCTGACCTCGAAGGAATCCGCCGCCCTGCGCGAAGAGGCCCGCGCCGCCATTTCCTCCGGCGATTTCACGAAGGCCGCCGCGCTCATCGAGCGAACACGCAAGGTCACCGCTACCTCCGAACAAGCGGCTTGGCTGCTCATCGAATCCGAATGCGAATACGGCCGCCGCGCCTGGACCAAGTCCGCCCTCGCCGCCATGCGTATCATCGCCCTTCACCCCAAGAGCGACCACGCTGGCGCCGCCCTCTATTGGGCCGCCCGCGCTTATGAACAGATCGGCCGTCCCGCGAAAGCCGCCGAACTCTACCGCGAATGCGTCGATCACAAACGCACGCCCGCATCCCTGCGCGACGCCGCGAAGGCCCGCTTACTCGAACTCTTCAAAACAGATAGTAAGAAATGACCGCGAACCCCTCCATCTATCTTGAAACGATGGGCTGCCAGATGAACGCCCTCGACAGCGAACTGGTCATGGGGTCGCTGCTCGCGCAGGGGTTTCGTCTGACGGATGATCTGCTCAGCGCGCAACTCGTCGTGATCAACACCTGCTCCGTTCGCCAACACGCCGAGGACAAAGTCTACTCGCGCCTCGGTCAGCTTCGCGGATCGAAGAAGAAAAACCCCGACCAAATCGTCGCCGTCATCGGCTGCATGGCCGAGCGCGACGGCGACAACCTGCTCGCCAAGTCACCCGTCGTCGACATCCTCTGCGGCCCGACCGATCTTCACCGCCTGCCCGCGTTGATTAACGACGTCCGCACCACCCGCGCGCCCGCCGTCGCCCTCTCCGGCAAACTCCGCGACCGCTCCACGCCGCGGCACCACGACGCCGAGCATGAAGACCTCGAAGCCCTCGACCGCGGCCGCTGGTTCGGCCTCTCCGACCACGTCGCCACGCCCAAGGTGTTCGGCCGCCACCAGGCCTACGTCCGCATCACCCGCGGCTGCAACAAGTATTGCTCCTTCTGCGTCGTCCCCTTCACGCGCGGGCCCGAATCGCACCGCCCGCCCGATCAGATCGTTGAGGAAGTCCGCCGCCTCGCTTCCGGCGGCGTCCTCGAAGTAACGCTGCTCGGCCAGACCGTGAACCACTATCACTACATCGACGACGCCGGCCGCGAAACGACGTTTGCCGAGTTGCTCCGCCGCGTGCACGACGAGGTCCCCGAGCTGCAGCGCCTGCGATTCGTCACCAGTTTTCCGCGCGACTTCACCGACGACGCCCTTAAGGCAATGGCCGAGTCGCCGCGCATCTGTCGCTACCTGCACATCCCCGCCCAGAGCGGCAGCGACGACGTGCTCAAGCGCATGAACCGCGGTTACACCGTTGCCCAGTATGACAGCCTCATCGAGCGCGCCCGCGCCCTTATGCCCGACATCGCCCTCTCCGGCGACATGATCGTTGGCTTCCCCGGCGAAACCGAAGACGACTTCGCCGCGAGCCTCGATCTGCTCCGCCGCGCCCGCTACAAGAACTGCTTCATCTTCAAATACTCCCCGCGTCCCGGCACCACCGCCTTCGGCCGTCTCGAAGACGATGTGCCCGACGAAGTGAAGCGCCGCCGAAACAACGACATGCTCGCCGTACAGGCCGAGATCAACGTCGCGAATCACCGGGGCATGCTCGAACAACTCGTCGAAGTCCTCGTCGAAGGCCCGAGCAAGCGCACGCTCAAAATGCAGGAGTCGGAGCAGGATCGCGGCAGCGAAGTCGACTGGTCCGCCAAGGAAAGCGCCCAACTCGTTGGCCGCACCCGCGGGGATCAGATCGTCCTGCTCGACGGCCCGCCCGAGTTGATCGGCAACCTCGTCCACGCCCGAATCTACGCCTGCACGCCTTACACCCTGCACGGCCGCCTAGAATCCACTGGCCCGTTAGTGACGAGCAGCCTGTGCCACACGACGCCGGCCGCCGCGGGAAATATTCCGCTCGCCGTCCTGCAAGCCTGACACGAAAGGGGGCCGCCATGGCCGCAATACCATCCATCCAACAGTTGCTCGGCTCAATGAAAGGCCTCGGCGCCTCCGACCTTCACCTGAAGGCCGGCCTGCAACCCTACTACCGCGTCGGCGGCAATCTCCGCAGCGTCAACGTCCCGCCCATGAGCGGAGAGGAAATCGCCGCCTGCCTCGAATACATCATCCCGGCGCAACGCCGCGCCTTTTTCGATGAGCACGGCGATCTCGATTTTTCCACGGAGCTTGCCGACGGCGAACGCTTCCGCGTGAACATCTTCCGCGCCGGCACCAAGATGAACGCCGCCATCCGCCGCGTGAATTCGCGCATCCCATCCTATGAAGAGCTTCACCTGCCGCCCGTCTATGGCAAGCTGATTGAAACGGCCAACGACGGCATCATCATCATCTGCGGCGTCACCGGCTCCGGCAAAAGCACGACCCTCGCCGCCATGATCGAGCAGATCAACAGCACGCGCCACGAAAACATCGTCACCATCGAAGACCCGGTGGAGTATCTCTTCAAATCCAAAAAGTCGATCATCTCCCAGCGCGAAATCGGCATCGACATCCCCACCTACGGCGAAGGCCTGAAATACATCGTCCGCCAGGATCCCGACGTCATCTTCGTCGGCGAAATGCGCGACAAGTTCACCATGACCGCCGCGCTTCAGGCCGCTGAGACCGGCCACCTCGTCTTCGGCACGTTGCACACGTCGGACACCATGCAGGCCTTTACCCGCGTACTGGAGTTCTTCCCGCGTGAGGAGCATGAATTCATCCGCAGCTCGCTGTCGAACAGCCTTCGCGGCATCTGCGCCCAGCGATTGATCCCCGGTGCCGATCCGAAGAACTCTCCGCTCGTCCCCGCGACCGAGGTGTTGATCAACAACAGCACCTGCCGCGAACTGATCCGCAAGGAACAGGACAAGGATCTCCCCGCCCTCATCGAAAGCAGCGAAGGCGAAGGCATGCACTCGTTCACTTCGTCGCTGGCCCGCCTGATCGAGGCCGACCTGATCTTCATGGACATCGCCATGGAATTCGCCCCCAACCGCGAAGCCCTCACCAGCCTCGTCCGTGGCATCAAGACCCGCGCCACGACGATGGTCCAGCGAACACGCTGAAGAGACTTGAGCCGTGAGTCTTGAGTCTTGAGTCTTGAGGCTTGAGGTGCCTTGCCTCAAGGACGCCCCGCGTAATGTATCTCGCCCGGTAAGGCGCACGCTGGTTGCCAGGGTGCTTCAGCCCCTGGCGACGGGCCTCCCACTCATATTCCTCGCCCGGCAGGGCGCGCGATAGTTGCCAGAGGCCTTCAGCCTCTGGTGGCGTAGCTCCTCCTAATTCTTTCCGCCCGGCTAGGGCGGACGAATCGTGCATAACAGGGCATGTGCCCCTCCAAAAACACCCCACCTTTATAACCAGCCGACACCCCAATTTCGGCTATCCTCCTATTCGAAGCATGCCTATTAAGTAAGTGGAGCGGGCCTCCGTGCCCGCTTTTCGATACGAAAGGGCCTCCCATGACCGACCAACCCATCGCCCCGCCCAAACGCCGCAACTGGTTCGCCCGCCACCCCAAGACGTCGATCTTCCTCGCGTTCATCCTCTTGATCGCCATCGGCCTCTTCGCCTTCGACACCATCGCCAAACGCCGCCTCGCCGCCCGCATCGACGCCATCCGCGCCAAGGGCGAACCGACCTGCGTAGACGACTTGAAGAAACTCAAACGCCCCGGCCCCAACTCGCTGCCGGAGGTATTGGCACTGGCTGAAAAGACTGCGAAAGTCCCGCTCGGTGATAAGACAGACAAATTGCACATTGTAGGAACTGCGATGAGGCAAAAAACCGGTTGTCGCATGCCACAGGATGAAATCGACACGATGCGTTGGTTCTTGGATCAGGTCAAATCGGAACGAACCGCCATGCACGAAGCAATGCATCGAAGTCGCGGAACCCTTGATATCCCGTGGGGCACATCGCGTGATAACATGCGAATCCAAGTGTTGGATGCCATGTCCGCCTATCGCGCATTGATGAAGCTTCATTTGCTTGAAGCCCTTTACGCAACTGAAATTTCAAATGCCAAGGAAGCGGGTGACCTGCTAATTGACTATCGCTATGTGCTGGAAGCCCCCGGCGATGACGCAACCTTGTTGGTCATGCTTATTCAATTCGCCGGGCAAAGCATGTACCTCGACCAGATCGAGCGAACAATTAATCGCTCTGGTCTATTGCCATCAGACCTCATGTCGTTGCAGACGGTCGTGGCGTCGCTCGACAACATGCAGGCATTTTCCAAGATGCTCTGCGCCGAACGCGTCTATTTTCTCGACAATCTTGATCCTTTTTACCGCGACACGATTGGTGTGTCATTGTTTATTGGAGCACCGGGCATCCTCGCACTGGATGCCGGAGTCGGCTTGGACAGTTACGCCAAGTACGCTGAGGCATGTGATACGAAAGGCCCCGGTTTAGCTCGGAGATTCCGTTCCATTCAGGCGGGGCACGCAAACCTGCCGTGGTACAGCGTCATAAGCAAAATGGTTCTTGCGCCGCTCGACGGAGCCGCAAACCTCTGGCTTCGAAAGATTGGCACGCAGCGCGCCATGCTCGTCGCCCTCGCCGCCGAACGATACCGACTCGACAACAACCGTTGGCCCACAACGCCCAATGAGTTAGTTCCGAAGTATCTCGCCGCCATCCCCCTCGACCCCATTGACGACCAGCCCATCCGCTACGCCATCATCCCCGAAGGCATCAAAGTGTGGACCATCAGTGGCGACGATGCAGATCAGGACAACGGCGGCGACATACGACGTCTTGAACCGTCAGAAACGGGCAAGCGCCCCACGGATTTTGGCTGGCTCCTCCTCAACCCCGACCTCCGCGGCCGCGAGTGCAGCCCGCCGACACCAACCACCGCCCCGACAACCACAACGCAAAGAAAACCGTAACCCCCGCGCCACGCGATCCTCGACATGACCGATCAACCAACCCAACCCGACCGCCGCGGCCTCATCGGCTGGATCATCACCCACCCGAAATCCACCCTCGCGCTGTCCATCCTGTTGATGGCAGCCCTCGCCATCCTCGGCCTCTCCCACACTGCCGAATCCCGCCTCGCCGCCAAGATCGCCGCGATAAAAGCCAAAGGCGAACCGACGACCATCCAGGACCTACTCGCCTGCCAACGCCAGCTGCCCGACGACCAAAATCGGTTCGCCGCCATCTGTCGCATCGCCCAGCAACTTGATTCGCTTCGCCGCACGGATCAAGAACTCAAGCGCCTTTACTACGCCGGACCGCCTGAACATCCTCCTACCGGTGAGCGATGGACCGACAACGATATCCAGGCAGCAAGGACGTATTTGAAGAAGATCGAGCCACAAATCCGCGCCTTGCACGCCGCGTTGAAGGTCATCGATTCATATGCCGCCGTGCCCTGGACGTCACCCGCCTTCAGCGCGCATACCCCCGGGCTGGTTGAGTCCGTTATACCGGCGCGAGCCTTGGCCATGGACGCGTTGACCACATCCATGACGGTAAATCGCGATGCGGCCGAACGATTGATGGTGGAATCGTCCGTCATGTTTCGTTTCTGCGAAGGTGAGGGAGGGCTCTACTTTATTCAATACCATATTAACCGCATGATGGCAGATGCCGTTGAGCGAATCATCAATGACGGAGGCCTGAGCGATTCGACGTTGCGTGAATTAGATCGTGCATTATTAGACACCGAGGCGAACTTCGACACATGTGCCCGAATGGTCGTGGATCGCGTTGTCTTTCTTGACTCAATTACATGGCTTCGGAATCGCGCGCGTCGAACCTGGCCGTTCGGGTCGACGGCGCATCTCGGCAAGTATTCCTATGCCGCTTATTGGACGCACATCCCGGCGCTTCCGGCCGTCGACATTGCTGACGGCCTCGACTATTACGCAGCCGCGATTGACGCCGCGCGCACGCCGGAGGGTCAGCGAATCCAGCGCATGTTGGCGTACGAGGCCGGACATGATTCGACCTGGTTGAATCGCATGTCGACATCCATGAACTATCGCCACTCCGAATCATTTGCGCTGATGGCAGGGGCATTGGGTGAGATGCGCGCGTTACGCATCGCCATTGCAGCCGAGCGTTTTCGCATGTCCTACGGAAAGTGGCCGGAGTCACTGGCGGCGTTGGTGCCGGGTTATGTCGAATCCGTGCCATCGGACCCTGTCGATGGCCGACCGATTCGCTACGAAGTCATCCCCGAAGGCATCAAGACATGGACTATTTTTGATGGCGACAAGAATTGCGACGACGGCGGCGACCTTCTGCGCCTCATGAGAACAAAACCATGGGAGCGAGGAAAAGACATCGGCTGGGTTATTTTGAACCCAGACCTCCGCTGCCGCGCCTGCAATCCACCGTCCACGACCACCGCCCCTTTATCCACCACGCAGCCGCGATCGTAGTGATAGCATCCAGCGAGAATGGACATGACCGATCAACCAAACCAATCCGACCGCCGCGGCCTCATCGGCTGGATCATCACCCACCCGAAATCCACCCTCGCCCTGTCGATCCTGCTGATGGCCGCCCTCGCCCTCCTCGGCCTCTCCCGCTTCGCCGAATCCCGCCTCGCCGCAAAGATCGCCGCGATCAAAGCCAAAGGTGAACCGACGACCATCCAAGACCTCCTCGCCCGCCAACGGATAATTCCTGACGACCAGAATCGGGTAATTTCCGTGATGAAGATCGGTGAGAGAATCCGGAAGGTAACTCTCACTGACGAACAATCGGAACAACTTCCATTTATAGGTCTCGCGATATTGCCTAAGACAGGAATTCGGTGGGCTGCCTCAACAATTGAAGCTGCCGATGCGTTCTTAACGCAAATTGAGAATGAGACGGCCGACTTGCACACTGCGATGCAACTCAAAGACTCATTTCTTGTAATGTCGTGGTTGAATCCTCCGACCACGACAGCCACAGACCTACATTCTGTCAGGACTAGCGCCAAAGTGCTTGCGTTGAGTGCGATAACGGCTGCCCAACATGGCGATGCGACCCGCGCAGCACAACTAACAACGGATACGCTTCAGTTGATTCGCACGATGGATGGAACACCATCGCTTGTTCGGGAAATGTTTAATGATGGGATTACAACTCTCGCCTGTGATGCCTGCGAGCGTGTAGTGAACTCAGTGACGCTCAGCGACGCTTCGTTGATTGAGTTTCAGAGACTACTGGCCGCCGCCGACCGAAGATCAAATATTCGCGAGGGTTTGCTTTCCGAACGCGCTGCGTATCTGGATACAACTCGATGGTACCGCGCAAATACAAAGAACATCGGGCTCCAACTCAATACTCAGAATCTGAACTCCAGGATTCCATCGGCGTTTTGGGGATATCTGCCGGCGGTTCCTGCGTTGGACATTGCTGAAGGGGTCGATTTTTTTAATGAGATTGTAGATGCAACGGTGAAACCTGATGGGACCACGATTGCACGGTTGCAACAAATCGAATCCAGATACGCGGTCATGCCATGGTATACCTTGGTGTCCAAGACATTTGTGGCTCCTTTTTCGCGCTACGCGATATTGTCCTTTCGCGCCGGTGGTCAGCTTCGCGCTCTGCGCGTGGCTATTGCCGCGGAGCGATACCGGCTAAACCTCAAACAGTGGCCCGTAAACGCAGCGGACCTCGTGCCCCGGTTTATTGATGCAATTCCACCAGACCCAATCGATGGTCGGCCAATCCGCTACGCAATCATCCCCGAAGGCATCAAGACGTGGACCATCAGTGATGAAAACGACAACCGCGACAACGGCGGCGACGTGCAGCGCATTGAAAGCGGCAGCAATCGCCACAAGCCCACCGATTTCGGCTGGGTAATCCTCAACCCCGACCTCCGTGGACGTGATTGTGTGACGGAGACAACGACGGAAGAATTACCTATTTCCGGGCCTGCGACGCAGAATTGAAATCCTTCACGGCTGCTGTTTGCGAGTCTTCTCGATGCGATTCGCACGATCGAATCCGACGACACGGTCCTGATGTTGGGCTTCGAACTTCTTTATCCATTCATAAAGCCGTTGACGGTCGAAGCCGCAGCGCTCGACAATTCGACGGCGGGCCGCCCTGACTCGCTCCACCACTGGATCATCAGGCGTCATCGTCCATCTCCTTAATCAACAAGTCCGGCGTCGTAACAATCGGAACCACCAAACCCAGCTCGGCATTTACCGTGCGAAGATGCCGAACTTTATTGGCGTTCGCCAGGTGTCGGCAATTCCAGGTGAGCAGAAAGTCCGCACCATAGAAGGAAGCCGTCGCCAGATGATAGGCGTCAGCAAGGTCTTCACGTGGCATCAAATGCCGGGCCGCATACACACCAACAATTTCGTCTATCTCAGGAACGGCCTCCAATAGCGGAATCTCAGCCATGAGGGCTATTGCGTCCAGCCGACCCGGATAGTCACCGTCCTGTAACTCGGCCAATGTGATGGCTGAAGTGACAATGTCATAGGATGGGCGATCCTCCAACCACCAGCGTCGAGTGCTTTCGCGCCGAGCTATCATTGACGGGTCTGACCGCACCTCGAAGTAAAAACTCGGAATGGTCGTCTCGATATAAACGGTCCTTTTCATCCGCCACATTATACGGCCTCGCCAACCCATCCCCCATAGTCGCTGCAACTCTCAATTCCGGAGGCGGATGGGGCTAACACCTTTTGACAATGGAACTTACATCCGTTGGCGTCCCCCAAACCCTCCACTATACTCACTCATCGCACCGGTCCGGCCCCCGGCGACAGTCGCCCATCGCGCCGCTGACCTGCCACACGAGGAACCCCGCATGGGAAGCGCTCGCGAGTATTTTCAGAACATCTTCGACACCGTCCGCACCATTGCGACCGGCATGAGCATCACGCTCAAATACAACTTCGCCAAGACCATTACGCTGCAATACCCCGACATGGCCCCGGCACTTCAGCCGAGGTATCGCGGGTTTCACTGGTTCGAGGCCGAGAAGTGCATCGCCTGCGATCAGTGCGCCAAGGCCTGCCCCGTCGATTGCATTTACATTGAAAAGGGCGGCCCGCGAAAGATCGACAAGGCCACCGGCATCGCCGTCGGCGGCGCACTGGAGCGATACGCCATCGACTATGCCAAGTGCATGTTCTGTGCCCTCTGCTGCGACCCCTGCCCGACCGACTGCATCCACATGGGCGACAATCACGACCTCTCGGCCTACACCCGCGAGGATATGTGCGTGGAGTTCACAGACTTGGCAAAGGAAGGCAAGCAGACCCCCGAGCCATACTGGATGCAGAAAGAAAACATGCCGACCTGGGCCAAAGAGAAAAAGAACCGCTGGGAAGAGCGAGCCAAGCCCGTTCGCGATGAAATGCTTAAGGCCCTGAAGCCATCGACCGCCACGCCGGCCAAGAAAGAAGACGCCGCGGCGCATTAGGACTCATTCCATGGAATACTCCAACAACCTCGTCATCGGCCTGCTCATCTTCGTCGTCGCCGGCATCGCCATGAGCTTCGGCGCACTCCTCATCGGCCACCTGATCCGCACCAAGCTGCCGCACCCGGAAAAGGCCGCTGCGTATGAGTGCGGTGAGCCGGCCATCGGCCCCGGCTGGGTGCAGTTCGACCTGCGCTTCTACGTCGTCGCCCTCGTCTTCCTGATCTTCGATATCGAAGTCGCATTGTTTTATCCGTGGGCCGTGGTCTACAAGGAAGCCGGCATCGCCGCCCTGTGGGACATGCTCGTTTTCTTCGGCGTGATCGTTGTGGGCTATCTGTACCTATGGCGTTTCGGTTATCTCGACTGGGTCCGCGCGACGGGTCTGCACGACAAACGATCAACCGTTCGCCGCGATGATGCACTGGGCCGCGCTGCAAGGCAGTGGATGTAGGAGTAGACGGGGATCACGATGGGTGCCGCTCTTGCAAAAAAGCATAAACGCAACGGACTGCTCACGTCGGCGGAGTACATGGCCCTGCCCGACGATGGCAACAGGTACGAGCTTATTCACGGAGAGCTGGTGATGAGTCCGTCATCGAATTTCGGACATGGCTCGGTGGCACTCTATGTAGCCGGCAAGATGAGTGACTACGCACGTCGCAAGAAACTAGGTCGCGTGACGATCGAAACAGACGTCGTCATTGCGAAGGCGTTGGTTCTACGGCCTGACATTGCCTTTGTCAGCTCGAACCAGTTGGCGATCATTCGCGGCCACATTTATGGCCCGCCCGACTTGGCCGTCGAAATAACGTCTCCCAGCAACTGGCAAATGGACGTCTTTGCCAAGATGCGCGAGTATGAGCGATTCGGCATCCGCGAGTATTGGGTGCTCGACATTGTGGACCAGCGATACAAGGCATATCAGTGGTGCCTGCGCGGCAAGCGATATCATGGCGGGCTTGTGCAGGGCCGCGAAATCAAGAGCCTCGTGCTCAAAGGCTTCAAACTAAATCTGGAGGACGTCTGGGCGTCGGCAACTTGGTAAAGTGTTTGTTCCGATTCGCTCGGCGAGGTGATATATGAGTTGGATTGAAAACCGCTTCGAAGAAGGCCTCATCGTCACGTCCCTCGACTGGGCGATCAACTGGGGCCGCACCAGCAGCATCTGGCCGATGACCTTCGGCCTCGCCTGTTGCGCCATTGAAATGATGGCCGTCGGTGCCAGCCGATTCGACATCGACCGTTTCGGTGCTGGCGCCTTCCGCGCCACGCCGCGCCAGGCCGATCTGATGATCGTCGCTGGCACGGTGACGTTCAAAATGGCCAGCCGCGTCAAGCGTCTCTACAACCAGATGCCCGAACCGAAATACGTCATCGCCATGGGCGCCTGCACCATCGGCGGCGGTCCATATTTCAAGCACGGCTACCACGTCGTGAAGGGTGTGGACCTCGTCGTGCCGGTCGACGTGTACGTCCCCGGCTGCCCCCCGCGACCCGAGGCGTTGATCGAAGGCCTCATGCGCCTGCAAGACAAGATCAAACATCAATCCATCGCCAGAGACCCGTGGCTTACAGCCAAGAGCAAAGCCTTCGCCGGCGCACCAGCCCCCGCGGAGGTTGCCTGAGTTGCATTTTCTTTTGATCGTGCCCCGGAGGGGCAAAGGAACGTAGCCACGGGCGCAAGTCGCAGAGTCGCCTTGGAGACCCCGTGGAAAGTGATCGCAAGTGAATCAAGCCCCGGAGGGGCGACGGAGTTATAGATTTCTGAGTCGACTCCCGTATTCATGAACAACGGACGAACCATGGCCCCAGAAGAAATCGCAGACCTCCTAAAAAAAACCTTCGGCGACAAAATCACCGAAGCCAACTTCCAAACGGCCCAGCCACATGTCGTGGTTGATGCAAATGCCTGGCCCGAGGTCGCCCGCTTCCTGCGTGACGACTCGCGCCTCCGCTTCGGCGCCCTCCGCTGCATCAGCGCCATCGACATGCTCGAAGACGACCAGCTCTGGGCCGTCTACGACCTCGACTCTTACGACGGCCGGCCCGGCAGCCGCGAAAACTGGAAGCGCCGCCACGCCTTCTGCGTCCGAATCAAGACGCCGCGAACGAACTCGCGAATCCCCTCCGTCGCCGACGTGTGGCAGGCCGCCGATTGGCACGAGCGCGAAGCGTACGACCTCATGGGCATCGTCTTCACCAACCACCCCGACAGCGTCGAAGGCCCCGAAGGCACGCATCCGCGCCGCATCCTCTGCCCCGACGACTGGGAAGGCTTCCCGCTCCGAAAAGATTACGCGTTCCCAATGGAATACCACGGCATCCCCGCCGTCACCGAGTACGGCCAGACGAGGCCGATTCACTAGAGGCGTCCGACTCATGATTCGCATGATCGAAAGCAAACGTCGGCCGCGCGGCAGGGTCCAGATCGGGCCTGGCGATCACGGTCGACTATTGAGCTTGGACGAATGGGATCGCTCTTGCGAAGAGCCGGGTCATGTCTATGAGCTAATTGATGGAGTCCTTCACGTGTCACCGAGAGCCAAGCCCTTCCATGACCAGTGGGTGACGGTGATTTGTCAGTCGCTTCGCAACTATGCCGCCCGACACCCGCGTGTCATCAATTATGTTTCGGAGGAGGCCGAGGTGGTCGTGCATGGTCGGTTGGGGCCGACGCGCCCGGCGCCCGATGTGGCCGCGTACAAGGGATTTCCGCGCCCGGCACCGTCTGATTGGGACCAGGTAACGCCGATCATAGTAGTTGAGGTAATCTCGCCACGACGTAATGAAAAAGACATGGTGAGAAACCGTCATCTGTATGGATCAGTGCGAGGGATCAGCGAATATTGGATCGTCGATCCAACGAAAGACGCGGAACGCCCAACGTTGACAATTCTGACGCGGCGACCGCGATCCATCGCATGGCAGCCGCGCGTGATCCTATTTGGTGATTCGTACAAAACAAAGCTATTGCCCGGGTTCTCGCTGAACCTCAATAAATCCAAAGGCAGATAATCGACATGCCAGAAACCCTTCTCGAAGCCCGACCCGACATCAACGCCGATCTCACTGCCGACTCCATTCGGCAGGAGGATCTGCAAACCGAGGAAATGCTCGTCAACATGGGGCCGCAGCACCCCTCGACCCACGGCGTGCTCCGCGTCGTCCTTCGCACCGACGGCGAAATGGTCCTCGAAGCCGTCCCGCACATCGGCTATCTGCATCGCTGCGCCGAGAAGATCGGTGAAAACGTAGCACCGTATCAGTACATCCCTTACACCGACCGCATGGACTACCTCGCGGGCATGAACGACAACCTCGCCTTCGCCCTCGCCTGCGAAAAATTGGCAGGCCTCGAAGTCACACCGCGAGCCACATTGATTCGCGTCATCTTCGCCGAGCTAAACCGCATCGCCTCGCACCTCGTCTCGATCGGAACCTACGGCCTCGACATCGGCGCCTTCACGCCGTTCCTCTATTGCTTCCGCGAGCGCGAGATGATCCTCGATCTCTTCGAATCGGCCTGCGGGGCGCGACTCACCTACAGCTACATCACCATCGGCGGCGTTACTCACGATGTCCCCGAGCGATTCATCGACGTCACCTCCGAGTTCCTCGACTACTTCGAGCCAAAGATCGAAGAGTACAACCAGCTCCTCTCGCACAACCACATCTTCGTGAAGCGCACCTCCAACATTGGCGTGATTTCTCCCGAAGATGCCATCAGTTGGGGCCTCACCGGTCCCGTCCTTCGCGGCAGCGGCATCCGTTGGGATCTGCGCAAGAGCCAGCCTGACCTCGGCTACGATCAGTTCGAGTTCGACGTGCCCGTCGGCGAAGGCATCAAAGGCCAGGTCGGCGACTGCTGGGATCGCTATTACGTCCGTGTCTTGGAGATGTACCAGTCCGTGCGAATCCTTCGCCAGGCATTGGCGAAACTGAAAGACACCCCCGGCGAAACCCTCGACAAGCGCGGCAAAACGCTCAAGCTCCCCGCCGGCGAAATCTACTACGAATTGGAAAACCCCCGCGGCCAGCTAGGCTTCCTCGTACAAGGCAACGGCGGCGCCATCCCCGCCCGCGTCAAAGCCCGCGGCCCCTCATTCTGCAACCTCTCCATCACCAGCCACCTCTGCACCAACGTGCTCCTCGCCGACGTCGCCGCCATCATCGGCAGCATCGACGTCGTCATGGGCGAAGTGGATCGTTAGCATCAGTTGAACATCTCTGTTGCCGTGTCCGACCCATCAAGCCCACCCACAGCAGTGGGTGGGTTCCAATAGTGCATCGATTCACCAACCACTTCAATCCTGAACAATCTTTGCTCACTCATACCGCAGCGTCTCCACCGGCCACGTCCTCCCCGCCCGAATCGCCGGGAACGTCGCCCCCAGGATGGACGCCACAATCGCCAGCAGGCTGATCCAGATCACCTCCGACCATTTCCACAAGTCGGGAATCTTGTCGAAGGAATACGTCTCCGGGCTCCACACCCGCCACGCCGGATTGATCCGCGCCAGCATGTCCTGAATATCGTTGATGTGATCGACAAACGACGTGCCGATCAGCGCCCCCAGCACACACCCCATCAGCCCGATCCCCGCGCCATACGCAAGGAACACCGCCGCCACGCCCTCCGCGCTCCCGCCGATGCTCTTGATGATGCCGATATCCCGCGTCTTCTCCTGCACGATCATGTAGAAAATGCACAGGATGAGGAACACCGCGACAAGGCTGATCACGCCGAACATGATCAGCACGAGCACCTTCTCCTTCTCAATCGCCGCGATGTAATCCGCCTGCATTTCCTCCCACGTGTAAATCTCCGTGTTACGCATCAAGGAGTACTCAAGTCGATCGGTCTTCAGGTCGGCGCAGTATTCCTCCCACGCGGCTTTCAGCGCCTCCTTCACCTCCATGAGTTTCTCGCGTTCCGCAACATACTCCGGCGCAACCTTGATCAGTATCTGGATGCACCGCGCACCCGTCTTGCTACCGTCCTCGCGCGTCTCCGGGCCCATCGTGAGAAGTTCCTGCAATCGCTCGAACTCAACATACACATTTCGCGAGTCGATCTCGTGAATCCCGCACCGCGAATCGTCGATGTACCGAAACGCCGGCTTCGGCGGCGGCTCCGGGCTGATGTCTCCTTTTCGCGACATCGGAAGCAGCGTCAGCACGCACGCGGCCCCGCGCGGATACTCCGGCGGCCGCGAGAATTCCCCATTCGGCATCCGTCGGAAAATCACCGATCGCCCCAGGATCAACCCCGGATACGGCTTCCCCTCAAACCCCGGCTTCGGTTCCGGCCCCTTGAACACACCCGGCCCCGGATAAAAATCCTCCGGGCCGCGGCGGTAGAGCTTCTCATTTTCCGCCCGCTCCTCCGGCGAAAGTCCCGCAAGGTACGCGCGATATTTTTCCTCCATGTCCCCCGGCAGCGTCGCGACGCGCTTCTCATCCCACCCATACACCGGCTGCTGCACCGGCCCCAGCGTCGTGCCGCCGAACCGATTCTGATAATACAAATCCTTCCCGAACTCCGTGACCTTCGCATACTCGTCCAGCCGAATGCCGATCACATGCACCGCTTCTGTCCGGTTCGTCTCCGGGAATTGAAGCACGCCATAGCTTCGGATCAGCGGCGTCGCCTCCAACACCGGCGCCTTCTTCGTGCGCGGGTCCTTCAATTGTTTCATCTTGTCGACGAACCCTTGATAGTGCGGAAATCCGTTCGCCCCCGCCTCCATGACCAGATCGCCTAGCAGCCCCCGCGCCTGCTTACGAATGCTGTCCACAAACCCGCCCATCACGCTGATGACGATGATCATCATCGCCACACACAGCGTCACCGCCCCGATGGAAAAAAACGCAATGCGCTTCCGCTGCAGCAGCCGCGCCGCCAGAAATGTCACGTAATACCGCGGCCATCCCAAAAGCGGCGACAGCCACCACGCCGTCCACCACACCAGAATCCCGATGGCAATGAGCGCCAACCACAGCCCGATGTTCAGCAGATACCATTCCATCCACGGCGTTCGGAAGTAGTTGAAGCCGATCCAATACGCCGGCGACAGCAGTCGAAACGCCGTCGGTATCGCGTCCGGGTCGTAACGAATGAAGATGACATCCGTCAATGGCGACCACGAGATAAGTTGATAAATCGCAAAAAAAGCCCCGCCCGTGCGCACGATGTACGCACCCCAGCGAAGCCACGGCGCCCGCAACGCCCCGAACATCCCCGGCCATCGCACCAGCAGCATCGCCAGCAGCACGAGCGGGCCGAGCATCAGCACGCTATGCGCCTCGCCGTCGTCCGCAATCCCCGCGGGAATGTAAAACCATGCCAGCCCCGTGATCCGCCGCCGCACCGGGTCGGGCAGCCACTGGTCCGTCGACTTGTCTTCCTCCAGCGTCTCGCGAATCGCCCGCCAGAACTCCGTCGAATATTCCTCCCCGCGCGACAACTCGCTGATCAGCTCCCGCCGCGCAACCTGGCACGATTCCGGCAACTCCGAAATTGTTCGCTGGTGACGTCGCCAATCTGAGTAAACGTCCCCCCCTGTGATCGGCCTGCCGATGAGCCTCGACCCCAGCGCCGCGTTCATGCACGTCAGCGTCGTCCACAGCGCAACCGCAGACCATACGATGCCCGCCGCCAGATTCGCCCGCGACCTATGCGAACCGACCTGCCATCGCCCGATGGACTCCAGCGTGCGCAGCAACCACAGAATCAGAAAGATAACGAGATGCCCCGCCGCAAAGATCGGCGCGGCCAAAAGCACCGGCAACGCCAGCGCCGCCATCTGCCCCCGCGACAACGCGATCGGCCGCTTCACAACCCGCGCGACCGTCGCCTCAATAACAATGTAGAACGCCCCGCCCAGCAGATTTGCCGCGGCAAGAAATAACACATACGCCGGCAGCGTCACCGGCGCGAGCCCCACAAAAAGTATCGACCCGACTCTCGACCGCATCCCTGCCCGATCTTCCTTACGTCTCGACGCTTCTACTTTCGGTTTTCAGCGTTTTGGTTTTCAACGTTTCAACCTGCGACTTTTCGGCATTTCGACTTTTCAGGCCCTACGCCTTCGCCCGCTGCAACGGAAACAATATCACATCCCGAATGCTCGGCGAATTCGTTAGCATCATAACCAGTCGATCAATGCCCACACCCAGCCCGCCCGCCGGCGGCATGCCATACTCCAGTGCCGTCAGGAAATCCTCATCCATCACCCGCATCGTCTCGTCGCCTTCGCCCGTGAGCTGCGAACTGAACGTCTCCCGCTGCACGGCCGGATCATTCAACTCGGTGTATGCGTTACCGATCTCCATCCCCGCGACATACGCCTCGAATCGCAGCGCCAGACTAGGGTCACCCTTCTTCCGTCGCGTCAGCGGACACAACGCCGCCGGATACTCCGTCACAAACACCGGCTGGATCAGCTTCTCCTCCACGGTCGCCTCGAACAGCTTGTTCGCCAGCACCGCGTCATCCATCTTCCCCTCGATGCCGATCTTCGCCGCCCGCGCCTTCACCGCCGCCATGTCTTTCAAGTCGACACCGGCGTGCTCGCGCAACAATTCCGTGTAAGTCTTCCGCGGCCACGGCGGAGTGAAGTCAATATCATGCTCGCGAAACTTCCGCTGATACCCGCCCCCCAGCGCCTCAATCCCCGCCGACACCATCCCCTCCACGATGTCCATCATGTCGGAGAGATCGCCATACGCCTGATAGCACTCCATCATCGTGAACTCGGGGTTGTGCTGCGTGCTGATGCCCTCGTTGCGGAAATTACGGTTGATCTCAAACACCCGCTCCATCCCGCCGACCAGCAGCCGCTTCAGATAAAGCTCAGGCGAGATTCGCAGAAACAGATCAAGGTCCAGCGTATTGTGGTGCGTCGTGAACGGCCGCGCCGCCGCGCCGCCATAGATCGCCTGCAACATCGGCGTCTCGACTTCAATGAACCCCCGCCCCGAAAAAAACCGCCGAATCGCCTCGACGATCCGGCTCCGCGCCTTGAACGTCTGCATCACCTCCGGGTTCGTGAACAAATCGACATACCGCTGCCGATACCGCGCATCGACATCCGTCAATCCATGCCACTTGTCCGGCGGCGGCCGCAACGCCTTGCAAAGCAGCGTGATCCCCGTCGCCCAGACCGTGATTTCGTTTGTCTTCGTCCGCCCGATGGCCCCATCAACACCGAGGATGTCCCCAAGGTCGAGGTTCTCCAGCATGGCCCACGCCGCATCGCCGACCTTCGACTTCGACACTCCGACCTGCAAATCCCCCGTCGAATCGCGCAGCGTCAGAAACGCCAGCTTCCCCATCACCCGTCGCAAATAAATCCGACCGGCCACCCGCACCGGCAAGTCCTCGCGCGTCTGCCCCGGCTCAATTCCCGCTGCATCACCCCGCCCGCGCGCCTCGGCCAGCGCCGTGACATTCACAAACCGCGCCCCATAAGGGTCGCACCCCGCGGCCACCAGCGCCTCCATGTGCCGCTTGCGATCTTCGTAGTATTGATCCGACATAATTCCGCCTGAAAGAAATCACAACCGCGCCAATGCGTGTAGGTTCGATGCTAGTCGCGGTAAGGTATCCGGGCAACGGCAACGATGGGGCCGGCATGCGCGCCAACAATCCGAGCACCGCGCGCGAGTCGCAGAGTCGCTGTGGCGACCCCTGTGGCATGTCGACAAACGCTTATCAACGGAAATCCGCTCGTGCGAGTCGAAGAGTCGCCTGGGAGACAATCCTTTCTCGCACGCACCCGTGACGGGAGTCCCTTCCCGTGCGCTAAGCATGAATTCCCGCCCCTACGCCCCCTCCGCAATCCGCAACTGCGGCGGCTCCTCCGACGGCGCATCCTCCGGCAACGTCTCCGGCGGATTCTCAACGCGCGCAACCGGCGTCGCCCCCGGACTCTTCAACACCTCGACCTGCGGCAAATCCTCCAGCGACCCAAGCCCAAACACCTCAAGGAAATGCTTCGTCGTGCCATAGAGGAGCGGCCGCCCCAAATCCTCCGCCCGTCCAACAATCTTCACAAGATTCAACTCGCGCAGCCGATTCAGCATGTCGCCCGCCGCCACGCCGCGAATCGTTTCAATGTCCGCCCGAGTTGCCGGCTGCTTGTACGCCACGATCGCCAGCGTTTCGAGCGAGGCCGGCGACAACTTCGTTTCCTCGCGCGCCCGCAGCAGCTTCGTCAGCCACGTGTTGTACGCGCTGAGCGTCATCATTTGAAAGCCGCCTGCGATCTCCTCAATGCGAAAGGAGACGCCGACCGACTCATACTGCGCATTCAACGCCGCAATATGTTTCTTCACATCCCGCGCATCACCCACGCCGAGGATGTTCGCAATCTTGCTCGCTGGCAGCGGGCTGTCCGACGCAAACAAAATCGCCTCCACCACGCGCACCGGCTCAATCGACGGCGTCGAATCGCCCTGGTGGTGCGAATCCCCCTCGTAGGGTCCGCTGTGCGGACCATCGCCCCGCGCGGAATCGTCCGATGCATCCGTCTCGTGTGTCTCGATCATCGCGTCATCAATCTGGCATGCGCCATCCATGGCCGGGGTCTCCTTACTTGCCCACGATGATACCCGATCCCCACATCCATTACACGTCCTAACTCTTGGTTCCCACGCATGTTGGCGGAGTTCGTATGATCGATTCCGTAAGTGCCATGGCAGTTTCGAAAGCTCCATGGCTGATCCGGTAGGCTCCATGGCCGGACTTCAGCCGGCCGGCCTTTGCCACCAGCTTCAGCTGGTGGTCCACTGATTCGCAGCGACTCCCAAGCCGGCTTCAGCCGGACTTCTCTCTTACGTTACAATAAGCGGCCCTCGCATGTGACGTCTTGGAGCCGGAGATGTTAGATTCCCCCGTCATAATCAATTGGGGAAACAGGCATCGATTGACGTGCCTCGCCGTTCTTTTGCTTCCGGTCATCTTGGGTGGAATGACCTGCAATGGTCTGTGCCCTGCCCCCGACCAAGACCTGAGCTACTCGATCATTGGAGTAGTCAATCAAAAGGCATTCGTTCAGCGGAGCGGATCCTTCGCAGGTTCCGACATCAATCCACCAATTGTAAGCAGCTTGGCTGAGTACGACATCGAATTGTCGAATGCCAGATTGTTTTCATGTGACCATGGTGGAATCATTCACGGCCATGAACTGGCTTGGATTGACCTGAACGGGATTCACATTCAAGACCTCGAAACCGAAGCGATGGTGTTTCACGATCCATCGCGCCTTTCTGAGCGCCGCACAGGCACCGATGGCACCGTCAGAATCAGACTCCTAGGGCTCTCTGCTAGTCATCTATTCATTCAGGAGTATCAGGCATGTTGCGGCGGCAATGAGGATTGGACTGCCTATGCCATTGACCGGTCGACCATGAATAAGCAGGCGATTTCTCGTTGGGGTGATTCTTCCGGGGGACTTGATTGGCCATTTTTCGCAACACGCGGGAATATCGCTGCGGTAATCGGGAATGTACGGTTCAATTTTCAGAATTATGTAATGCTGGTGGTGGATGTGGCCACCGGCACAAGTCGAGAATTACTCGGTCCAGGGCCTGAACGGCCCTACCTTGCGGAGCTAACCGACCAACGATTTATCTGGGCTAGGGAAGGTCCCGGTGCAGTAGCAAGCGTGACCATAGCAAAGATATTTGCCGCCGAACTCGAATCGCTCGATATCACGGAGTTAGTCTCGTTTGAAAACATAACCGAGGGCCCAATCGATTCTCGACACGAAGATCGCCCTTACCAGCTTTCCGGCGACTACATGCTGGTCTCACATTCCACTGGAAGTGTTGCGGTATTTGACCTTTGGACACTTGCCAGTCCACCGGCCAAAATTCGAACGATATCGACAGACGCAAAACCGGTCTTCGCTGGCAATTGGATCGTCCTCTCGAGTTCTCCCGACGGTCCATTCACGCTGATCAATCCCGTTACCGACGAACGCACAACAATTCCAAACCCGTTCACGAATTAGTTTCTCCGGCTAGTTTCATTGTTCGGGTGTGTCTCTATCTCAGGATTTCTTAAGAAATTTTCCCCCCGCCCAACCCCCGGCCCGGCCATGGCTTGGCCCGCTTCCGACTTTTCGACTTTTCGATTTTTCGACGTTTCAACTTGCCTCCCCCGGCCCCGATCCTATGGTTGAGCTAAAGGAGGAATCACCAATGTCAACCACCGCCAATACGCCACCGAATCCGTCGTGCTGTTTCACGGATCATCCAACCGCAAACGC
>JACRIM010000037.1 GCA_016235815.1 Planctomycetota bacterium
ACCCTTTTCGGTCTGTGCCTGTTGTGCCCGCGCCAGCCGGCCGCCATCCATGGCGAACTCCCAGAAGGCTCCGCCCTTCCTCTTTCACCATTCTAAGATCGGCTAAACTCAAGCGGAAACGCAAGACGGTAAACAGTTACCATCTGCGCCCCTCTGCAAACGCTGCGGTTACGACCAGTCGCATTCCACCCCCGCAACTCCCCGCAACAAGTTGCGGCTTCTTGCGGCCGAAAACCGCGATTTGCGGCCATTTGCGGGTCCCACTTCCCCTCGGCCCCATGCCCCCTCGAATCCCTTGCCACCTCATTTCGACTTTTCGACTTTTCGACTTTTCGACGTTTCGAATTTTCCACCCCTCAGTGCCTTCCTCTGTTCCCCGTCGCAGACCCGACCCGGCGGGTTCCCCGTTCCCCGTTCCCTTATTGCCTCAAGCCTCAGGTCTCAAGTCTCAGGACTCAGGACTCAGGTCTCAAGCCTGTTCCCCGTTCCCTTATTGCCTCAAGCCTCAGGTCTCAAGACTCAGGACTCAGGACTTCTTTTGCGTCCTTTTGCACCATTTTGCGGGGGTAGTTTTTTTCAAGCGCGCTGCCAATCCGATGGACGCACGAAGCGAGGACGGACAAACGCCGAGGTGGTCCATCTGGCGACGCCGGCGTCAAGCCGTGGCGAGACGATGCCATTTTCGAAAACACAAGTGCAACGGTTGTATTTGGAAACGGATACAGTCGGCCGGCGTTCACTCATTCCGACGAAGCGAGATGACGCTGATTGCTTCGAGATTTGCCGGCGGGCTCGCTAGATGACCTTCTCTTCTTCGTGCAGTATTCTCACAAGCTCTTTCGCAAGGTCCGCCGCTTCACCCTTGAGCATTCGCCCGGCCGCGCGCGGCGGCGGCGGCGTGAACTCGCCCATCCACGTTCCCACCTTTTCGCGGGACAGATCGGCCGCTGAGAAGCCCAGCGCCGCGGCGTTCTTCGTTTCCACGGGACGCTTCTTGGCCTTCATCAAACCCGGCAGCGATGGATAGCGCGGCTCGCACAGCCCCTTGTCAATCGTGAAGAGCACCGGAAGCTGCGCCTCCACGACTTCCTCGGCGCCCTCGATGCGTCGGCGCACCGTGGCCGACTTGAAGTTCGTGCCCCACTCAATCGCCGTGATCGCGCCCACATGCGGAATGCCCAGACATTCCGCGAGGCCCGGACCAAATTGTCCGCTGTCATAATCAATCGCGTGCTTTCCCGCGAAGATCACGTCGAACTTCGCATCGCGAATCGCCGCGGCCACGACTCGGGCCAGCATCAGCTCATCCAGCCCGTTGAACGCGTCGTCGCAGAGGTGAATCCCGTCATCGACGCCCATGGCATAGGCCGTGCGAATCACATCCACGGCCGCCGCGGGGCCGACCGTCAGCACGGTGATCGTCGCGCCCGCGCCGGCGTTCTTTTCCTTGAATTGCAGCGCCGCCTCGACCGCGAACTCGCAGAAGGGGTTCATCACGAACTTCACGCCGGCCGTCTCGATACCCGACCCGTCGGCTTTGACCTTGATGTTGGTCGTTGACTCGGGAACGTGCTTTGCGAGGACCAATACCTTCATGGAATGCTCCGAGGAATTACAAATGACAAATTACGAATTACAAATCGCTCGCGCCGAACGGCTGCACACCCGGCAATGATCATTCGTTCTTCGACAATCATCCTTTTTTGTGCGCCAAAATCACATCCACCAACCGGTCCACGCCTTCGCCGTGCGACGCCACCGTCTTCACCACCGGCCGCTTGCTCCCCAGCGTATCAATGATCTGCGCCTCAAGCCGGTCCGCGCCGGGCAAGTCGGCCTTGTTGATCACGAAAATATCCGCGACCTCGGTGATGCCGGCCTTTTCAAGCTGCAGGTCATCGCCCGCGCCGGGCATAAGCAACAGCGTGAGCGGCGAGGCGAATTTTCTCGCGGTGACATCGTTCTGTCCCGCACCGACGGTCTCGATAATAAGAACATCGACGCCCGCGCTGCGGATCGCTTCGATCATGTAGCCGGTTCGCGGCGCAAGACCGCCCATCTCGCCGCGGCTGGCAGATGATCGAAGAAACACACCGTCCGCGCCGGCCGATTGCGTCATGCGGGCACGGTCGCCGAGCAGCGCGCCGCCGGTGATAGGGCTGGCCGGATCGACGGCGAGGACGCCGACGCGTTTGCCGCGTGCGCACAACTCGCGCATCACGCGGCCAATGAGGGTGCTTTTCCCGACGCCCGGAGCGCCGGTCATGCCGACGACGATGGCGCCGGGGCCGTTTGCGTTGAAGGCTTTCTTGAGTTGCTCGTCGGACGCATCATTTTCCACCCACGTCAGCAGGCGCCCCAGTGCCGCACGCTCGCCCTTCTTTGCTCCGGCCAACCACGATTCGAGCTTGCCGTTGGCGGCCGCCGCCGCGCGGGCTACGCGAGTCGTCGCCGCAAGATCGTTCAACGAGGTGATGATCGCGTCCATCGACGCCTCGGTTTCGAGGATCGCCGCGACTCCCGCTTGCTTCATCGCGGGCACGTCCACCGAAGGGATGATGCCGCCGATGGCCACGGGCAGATCCGCTCGCCCATGTTTGGCAAGCTCTGACATGATCACCGGTACCAGCGTGGTGTGGGCTGCGCTGTGGAAGGACGCCCCAAGGACATCCACGTCTTCCTCGACGGCGGCCTTCGCGGCTGTGGCAGGCGTCTGCCAGAGGCCGGTGTAGATGACTTCCATGCCGGAATCGCGCAGGGCGCGGGCCAGGACCTTGACCCCTCGGTCATGTCCGTCGAGGCCGACCTTGGCCAACAGTATCCGCGTGGGCGGTTGTCGCATTCGATAAGATTCCCCGTTGAAAAAAACCGACCTCGCACGTCGGCTCCGGCGAAAGAACAGGTATTAGAGAGGGTCCACCCGCCCGCGCCAAGGCGGGATGCCGCTCCCAAGCCCGATCCCCATACCAGCATTGAAATGGCCGGCCGACCGCATTTTTTGTAACACAGACGCGGGTTTGATAGAATGAGGCCCTCAGCTTTTCCGTTAATCAAGGGACTGTCCACCGCGCCTGGGGGCCATCGGCCCAGCCAGGCATCCTAATTCGATTCTCATTCGTCCAGGAGCATCCAATGCGTTCGTCATGCCTCCCCCTGTTGCGTCGCGCCGCCCTTGTGGTTTTCGTTGCACTTGCCGGTTGCGGCCCGGCACCGGCCGTCGCGATGGAACGCCTCGACAAGCGCTTCCACTCATCCGAGGAGTCACTGTTTGACGCCAAAGAGTATCTCGGCCACATCGCCACCCTCGCCGACGACAAGCTTGAAGGTCGCGGCACCGGGCAGGAAGGCATCGACATGGCCGCCGAGTACATCGTCGACCATTTCAAGAAGCTCGGCGTCAAACCGGCCGGCGACAACGGCACATATTTCCAGAATTTCACGCTCAAACTGAAGAGCAAGATCGGCGACGGCACGCGTCTTGCCATCGGTACGGATGACGCCGTCTCTCGTAAGAAGGCCAAGCTCGGCACGGACTACACCCCCTTCCCATTTTCCGGTCGCGGCGACTTCAAGGGCGAGGTCGTGTTCGTCGGCTACGGACTCGCGGATGATGATTATGACGACTACAAGGACATGGACGTTGCCGGCAAGGTCGTGCTGATGCTTCGGCGGGCGCCGAAGTTCAAAGAGGGCGATTTCATGTCGTCCTCCTTCCGCGCCAAGGCCTCCAAGGCCAACTCGCGCGATGCCGCCGCGATCCTCATCGTGAACCCTTCCTTCGACGAAGATGGCGACAAGCTCTACGAGTTTGGTAACGAGCAAATGGGCGGCATGATGTCGATGGGCCGCGCCGGTTACGGCGTCCCAATGATGCAGGTGCGCCGCGCCGTCGCCGATCGAATGCTCAAGGCCGGCGGCCTCGACAGCCTCGACGAACTCGAAAAGAAGATCGAAAAGACGAAGTCACCTTGTTCGGCCGAATTGAAGGGTGTCAGCGTAAAGGGCCGCATCGAGATCGAGCCGATTGAGACGCCGGTTCGCAACATCGTGGCCATGATCCCCGGCACCGGCCCGCAGAAGGACGAATTCATCATCCTCGGCGGCCACTACGACCACCTCGGTATTCGCCACAAGGGTGAGAAAGAGTTCGACGCGACCAAGGACATCAGCAACGGCGCCGATGACAATGCATCCGGCACGGCTATGGTCATGAACATGGCCAAGGTATACACCCAGGGCCGCAAGCCGAACCGGTCCATCCTGCTCATGCTCTATACGGGTGAAGAGCTTGGCCTGCTCGGCTCCGCCCACTTTGCAAACGAACCCACGATCGATCTCGACAAGGCCATTGCCATGCTCAACTTCGACATGGTCGGTCGACTCAAGGATGACAAGCTCGAAGTCGGCGGCATGAAGACCGGCGGCTTTGAGGAAATGGTGATGCAGCTCGCCGAGCCGTACAACCTGAAAATCAAGAATGGCGGCGGCGGTCGCGGGCCCTCCGACCACACCAGCTTCTACAACAAAAATATTCCGGTGCTCTTCTTCTTCACCGGCATTCACAAGCAGTATCACCAGCCCACGGACGACACACCGCTCATCAACACCGAAGGCGCGATCCGCATCGGCAAGTTTGCTGCCGACATCATCGATGAAATCGATGCCAAGGCCGAGCGCCCCGTGTTTGTAAAGGACAACACCCGCGCCTCCATCGCACGACAGGATGATGGTGATGAAAAGGGTGATGCCGTCGCTGCGGCACAACCACGCCGTGGCGAAGGACGAGGCCCCGGCCAGGGTCGAGGGCAGGGCAATCGCCCGCGGATGGGTTTCCGCCCTGATATGAACGCCGATGCCGAAGGAATTGTGGTCGGCGAAGTCATGGAAGGCGGCGCGGCCGAGAAAGCCGGCATTAAGGAAGGCGACTGCATCAAGGAGATTAACGGCAAGAAGGTCAAGGCCGCCATCGACATGTTCGAGGTCATGCAGACCCTGAAGTGGGGCGACACCGCGAAGATCGCCCTCGAACGCGGCGGCAAGAAAATGAAGTTCGAGATGAAATTCGAACGCCCCGCCGAGGATCAGGTCGCCCGTGCCGATGGTGCTGCTCGTGGTGAAGGCGCGGGTCGTGGCGAAGGTGGTCGCCCAGCCCGCACCGAAACTCGAACCAGCGACGATGCCTCCGATGTCAAGCAGGTGCTCTCCATGTTGAAGAACCTGATCGACCTTAAGGACGGCTCGGCCGAGGTCTCCATCAAGGTGGACTCCAGCAAGAAGGACGTCTTTGAAGTGACGCTCCGCTTCAAGAAGCAGGCGGATGCGAAGGCCGACGCCCCGGCCCCGCGAGAGCAGCGACAGGAGCGTCGCAATCGCCGCGATGACCGCAGCGCCGACGCCGCTCCGCGACAACGCCCCGCCCCGAAGGACGACGATCCACACGGCGGCGCGACTGACGACACGCAGGCCGCCGAGATGCCTCCGGTTCGGCTCGGCATCATGCCGACCTACGGCGACAGTGAAGGCGAAGGGTACGAAATCTCCGGCGTCGTCGAAGGCGGCCCCGCGGCGCGCGCCGGCATCAAGGACAACGACCGCATTTACAAAATCGGCGACAAGAAAATCACCAACGTGTACGAATACATGGACGCGCTTCGCCAGTACAAGGCGGGCGATGAAGTTCCCGTCACCGTTCTTCGTGACGGCAAGAAAATCAATATCAAAGTGAAGAGTGCTGCCCAGCAGCGCAAAGAAGCGGCCTAGCGTTGGATTCGTTGGGCGGACCGATCGGTAGCAACCTCCATGCCATCAACACCATCAGAAATCCGCGCCCGCATTCTCAATGAATGGACCGCCGCCGCGCAGGGCTGGCGCGCCTGGGAGCCGCACATCATCGCGTTCACCTGGCCGATGACGCAGGCCATCGTGACCGGGCTGCAACTCCGCGAAGGCCACCGCGTGCTCGATGTCGGCTGCGGCATCGGCGATCCGACCATTGGGCTGGCCCTTGCCGTCGGAGCCACCGGCCGAGTCGTCGCCACCGACCCGACCGAGGAAATGATTGCCGCGGCAAGATCCCGCGCTGCGTCGTTCCGTCTTTCGAATGTCGACTTTCATGTGACGCCGATCGACGACGCGGACTTCCCTGATGCCTCGTTCGACGCGGTCGCCGGGCGTTGGTCGTTCATTTTCTGTGTCGACATCGCGTCACAACTCGCCCGCGCCCATCGCTGGCTCAAACCCGGTGGGCGAATCGCCGTTGGCACCTGGACGCCGCAGGAACACAGCCCCGGCTTCGAGGCGATCAACTCGGCGCTCAACCGCGTCGCCGATATTCCGCCGCTCTCATCGACCAAGCCCGGCCGTTTGCAACTCGCCGACCCCGGTCAACTCGAATCCGCGCTCTCCCGCGCCGGCTTTTGCGGTGTAAAGGTCGCACCCGTGCCCTTGTCCATCCTCGCATCCGACGGCGATCAATTCTGGCGAATGATGACGGAGATGGGCGGCAGTCTGCATGCCGTGGTATCAGGCCTTACCCCCGAACAGCGTCGGCAAGTCCGAGAGGAAACGATTGCCGCGGTCGAACCCTTCCGCGACGGCAGCATCCTTCGCATTCCCGCGCTCGCTCAAATTGGAACTGGAACAAGATCGTAGGGTCCGCTGTGCGGACCAATCCAAACGCAATCGCCGTCACGACGCCTGCGAGTTCTTTCCCAACCGCGCGAGGATGCGCGTTTCATCGGGCGAGACCAACTCATACACCGTGTTTCGCCAGACAAATCGCCGGCTGGTCATCGATGACACCAAGAGTCCCAAGTGCAACATGCCGGAGAGATTCACGCCGCCCACATCCCAGACGAAATCCCGCCACGTCACATCCGGCGGCCGCAACACGAGCCGAATCGCCAACTGCCGCAGCAGCGCGTTCAGACACGAAATGCCCATGACCACGACCCACCCTGCCAGCCCATACCACATCGCCGTCGGCGCGAGGATCCACCCGAACAACCCCGCGAAGAAGAGCAGCGCCACCGCCGTCCCGCCGATGACGAAGTTCATGCACAAAATAAAGGCGAATCGCCAGAGCGTCGGCCCGCAGACGCGGGTGATGACGAGTTGTCGCCGGGCAAAGGTCCAAAATGGCGCGAAGGTCGTGCTTTCGTGACTGGGGATCAGGGCCTGCGGAACGAAGCGAATGGTCATGCCCGATTCATGCATGGCCCGCGTGACCTGATAATCATCGGACAGCGCGTTCTGCCACTTCCCGGCAATATCAACGCGCTCGAATGTCTCCCGCCGAATCGCCGTCGATCCGCCCCACACGAAACTCATGTTCTCATCGGTGATGAGCGTCAGCGAGCCGGCATTCCAGCAGGAGCGAATGCCGTTGGCCCAGCCGCCGGCCGCGCTGTACCACCGGAAGCCCGTTGCGGCCCCCACCTTTTGATCGCGCAGCGGCGCAACCAGAAACCCCAGCCAGTCCTTATGCGGAATTGCATCCGAGTCGAGGAAGACGAAGACTTCGCGATCCGGCGACACCGTTGCCACCGCCGCGAGCAAGTTGTGAATCTTCTGCCCGCACCGCTCGGCCAACCCGGCCACCACCATCCGGCGCGGGCGAACCCAATTCTTGGTCCATTCCTCCACCGCCGCGTAGGCCGGGTCGGTGTTTGATTCGAGCGTGAAGATGACTTCGTAGTCATCGAAGTTCTGTTGCGAAAGCGACTCCACCGTTTTGTGCAGTTTCTCATCCACTCCGCAGCACGGGAGGATCACCGTCGCTCGCGGTTGATAGCGGAATCGGCCGGTTGCATCGCGCACCTGATCGGCCTCGCGGATGGTTCGTCGCACATACTGAAGGAAACGCACTCCCCCGCGCAGAAGAAACATTCCCTGCAAGACCGTCAGCCCCCAGAGGAATGCGATGAAGTAATAAACCGCGACGGGTAATTCAATGTTGATCGGCACGCAGGTGATAATAGGGCGCTGCCCATTCCCCAGCAATCATCGCACCGATGCCGAAGGCGATTGTCGACTGTAGAATCCGGCAAACCCGGTTGGAGCTTGTTTATGAAAAAACGCGTCATCGTCCTTGGTGCCGGTCTTGTCGGCGCCACCATGGCCCGCGACCTTGCCGCTGATGAATCGCTCGACGTCACCGTTGCCGATGTGAGCGAACGAAACCTCGCACGCCTCTCGGCCGCGACGAACCTCACCCGCGCGCAGGCCGATCTAGGTTCGGCCGATGCCGTGCGCAAACTAATCGCTCCGTTCGATCTCGTCGTCGGCGCCATGCCATCCATGCTCGGTTTCATGGTCCTTCGAACCGTTATCGAATCGGGCAAGCCGTTTTCCGACATCTCCTTCATGGCCGAGGATGCGATGGAACTCGATGCGCTGGCCAAGAAGCACAACGTCACGGCCGTCGTCGATTGCGGCGTTGCCCCGGGGCTGGCGAACCTCATCATCGGCGACTGCGCCCGGCGACTCGAGGTCACGGAGGACGTCACTTTTTACGTCGGCGGCCTGCCGAAGAACCCGACATGGCCATTCCAATACAAAGCTCCGTTCGCGCCTTCGGATGTGCTGGAGGAATACACCCGCCCGGCGCGCCTGAAGGAAAACGGCAAGGTCGTTTCCAAGCCGGCGCTCTCCGAGCCGGAGATTCTCGAATTCCCCAAGGCCGGCAAACTTGAGGCCTTCAACACGGACGGTCTGCGCAGCCTGCTCAAGACCATTGACTGCCCGAACATGAAGGAAAAGACGCTGCGCTACCCCGGCCACATTGAACTCATGCGCGTCTTCCGAGAGACGGGCCTCTTTCGCAAGGACGAGATCGAGGTTCGCGGGCAGAAGGTCCGCCCGCTGGACGTCACGTCGAAACTCATGTTTCCAATGTGGGAGTTGCAACCCAACGAGGCTGAGTTCACCGTGATGCGCGTGATCGTTGAGGGCCGTCGCGGCACGTCGCGCACGCGCTACACCTACGACCTTTTTGATGAGAACGACCCCGTGACCGGTGCGCACTCCATGGCCCGCACCACCGGCTTCCCCTGCGCCATCGTGTCGCGGATGATTCTGCGTGGCGAAATCAGGGAGAAGGGTGTCCTCCCGCCTGAGCTACTCGGGAAGACGCCGGGGATGCTCGATGCGGTTCTCAATGAGCTTTCAAAACGCGGCGTCACACTGACGAATCGCGAAGAATCGATCTGATCGCGCCGGCGTATCAGTGATGACCGGCCGTTGCCATGTCCGGAACGCTCGCCGCGACGCCGTTCGGCCGATCCTGATCGCAATCCCCCTTGTGAATCCGGCTCATGAGGAACGGCCGACCGACGGCGTAGATCGTGCTTCCCCGCGCCTCGGGCGGATGGAACACGCTTGGCAAATCCTCCGGCGCAGGCGTCCAACCCAAGCCAGGGCATTCAAAGGCCCACGCGTCCATGATGTATCGCCGTCCGTTCGCTTTGCCCGACTCCGCCGCGTGAATCCGGGCGAGCGCCATGTCCGCGCCCTCGGGTTGATGGCAAACGTGCGTGACGACGCCCCACTCATTTTCCTCCGTGCGAAAGACTACGCCGTCCTGCTTCTGATACGAATAGACCGGGTGCTTCCAATAGCGATGCTCGAACCACGCAGCGCTCGCGAGTGTCTCCGCGGTGTGCAATCGCGTTGCAATGGTTTTTGGCGAGGACTTTTCACCTGGTGAGAAGATCCACCGTCGCCCCGCGCGCACGCAATACCCGCGCTTCAAGTAGACCGGCAACGCCTCCGGACCTGCGCCGAATGTTCCGATCCAGCCGTCGCATTGCTCCGCAATACTCTGCATCTTCGCCAGCAGCTTGCCGCCCAGCCCGGTCCCCTTCGTCTCCGGGAGCACATGCCACAACGCGAGCCAGTATGACTGCGGTCGCGGATAAGGCGCGACGATTGATCCGAGAAACCCCGTCATTCGTCCGCCATCGAACAACCCGAGCACGCTCATCCCGCCGGGCCACACCGACCGATCCACCCACGGCGTCGAATAAGTGAAGCGAAGCATGGCGTCATCCGTCGCCAGGACGTGCCCGCGCCGCCAGTAGGTGTTGATGTATTGCTGAAGCTGTTTCGCATCGTCAACCGGCCGAATCTCGCCTGCCATCATGCACCTTCCTGCTTGCGCCGTGCCAATTCATCCATGACGAACTTTGCATCCACTCGATCCGCCGTGCTGAATGCCGTCGTGTAACCACACTCCCGCGTCAATTCCTTGGTCGTCGCGTCGAACCGACCGAAGGGGTACGCCAACATTCGCGGTCGGTCACCGAACAAACCTGTCATCGTCTCGGCCGCCCGTCGCATGTCGGCCGCCTGCTCTGTCGGAGTCAGCAACGTGTAGGGCACGTGATCGAACCCGTGACCGCCGAGCGCGTGCCCGCGATCCTGAAGCGACCGCAGGTCGGACTCGCTCATGTACCATTCGTCGGCGCGAAGCCCGACGCCCGCGTTCATCTCGCGCAGGATTTGCGACGCGCGCGCGGGCGGCACGGCGAATGCCAATGCGTATTTCAATCGCCGCTTGTACGGTACCTCATAGTGATAGAGCGCGTTCATGCGGGCGACGTCGATCTCCACATCACCCAGCAGCGCCATCGCTCGCCGCTCGAACTCGGCCCAACCCAGATGTTGTGCCAGCGCGTGAAGCAGGTGCTGCGCGCACCACGGGTCGACCTCCTCCGAGTATGGTCGCATCGGGGCGAAGAAGACGCCGGGAACACCGAGTTCGTCGAGGATCTCCGCGGCCAGCGCCTGGTCCTTCACGGCGTCGTCAAACGTGATGAGGGCAAGCCCATCCTCGCGACCGGCCCGCGCCGAGTATTCCTCCGCTGAAACGATTTCGTAGTGATCCCGAATCGCGCGCACTTGCGCCCGAAATGCATGGGGCGTAATCCCTGTTACACCGTCCGAATCTCGCTCGCGGACGTAGTGATAGGTCGCGACGAAATGCCCGCGCGTAGCATGTCGGGGGCGCGATTCTGCGTCTCGTGCAAGGACCGTTTCCACATCATGTGTATCGGCACTTCCGAAGCCACGGCCGACCATCACGGCTTCTTGCGCGGCTTGGCGGGCTTTTGTGCGAGGAGTTGATTCACGCGAACACTGATCGGGCAGCTTCGCGAGCAGGTCTCGCACAGGCCGATGATCTGGAACCGGTGCGACAGGGCATGAAACCGCTGCCCCGCGGCGATGGCCGTGCGCAGGCGGAGGACTTCGCTGGCGTCGAACTCGATGATCCGCCCGCATCGGCGGCAGACGAGGTGGTCGTGCGGGTCCTGGCCGTAGGTGTGTTCGTAGTGAACCTGCTTGTTGGAGAAGTGAACCTCTTTGACGATGCCGCAGGCGACGAGCAGCTTGAGCGTGCGATAGACGGTGGCCTTGCCGACGCGCATTCCGGCTTGGCGCATGGAGAGAAGGAGCTGCTCGGCCTCGAAGTGCTCGTCGTTTTTCATGACGGCCTGGAGGACCATTCGGCGTTCGTCGGTGTATTTCAGGCCGCGATCGCGCAGATACTCGCGGTAGAGATTTTCGGCGGTGTGGATTTGTTCATCAGCGGCGGGTCGGGGCACGGGAGAATACTCCTTGGAAGGGCATTCTACCGGCTCGTTGAGGCTATGTCTGATCTCAGCATGATGTGCTGCGTGAACAGGTAGACGATGTCATCGGGGACCTAAGTAGAGACGCAGAATCCTTTACGCTGCCTTTTTGTAAACCTCGTCATGATCGTACATGAATCCCATTCGGTCGCGATGTCCATTGACGCGGGCGATTCCTCGGCGGAAGGCGTCCACGAGATCATCCACGGTTTCGA
>JACRIM010000002.1 GCA_016235815.1 Planctomycetota bacterium
GCCGGTTCCAACCGGACCACATACCGCTTGTTGGGCCTGTTCATCGCGATCCTCCATGATCGGGGTCATGTCATCCTGACCTTTCTGTATCGACCCAAAAACGCTTTCAGCACGAAAACTCAAACGGGACGGACCACTAGACTCTTTGTAACAATTGGCGCGCGAGGGGTCAATGAAGAATGACCGAATTCACAGCGGTTCGGTTAGTTTTTCTCGGCAGAAAGTAGGACGAAACTCCGTGATTTTCACGTTTTTCCGTCGATGATTGGCCAATCCAGATTGCGGGCAAAATGCGCTCGTCGGCGATCCCTCGGCGATTCGTAATGGGATTTCGCTAACTGAAACGAACATCCACGGGGCCTCATGATCGACGGGGGTTTCCCAAGGAGTTCGCGATTCGCCGTAATGATATGTCATATAATGACTTACGAGCGTTCCCTGGCGGATTCCTGGAGAAAATCTTTTCAGCTTGGCTATGGTTCATGATTCGGTTGGCTAATAGGGCTTGTTTTGGGGTCAGCCGGGTCGTTAAGGTGTGCCGATCTGCAACCTAGGCGGCTGTGAATCATAGAATTAGGTGTCGGCGTCGCTGCCATGCCTCACACCGCCGATCTGGATCGGATAAACTTCATGCAGATGAGCTTGCTCGCTATGCACGTTACACATCGAATCGCTTTTACCCTGGTTTTTTCGCTCATTGGACTGGGTTTTTGCCCGGCTGCGATGGGGCAGGCCCCCGCGTCCGAAGGGACGGAGAGCGCCAAGAAACCGGCCACGGCACAAACACACCCGAACAATCCGGAAATGTGGAACGTCGAGGCCATGATGGACGAGGCGGTTTCACAAATCGCCCGGCGCTACAACCTCAGCACGGCACAGGAAAACTACACGCGACTGCTCCTGAAAAAGCGGACGTTGGCGTTTTTGGAATTGCATGAGAAGGATGTCCGCGAGTTGCTGAAAGAGTCCATCGACCTTCGCACCGGGGCCAAGAAACCGACGTTTGAAGCCTACATGAAGTGGGCGGCCCGCGCTGCGCCGATTTACGCCGAAGCGGCCAAGGCCATTAAAGATGGCAATCTGGAATGGCGCGCCATCCTCAACGAAGATCAGAAGAAAACGCACGACGCCGATCTGTCGCTGATGGATACAAACTTCGACCAGATCACCAAGACCATGGACGAATGGAAAAAGGGCAACACGCCGGTCGGTCGCGCGCCGGGCGCACCGGGGGGTGAGAGCGGCCCGGGTTCGGTTGGAAATCCGCAGCAGGGCCAGAAGTCAATTGTCCCGCCCGCGATCGTGCGGAAGGAGCCTGAGGACAACTGGCTTGCCTATGTAAATCTATTCATCGACACCTACGGGTTTGATGAAAAGCAGGCAAACGCGGCCCGCGATCGCATTCACAAAGACACCAAAGAGCAGGCCATCAAGTATCGCCAGAAGCACAAGGCGGAATTCGAATCGGTAGAGTCGAGTATGAAGCTGGCCGGCGCACCCAAGACAAAGATTCAGGAAGTCGCGGCGAAGAAATCGGAGCTTGAGAAGCCGGTGCGGGAAATGTTTGTCGACATGGATCGCCGGCTGGACGGTCTTGTTGACAGCAAGCAGCGGGCGAACGTGAACGAGGACAAGAAAAAGCTGCTCGACCGCAACTTCGAAACCCTTGCGGGAATATCGCGCGAAGAGCTGGCGAAGCAAAAAGCGGACGCATCGACGCCCAGGCTTCGGACCGTGGCGGCGACGACGCAACCTGCGGAACCGGCCAAGGATGCGAAGCCGGAGCCGGCCAAGGGCGACAAGGCCGCGCCGGCACCGACGACCGGGCCTTCGAACTAATCTCAACTAACTCCAACGGCGCTGCCTGAATTGCCGCGCTATCGTCCTGCGCCGACGGCGACGACCGGCGCCGTCGCACCCGGTGCGTTTGTCGCCTGAAGCGAAAAGAGGTAGGTAAAGAGGGCGAATGTCCTCTTAGAGGACCAGTCATCATTCGAGATGTAGAACCAGTATCCGTTGTAGTAAACCTGTGCAAATGGATCCGCCTGTGGCAGGCGGCTGTGCTCAACATGCAGGAAAGCGCCCCGTTGAGCATTGTCCGCGGGCATGCTTCCGACCACCGAATCAGTTTTCTTGCGATGTGCCGGGGGAACATTGATTTCATGAGTCATGGCGTACAAACACGCCAGCAGAGAACGGGAATGGATCGCCAATTCCTCCGGCGATCGCCGATAGGCGTTGTCCGTGATGCGAAGCCGAAGGTCGCCGGTCGGCGGATAGTCGAGAAGTTCCCGAGCCTCGCGTAATTCGCTATCCAGTCCGGCAATGCTTTCTGGAACATAGATCATGATCACGGGCGCGCCGTTCTGAACTTCCGTCGCAAACATTTGTTGCCCCGAATCCTGAAACTTCTTCATGAGCACCGTAAGCCTCTCGAACTTACTGGTGTCACGCGCGGATGAATCGTTCGAATCGTGAAGCGCACGATTGCTGATGCCGTTGATGCTCTGGACGCAGCAGGACAACAATCGGTCGATGCTCCATCCGGACTTGGCCAGATTAATCAATTCGCCCGGCGTGATCGGGGTCATAACGCGCCTGGAAAACTCCTCACCCTGAATCGGCCGGTAGGTAATCGTGGGTTTGTCGGTGTAGCCCAGGTTTGCGCCGAAGGTGGTTTGTTCACTGGCGTCACCATCAACACCGGCGGCGGCCCTGACCTTCGGCCCCAGAACTCCGTGGAGGTCGTTTTGCCATGTCGAAAAGGAGCCGGCGGCTTCGATGCTGAACTGGCTGAGCATGGAGGATATCTCAAGGAAATACAGCGGCTCGCCGTATCGGAGCCGAACGAGGTTCAGCAACATCTGTTCCTTGGAGGATTCCGCCCCGGCCTGGTTGTAATTGAACCGATCCGATCGAATCGTGCGGGGGCCCAGCGTGGAGCATCCGACCGAAGGAATCGTCAGCAAAATCATGGACAAGACAGCCTGTGCACGTCCGCTCATTTGTCGCACCGGTCTTTTCGTCAAGCAATGCAACGACGAAACCCTCATGAGTCATTGTCCTTTCGAGAACGACGAACTCGTTCGTCGTCACATGATCGCGAAGTCGATTATACGCGCCGGCCGACGATCGCCAGGTCGCTAGGTTTGCCGGGGAGAACGACTGGTTATCAGCATCACCTGTTTACTCGCGCCCACTGTTCCATCATAAGCAGCGCCCAAAGTTGGCTTCCAAAATCGATCCACGGGCGGCGTTGGGCGCTTAGCATCCACTGTACGCCGACCGGATTAAGAATTCCCTGTTGCATCAGCGCGCCGTCGACGAGTAGTCGCGACGTTTGTTCGAGCAGGTCGCGCTTGAACCAGCGGCGGATGGGGATTCGAAAGCCCATCTTGGGGCGGTAGAGCAATTCGTGCGGGACGTAGCGTTCGGCGACTTTTTTCAGCAGGTATTTCCGCACGCCGCCGCGGATCTTCAGTTCGTCGGAGAGCCGCGCGGAGAACTCGGTGACGCGGTGATCCAGCAGCGGCACGCGGCACTCAAGGCTGCAGGCCATGCTGGTGCGGTCGACCTTCATGAGAATGTCTTCGGGAAGGTAGGTGCTCACATCGACGTATTGAGCTGCCTGCAGCGGTCGCCAGCTCTTTTCGTCGGCCATGCGGCGGAGGCCGTCGAACTCATCGGGGCGTGAGGACTGGGCGTAGCGGGGCATCAGGATCCGATCGCAAAGCCAGTCGGAGCAGAGATACTGATGCACGCGGTGCTGTTCGGCATGCGTCAGGAGTTTGGCGCGAAAGCGGCGGAGGTATTTGGCTTCGGGCGAGAAGAGGGCGCTCGACGAGGCGATGACGGCGCGGGCGGTAAATCGCTCGATTGCGGAAGGCGCGGCGTGCGCATCGACGATTTCCTGATAGCGGTTGTATCCCGCGAACGTCTCGTCGCCGCCGTCGCCGGTGAGAACGACCTTGACGCGTTTGCTCGCGACTTCGCAGACGCGGAGGCAGGCGAGGGCGGAGGAGTCCGCGAAAGGTTCATCGAACTGCCGGGCAAGGCGTGCGACGGTTTCCATTGGATCAAGTCGGACGATTTCCTCGACGTGTTCGGTGTTGTAGCGCGTCGCGAGCGTTCGTGCGAAGGGCAATTGATCGAAGCCGGCCTCATCGAAACCGACGGAAAACGTCTTAATGCGTTGGTTTGAGACGGTCGAAGCGAGGGCAACGACGAGCGAGGAATCGACGCCGCCGGAGAGCAGTGCCCCGACTTCGACGTCGGACGCCAGGTGGCTCTTCACCGCGTCGCGAAGAAGGGCGTCAAGCTCATCGATGGCCGCGGCTTCGTTTGTGATCGACGGCGCACCGTAGTTGAGCTGCCAGTACGGTCGTGTTTCGAGCGTCAAGTGGCCGCCGCCTTGTCGTACCGTGAGCGTGTGCGCGGGCGGAAGCTTGAAGATATTTTCGTAAATGGTGAGCGGCCAGGGGACGTACTTCCACCGCAAATACTGGCGAAGGGCCGAGGCGTTGATCGCGGGTACTTTCGGTAGCAGGGCAAGGATGGCCTTGATCTCGGAAGCGAAAAGTATGGTGCGGCCGTCGAAGTAGTACACGAGGGGCTTGATGCCGAGGCGGTCGCGCGTCAGGGACAGCTCGTTGCGTTGCTCATCGAGGACGGCGAGGGCAAACATGCCTGCCAGATGCGACTGGAAACCGGCCGGGTCGTCCTCGTAGAGATGCAGGGCGGGCTCGCCATCGGTGGAGGTCGCGAGGCGGTGGCCGCGCTGCGTGACGAGTGGTTGCAATTCGCGATAATTGTAAATCTCCCCGTTGTAACAAAGTCGAATGTCGCCCGTCTCGTTGGAAATGGGTTGATGGCCGCCGCCGAGATCGATGATGGAAAGGCGGCGATGGCCGAGAAACGCCCTGCGGTCGGCCAAGACATGGACGCCCCGGTCGTCGGGCCCGCGATGGGCGAGTGTGTCGATGGCGCGGTTAAGGCGCGACGGGTCGTCGAGGAAGGGGAGTGGATCGACTGACATTCCTCCGACGATTCCGCACATGGGGATGCACCATAGCGGAGGTCGGCGATGCGATAAAGCGGTCGCGGCGGGTTCGCTATACTGCGGCTGATGATCGAATCGCCGCGCGAGCCAGCATCGACCCCGTCGCTCTCCGTTCGCGGGTTTCACCTGAACTTCGAGAGTTACCAGCGGATGCGTGTGGATGAGGCCGTTCGACTGATGGAGGTCGCGGCATCGGTCCGGATGAACGTGCTGCTGGTCGAGTACGGACCGCGATTTCCGTTTGAGTCGCACCCGTATCTTCGGGCCGCCAATGCATTGACAGTTGCAGACGTGGAACGACTGCTAGCGGAAGCGGCGCGGCTCGGTTTGGAGGTTATTCCGCTTCAACAGTCGATTGCCCATTTGGAATATGTATTGCGGCACGAGCAGCACGCAGGGCTGCGCGAACGAGCGGGGCGTGACAATCTTCTTTGCCCGACCCATCCCGATGTGATGCCGTTGGTGAAATCGTTGGTGCAGGAGGTGATGTCCCGGCACCCAAAGGCGACACGGTTTCACCTTGGAGGCGATGAAGCGCGAAAGGTGGGGCAGTGTTCGCGCTGCGAGCCGAGGCGCAGGCAGTTGAGCGTCGGGGGGATCTATGGCGGGCACATGGGTGATCTGGCACGGATGGTGCTGGACAACGGTCGGCGGCCGATTATCTGGGATGACACGCCGTGCGCATTCCCTGATGCGTTGGACTATCTGCCGCGAGAAACGATCATTAATTATTGGGATTACATCGTCGTGGCCGATCCGACGCCGGTGCTGATCCCGCGGATGGCGCACATCGACGGTGCGCCGCGGGTGGTGCATGACTGGCGGTGGATGCTGCCCGGCCGACGGAAGGCGGTGAGCGAGGTGCAACGCGACGTAATGAAGAATTACTCGCACGCTGCGCGGCTCCCGGGCGCGCTCGGCAAGCGCTACTTGGCGGAATTCGGCAAGTACCTCGGTTATGCGTTTCCGCGTTGGGTGCGTGCGTTGCCATATCTGGAGTATTACCAGGATCGCGGCTTCGACGTCATCACCAGCCCGACGGCGATGGGCAATGGCGACATGGTGGACGGGCGGCCGAACATCGCCCGCCTTGAGGCGAACATCACAACGCACGCCAAGCGGTGCAAGGAGAACGGCCGGGCGCTCGGCATGATCACCACGGCTTGGTACAACATGCCGCCGGAGCTGTTGGTGGATCGAATCACGTTGAGTGGACGGAGCACGTGGTGACGAAATCAGGCGGGCGAGTCGAGGGAGCAACCGGAGCCGTGGGTGCGGTGCTTGCGGAGTTGCAAGGCACGTTCACGGGCGAGATACGAGCCGATCGGTTGTATCGGGCACTCTACGCGACGGACGCGAGCATCTACCAAATCGTGCCGGATGCAGTGCTGCTGCCGCGAAGCGTACAAGATGTGCAGGCGGCGGTGCGAGCGTGTTCGCGGCATGGTGTGCCGATCACGCCGCGCGGCGCGGGAACGGGACTGACCGGCGGGGCGGTGAATCACGGGCTGCAACTGGATTGCTCACGATTTCTGAACAACGTTTTGTCGATCGATCCACGTGGATGTCTTGCGGTCGTGCAGCCGGGCGTGGTGCTGGATGAATTGAACGCGGTAGTGAAGAAACACGGGTTGCACTTCGCACCCGACGTCGCACCGAGCAGCCGGGCAACAATTGGAGGGATGATCGCGAACAATTCGTGCGGCGCGCATTCGGTGCTGTATGGCCGGACAGTGGACCACCTGGCGGCGCTTCGCGTGGTGCTGGCCGATGGGTCGGATGTGTGGTGGGGAGAGCCTGCTGCAATTGCGGCAGCCGGTGGTACCAAAGCTGAACCCGCGTTGTTGGTCCATTGCGAGGAAGTCCTGCAAGACGTAGTGCGAGAATATGCCGCAGACATTGATGCGCGGTTTCCGAAGATTCTTCGAAGCAACGGCGGGTATGGCCTGGACCGACTGCGCGTGGATGATGGTCGCATAAACGTGGAGGCGATGTTGTGCGGCAGTGAAGGGACGCTCGGCATTGTGGTCGAGGCGGTGTTGAAGCTGGAGCCGCTGCCAAAATACAAAGGATTGGTCATCGCCCATTATCAGGAGTTGCTCGATGCGCTGTCCGCGACGCCGGTGGCACTGGAGCACTCACCCGCGGCGGTGGAATTGCTGGATAAGCTGATCATCAACGCTGCACGGGCCAGCACGGGGCTGTCGCGGGAAATTGAGCTTATCGAAGGCAATCCGCACGGCGTACTGGTGATTGAGCTGTTTGATGATACGCCGGATCGGGTCATGTCGCGGATGCAACGCATGGTGGATGACCTGTCGCGGCGATCAAAGAGTTACTCCAGCAAGATTGTGGCTGATGAGGCGCGACAATCACAGGTATGGAATGTTCGCAAGGCGGGCCTGGGATTACTCATGTCGCGGCCCGGCGAGCGGCACCCATACGACTTCGTCGATGACACAGCAGTCGATCCATCGCGACTGCGCGAGTACATCGCCCGATTCATGCAGGTGCTTCGCGAGGAGGGCGTGGAGGATTCGAGCTATTACGCACACGCGAGCGTGGGGTGTTTGCATGTGAAGCCGGTGTTGAACTTGCGGCGGCTGGAAGATGTGCGTCGGATGCACCGGGTGGCCGATCGGATCAGCTCGCTGGCGCTGGAGTTCAACGGCAGCAACACCGGCGAGCACGGCGACGGCATTGTGCGCAGCGAGTGGATCGCCAAGATGTTCGGCCTGCGACTGGTGGAGGCCTTTCGGCGCGTGAAGGCCGCGTTCGATCCGCAGGGCATTCTCAACCCCGGCAAGATCGTCGATCCGCTCCCGATGACGGAGAACCTGCGATGGCGTCCGGTGGATGACCACGGTATCGGCCAGTGCGCAACCGCACCTCTCACGGTTCTGGATTTTTCGTCGCACAAAAACATGCTCGGCCTCGCGGAGATGTGCAGCGGCGTAGGACAATGCCGACAGAAATTCGTTGGGACGATGTGCCCGTCGTATGTGGCCACTGGCGATGAGATGCACACGACACGGGCGCGGGCCAATGCGTTGAGAATGGCGCTCTCGGACAAATCGTTGTTGAACGGGCTGGACGATCCCGCCTTGGATGAGGTGATGGACCTTTGTCTGTCATGCAAGGCATGCAAGACGGAATGCCCGACCGGCGTGGACATGGCGAAGCTCAAAGCCGAATGGCAGCATCGGCGAAATGAACGGCGCGGTGTGCCGCTTCGCAGTCGGTTCGTGGCATTGCTGCCGACGATCGGACCACTGGCCTGCGAATTCGCGCCACTTGTGAATGCCGTGACGCAGTCGAAGTGGGGGAGGGCGATGGCGGACTCCCTCTTTGGTTTCGATCGGCGAGTGCCACTGCCGAAGTTCGCCCGGCGCACATTCCGCGACTGGTTTGCGAAGCGAGGATTGGCACCACAGATCTCGGGACTCAAGACTCAGGTCTGCCTCTTCGTCGATACTTGGACCAACTGTTTCGCCCCCGAGATTGGCATCGCGGCCGTGCGAGTGCTCGAGGCCGTCGGCTGCAATGTGATCGTGCCGGAGACCGCGTGTTGCGGCAGACCCGCGATCAGCAAAGGACTTCTCGATTCGGCCAGGGAACTCGCCGAGAAAAACGTCACGGCGCTTGAGCCTTTGGCCCGGGCAGGGGTACCGATTGTCAGCCTTGAGCCCAGTTGCGTTTCGGCGATGCTGGATGAATGGCCGCAACTGGTGCGCACCGATGCTGCCCGCGCGGTTGCGGCGAGTGCGATGATGTTGGAGTCGCTGCTTGCAAGGCCGCCGTTCATTGACGCCCTTGCTCGCATCGCATTGTCGCCGTCTGCCAACGCGAAGCGCCCCGATCTCTTATTGCACGGCCACTGCCACCAAAAGGCCCTGGTGGGAACATCGGATGCGATGACCGTGCTTCGCGCAGTGAGCGTCGCGAATGAAATCAACAGCGGCTGCTGCGGTATGGCTGGCTCATTCGGTCACGAGACGGAGCACTACGATGTGGCCCGGGCGTCCGGAGAAAATCGTCTGTTCCCCGCCATCCGCTCGCGCGGCGAAGCATCCATCGTCGCATCGGGGTTTAGTTGTCGACATCAGATCGAGCATCACACGGGGGTGCGTGTCGTTCATCCGATTGAGCGAATCGCTGCGATGATTCCAGATTGATATCCAAAGGCGTCGGAAACAAAAAAGCCCGATGTCGCATTGACACCGGGCTTCGAGATTGCTGAGTTCAGCGACCGTTTATCGCTTCGAGAACTGGAACCGCTTGCGGGCGCCGGGCTGACCGGGCTTCTTGCGTTCGACTTTTCGCGAGTCGCGCGTCAGGAAGTTGCCGCCGCGGAGGGTTTGTTCGAGCGAGGGGTCGGCCTTCATCAAGGCGCGGGCCACGCCCATGACGATCGCGCCGCTTTGGCCGGTCTGGCCGCCGCCGTCGACGTTCACGAAGACGTCCCACTTGCCGAAGGTGTTGGTGGCCTTGAGCGGGGCAAGAATGTCGTTGCGCGACTTGTGATCGTAGAAGTAATCCTTGATCTCGCGGTCGGAGATCAGAAACTTGCCGCTGCCGGGGGCGATGCGGACACGGGCGACGGCGGTCTTGCGACGGCCGGTGCCCCAGAAATAGGTTCTGCCCTTGGCGGGTTTGGCATCTCCCGCGGGTGCGGGACCGGTCACGTTCGTGGCGTTCTCAGGCAAGGCTTACTCCCAATACATCGGTCAAATCTTGGAAAGATCGAGGGTTTTGCACTGCTGGGCGATGTGCGGATGCTCGCCGCCCTTGTATATCTTCAGCTTGGTCATCATGCGGCGGCCCATGGCATTTTTCGGAAGCATGCGCTTGACCGCGAATTCGATGATTCGCTCGGGGTGCTTCTGCTTCATCTCGTTGAACGGGATGACGCGGCGGCCGCCGGGATAATAGGTGTAGGAGTCGTACTCCATCGCCTCGGCCTTGCGACCGGTGACCTTCACCTTTTCGGCGTTGGTAATGACGACGAAGTCGCCGGTGTCCACATGCGGCGTGTACGTCGGCTTGTTCTTTCCCATGAGGACGGTGGCGATCTTGACGGCGAGTCGGCCGAGGACTTGTCCGTCGGCATCCACGCTGTACCAGTCGCGGGGCACTTCCCCGGGCTTTGCTTGATAACACTTGTCGGTCGCGAATGACATTGCGATAGTTCCTAACCGGTTCGTTTGGTGTAGAGAATCGCTAATGATACAGGCTGGCGTGGGGGCGTCAATGGGGGCCGCGGCCATGGATAAGTTGTGGAGGGGACTGGGGTTATGACGGGGGCGGTGACGGGCATCGGTTGAGATCGGGGGTTTTGGGGTGCCGGCCGCGAATACTTGGCGCTTCGTCGGTAATATCCGGCCCAAGCGGTCCATTGATGATCGTGTGGAGCAGGGCGTGCCCATTTTGACGGTCGAGAATCTTAGGAAGGCATACGGCCCGTTGCAGGCGGTGGATGGTGCTTCGTTTGTCATCGAGGCAGGTGAAGTGTTCGGGCTGCTCGGCCCGAATGGAGCGGGCAAGAGCACGACGATCAATATTATCGCGACGATTCTGAATGCGGATTCGGGGCAGGTCACAGTAAGCGGCGTGCCGATCAGCACGTCGGGCGAGTACAAGCGAAAGATTGGATATGTCCCTCAGGAGATCAGCCTGTCGGAGCGGCTGACGGCGAGGGAGAACCTGGCGTTTTTCGGGCGGCTTTACGATTTATCCGGCGCAACGCTTCAATCCGCGGTGGATGAGATGTTGGTCGGAGTCGGACTGGTCGATCGGGCAAACGATCTCGTGCAAAACTTTTCCGGAGGTATGAAGCGGCGGTTGAACATCGCGGCGTCGTTGTTGCATAAACCGGATCTCATCCTTCTCGATGAGCCGACGGCCGGCGTCGATCCGCAGGCGCGGGCGTTTATCTTCGAATTAGTGGAGCGGCTTGCGGCGCAGGGCAAGGCGATCCTTTACACGACGCACTACATGGAAGAGGCGCAGCGCCTGTGCAAACGCACCGCCATCATCGATCACGGCAAGATCCTGGCGATGGGGACGCTGGAGGAATTGGTACGCGGGGTACGAACCAAGCGCGAACTCGTGATCGAGGCGCCGCGCCTGTCGAATGAACAGTCGCAGCAAATCGCGGAGGCGCTGGGGCACGCTCATTGGACAATGGCGGATGGCGCTGTCCGACTGGCCGTGCAGGACGGTGCGCCGATTCTGATCCAGGCGGCGAAAGTATGCGGAGACTTGGGGATAAATCCGACGTCGCTGCGTATCGCCGAACCGACGCTGGAAACCGTGTTTCTCGAATTGACCGGCCGGGCATTGAGGGATTGACGAATGAGGCCGCTGCGAATCATCGCATTGCTGGTCGGCAAGGATCTGCGCATCCTCTGCCGCTCGAAGGCGACCTTGGCGGTGATCTTCATCCCCGGCATCGTGCTGTACACCATCTTTACCAATATCTTTTCCGGTCCGGCGGGCGGCGGGGTGCGACCGTTGCGTGTGGCCGTGATTGATGAAGACCAGAGCACGGCGTCGAGTCAGCTGATCGAGGCATTGTCCGCGACGAACCTCAAAACGATTCTGACCGACACCGATGAGCCGGGCGGCAAACCGCTTACCGTGGAGCAAGTGAAGGAGTCGATCCGGCGGCGGAGATCGTATCGCGTCGGCTTGGTGATACCCAAGGGTTATCACGAATCCCCCACGATGCTGATGCGGCCGGACATCCACAAGGGAATCACGATTCTTTACGACGAGTTGGAGCCAATTGAAGCGCAAATCGCAGGGGGGATGATCCAGATGGCGGCGGGACGGCAGGTGTTCACCAGCATGTTCAGTCTGGGCAAGAGCGGCAAGGCAGCGACGAGCGCGCCCGAAGGCGAACGTATGTTGGTCAAGGTCGAACGACAGAGCATCCGCTCGAACGGTATGAAGAACGAGGCGAAGCACACGTTTCTCGCGGGCATCGTGCCGATGTTTTTGCTGTTCAGCGCGGCCGGCGCAGCGCGCGGATTGCTCGAAGGGATGAAGAGCGGCGAGACGCGGCGACTACTCGCAGCACCGATCAGCCCGGGGCACATGGTGCTCGGGGCACTGGGCAATATGCTCGTGATTCAGGTGGTGCAGTGTTACGTGATGTACATCTTTGCATGGCTGGTGTTCCACGTGGCCATTTGGGAAATCGCGGGCGGGTTGTTTGCACTGACGCTGTGCACGGCGATTGCAACGATCGGATTCGGGCTATTCCTCGGAGCGGTGTCGAAAACGCCGGAGCAGCTCGATGCGCTCGGCACGATGGTCATCCTCGCCATGAGCGCCATCGGCGGCAGCATGGTCCCGCGGCACGTCATGCCGGAGTGGATGAAGCGGTTTGGGCTGTTGACGATCAACGGCTGGTCGTTCGATGGGTTTATGAGCGTAATCGCGCGCGATGAGTTCGTAGACTTGTTGAAACCATGCGCGGTGCTGTTGGGGGTTGGGATCGTTTGCGCGGCGATGGGGAGTGTGCTGTTGCAGCGGCGGCAGCGGGGGTAAGGCGCTACGCGGTGGCTTTGATCGGCGTAAGGCGATACACGCGGGCCAGTTGGGATGCCCCGACGAGATCCCCCTTCGACAACGCGGAACGAACCTGGTCAAGCCGCTCGGCATCGGCAAGCGAGAGATACGGTCCCCATCCTTCAGGTTCGTCGTTGAGTTCGACTTCGATCTCCGCGACGTATTCACCTTGGCGGATCAGTTTCAGCATGTTTCGGGTCATGGCTTCCTCAATCTAAAATCGACCGACCAACGCATCGGGTCCGGTCGGTACGCTGTGATCAAGACGGCTGGCCGTTCATGGCCCGATGGGATTCCCCACAGCACATGAATCGGCTTGTCCTCGTCGTCGCGTTGAAGTACCAGGACACATGGCCCCTTTGGGTAAGTCGGATAATCCTCAATGACCTCCGCCTGCTTGATGCCTTCAAGAATCACACGGATGGACAATTGATCGGCCGCCAATTCATCATAGCCATGTTCCGATACTTTGACCTCGTCGGCTGCTATGAGAACGCGGACCCGATCAAGCGTAGGACTCATAAACAATAGTGTAACTCGCATTCCCGGCAGAGTGAATCAGGCTGTGAGTCACTGGTGTTGATTTTTAGTCGCTGGAATAGATTGGCCGCAATTCGGGGCAGCGCTCAAGGGCTGCGCCGGTGAGGTTGTATCCGCAGTTGATGCAATGGCCGGTCCTTGGGTGTTTCCTCCATGTCCATAAGAGTGGAATCAACATTAGAAGTGCAAACAAGGCGGGGGACCAGAATGGCAAACTGATTAAAGGGAACTTAGAGCCTCGGGCGTTCATCCAGGGGCGATGCGCTGCGATTGCAATAAACTCGTAATAATCCCGGGCCGCGTAAGGCATGCGATCCCAACGCAGGCCCGGCGGCCAATCGAGTTGTTTCGCTGGCAACAGCCAAAACCGACCTTCTCGTACCCATACTTGGAAATACGATGTGCTCCATGTGACGTACGGAACCCATCCTTCGGGGTCAGTGAAGATATGTTGGTCAGGCAGAATGGCCCACACGGAGAGTGCAATCAGTGAAACACAGAGGATCAAGACTGCGAAATAGAGCCGTCTGATTCGCATTCTGGATTCGACGGTCCCTATACCTTGAAGTTGTGCCATGAGAAATCTCTACAAGACGACCCATCAACACTGATCTGTTTGCTTTGATAGTAGCACCGCTTGGCCACACTCCGGACAGCGCTCGTGAAACGCGCCGGTCAGGTTGTATCCACATGTCCGACAATGCCCGGGAAGCCTGCTCAGAGCACGATCCCGCCGCCAAAGCCATATTGTCGTCAACATGGGCATTGCAACCAATATGCTCAAAGGAAAATAGACGGTGGGCAACGGAACGGTTGAGTATTTCGGCAGGCTGAAATTGCAACGAAACCATGCATACCACCCGGGGGCAATCGGTGGCATGCGACGGTAGATTATTTGGGTACCGTACGACGCAGAGTTCTTCTGAATCGACACCGTCCCTTGGACAACCGCAACTTCCCAACCGTCGAGTCCGCAAACGAAAAACGGTATCTTTGAGCCGACCGGCACCGCAAACCACACCCAAAGTCCTAAGAAGGCGAGGGAGACTACAAGCCCCAACCACTTACACCACCGCCTCACCGTCGCTCGACTCACCATTGAATTGGCCCTTTGGCAATCATGACGACACTTAGCTACCCTTTGATAACACCAACCGGCCGCAACCGCGCCACCTTCTGACTAATCCCCGCTTCATGCACCACGCTGACGACTTCGTTCACATCCTTGTACGCATCGGGCTGTTCCTCCTCCAACCCCGTTCGGCCGCGCGCTCGGGCAATGACGCCGCGGTCGCGGAGTTCGCTGGCGATGGAGCGGCCTTTGCTGGCGCGGATGGCGGCGCTGCGCGACATCATCCGGCCGGCACCGTGGCAGCAACTGCCGAAGGTGTGTTCCATCGAGCCGGGGCGGCCGACGAGAACGTAGCTGGCGCGGCCCATGTCGCCGGGGACGAGGACGGGTTGGCCGATGCCGCGATAGCGCTCGGCGAGTTCGGGGTGGCCGGGCGGGAAGGCGCGGGTAGCGCCTTTGCGATGGACGCAGAGCATGGTTTCGCGCACAGGTTGAAAACCTGTGCTACCACTCACCGGTTGCAAACCGGTGCCACCACTCACCGCTCGGAAACCTGTGCTACCACTCACCGGTTGCAAACCGGTGCCACGCGTTGTGCCACCACCGATGTCGTACGGCTCCATCTTCGCAATATTGTGGGCCACGTCGTAGACGAGCGTCATGCCCAGTCGCTCGGCGGGCGTCTCGAAGACTTCGGCGAAAGTCTGTCGCGCGAGGTGCGTCATGATCTGCCGATTGCACCATGCAAAGTTCGCGGCGGCCTGCATCGCGCCGAGATAACGCTGGCCCTCGGGCGAGTTCACCGGGGCGCAGACGAGTTGGCGATCGGGCAGGTCGATGCCGTATTTTCGCGGCGTGTGTTGAAGCTCCTTGAGGGAATCCTCGCAGACCTGATACCCCAGCCCGCGCGAGCCGGAGTGGATCATCACGGTGATCAGGCCCTTCTCCAACCCCAGCACCTGCGCCGAGTGCGGGTCATCGATGTGGTCGACGACCTGCACCTCCATGAAGTGATTGCCGCTGCCGAGCGTGCCGCATTGCGAGCCGCCGCGCTCGAGCGCGTGGTCGGAGACGAAGTCGGGCCGTGCGGTCTTGATGCAGCCGTGGCCCTCAGTGACTTCGATGTCGCTTTCCCAGCCGAGGCCGCGCTTCACGACGAAGGGCGAGCCTTGCTCAAGCAGATGCGTCAACTCGGTGCGGTTGAACTTGATGTGCCCGCCCTGACCGACACCGCAGGGGACATTGGCAAAAAGCCGTTCGATTAGCCGCTCGATCTTGTCCTTCACGTCGGCGAGTTTGAGATTCGTGCGAATGAGTCGCACGCCACAATTGATGTCATACCCCACACCGCCGGGACTGATGACGCCGCCCTGATCGGGGTCGGTGGCCGCGACACCGCCGATGCAGAAGCCATAGCCCCAGTGAATGTCCGGCATGGCGAGAGAGTATTTGACGATGCCGGGCAGGCACGCGACGTTGGCAACCTGCTGCGGGGATTTGTCGTTGCGAATGTGCTCAATGAGGATGTCGTCGGCGTAGATGAGGCCGTCGACGCGCATTCCGGCCATGTAGGTTTTCGGTATGCGCCAACGGCAGGCGTCGAGTCGTTCGAGGGGGCCGGTGTAGGATTCTTTCATGGGGGCGAATTGTATGAGAAAGAAGCCATTTCGATTACTGGACCGGCATGGAATCGCCCGGCGACGATGATATACTGTTGAGTGAAATGGTGACTCAGAGGAGCGACGTGATGGACATCGACGAAGCCGTATTTATTGTGGAAGAAGACAAGGACACTGGAGGTTACTCCGCCGTTTGCCACCGATTCGGCATTTTCACGCAAGGCGACAATCTCGATGACCTTCGAGCGATGGTGTTGGACGCCGTCGAATGCCGGTTCGAGGGTGAGGCGACGAGGCCCCGTCAGATTCGACTTCATTTTGTGCGTGACGAGGTGATCGCCGCGTGAAACTCCCTCGGGATATCTCCGGGGGACAACTTGTCGCTGCGTTGAATCGATTCGGATATCGATTCGTTCGGCAGCGCGGCAGTCACATTCATTTGGTCACAGAACAGCACGGCGAGCATCATGTTGTCGTGCCGGAGCATCGTCCAATCAAGCCGGGCACATTGAATCAGTTGCTTCGACAGGTCGCTGAGCATCACGGGATGACGCGTGACGAATTAATCGAGCAATTGGAATTGTAATTCGGTGCCACTCATTTCCCGTCAAATATCCACGATCACCGTCGCCTCGAATCCTCCGGCGACCGGATTGATCTCCAATTCGTGATACGTAATCGCCTTGACCTCGCGGTGAAAGATGCAGTGGTCCGCGTCGATGCGCAAGGCCCGGGCCGTGATGCGCAGACGCGAGGTGGAGAACTCCGTCACCTGCGGCTCGACGATCACGCGCTGGCTGGTCTCAAATAGACGGAGCAATTCGGCAAGATAGTCGCGCAGCAGCGTCGCGGTATCCTCGGCCGCGAAATCGAGGATAACCGTCTCCTCCGGACCGCATTCGGCGATCTCTCCAATCACGGCGTAGAGTCCGTCCGTCGCCGGCGCGATTAGCCCCTCCATCGTTGGCGCGACGATGCGTATTCCAATGTCCGCAGTGTGATCAAATAACTCGAAGCCCGGCTGCATGGCATTCTTGTATTCCCGGCCCGAAAAAGCGGCAAGCCCCATAAATCGTGGGGCGTTACCGCCGGTGCCAGTCCGCCTGCCCGTCGCGATTCGGCGTGCGTAGAATCAGCATCTCCCCCCAAAGGATGGTCCCGATGCGACTTGCCCGATTTCCGTCGGCCGCGCGCCGGCTTTGGGTGTGGACGATTGTTTTATTCACCGCCTCCGCCGCTCGCGCGGACATCGACGCATGGTATGAATTGACGGCGTCGACCGGGCCGATTGGCACGGGCGTCGTTTCCGTCGAACAAGGCACGGCCGGCCGACAACTCATCATCACGACCGACTCGACACCGGGCACGTACACATTCACGATCAAGCTCCTGGCCGATGTGGACCTGGTGGACGCCCTCTACGGTTATTCAGTCGATCTCATTGCTCCGACGGCGGCGAATGTGGAAGCCACCGCATTCGATTATTTGTCGTTGATGGATCTCGACATGCCGATCCTGCTCGGAGCCGGTCCGGGTGCGCTGATTGACGACGCATCGCAGCTCACATTTTTCTCTCCGCAGAGCGGGCCGCTGGAATTGTTCGAGTTCACGTTGACGGTGGAGCAATCGCTGCCCGCGGACATCGAGTTGTATTCCGGAATCGGGCTTCTCAACTGGGGGTCGGCAAATCCGCCCGCGATTATTCGATATGCAGATGCCGACCCGCTCGACGGCGAGGTCGCAGATCTTGTCACAAACCGGCCGAGCATTGTCATACGGCAATTCCAAACGCCGCCTGTTGACCCGCCGCCGGTCGATCCCCCGCCTGTTAATCCGCCGCCCGTCGATCCGCCTGCGAACGATCCGCCGGCAGAGCCGCCACCCGTGAATCCAGTGCCGACCGCTGAAACCGAATCCCAAACAGATGCATCACATGCAACGCAGACCGATGCGACGTCGCCAAAGGCCGTGAATCGCTCCGACCTGCGCAAAATGTTGGCCATGCTCTTCAACGTCCCGATGGACGGCGTGGAGCCGATGTCCAAGTGGCCGTCGCGCGTGCTCGGCTATGCGGGAATGAACCTGTCAATCCTGTGGGGGATCGGCGACCTGGCCGGCTTGCCCTGGCGGATGATTATGTTTGATCTGACGTACGCCGTCCTTGACGCGTTCCTGCCATAGCGTATCGTGTGTTTCGCGCTGGCGACGTTTTCTGACGTCAATTTCGGTATAATTGCCGGATAAGGCTGCGGGGGCGGCCAAGATCCGGAGTTACATTATGCGCAGGTTTGGTCTGGCGGTTTCATGTTTTGCAATGTTCGCGTTACCGGCTGCTTCTGAAGAAGTGCGGCACGTCGAATTCTCAGCCGATCATCATCAACGCGTCGAGTTGGACGCCAAGCAGGCGCACGCCGCGCCGACCGCTCGATACAACGGCGTGCCATACCTGACGACACCCGATTGGAACAATTCGATACGCCGTCAGGTGGGTGCGGTCGCCGTTGCCGATATGAACAACGACGGGCGAAATGACGTCGTCGTCGGGTGCTATATCTCCAGCAGCTTTCCGCCGTACACCGACTGGGAAAACCTCATTTACTACAATACGGGCACGGAGTTGGAAGCAAATCCTTCGTGGATTTCAGCGGACGAAGTTCACACCGGCGACCTGCAGATCGGCGACATCAACCTGGATGGCTACCCCGACATCCTCTCCGTGAACGGCGGAACCTCGTTTTCACCGACGACCGTCTATTACGGAAGCGCGACAGGCCCGGACACGACGCCCGATTGGTTTGCATCGCCCCCAATCGCCGTGTGGGCCGTCGCCGGGGCGCTCTTCGATTTCGATCACGACGGCGATCTTGATGTTTTCACCGGCAATCAGGGCGTTTCGCCGAACGCGTTTCGCCCCATATATGGCTACCGCAACAACGCCGGCGTCCTGCAAGCAACGCCCTTCTGGCAATCGACGGAATCATCGATTCAGGGCGGCCTCGCGTTCGGCGATCTCGATGGCGACGGCTGGGAAGACCTCGCGGTGTCCAAGTGGGTGAACTTTCAAACGGGTGTCTACAAGAATGTCGCGGGCGTTTTGCAGACCACGCCGATCTGGCAGAGTGGAAACACCGGCGGCGATCGTGGTGTGGCCTGGTCCGATGTGGACGGAGATCACGATCTCGATTTGGCGGTGGGTGACTCGCCCACCGTGCTCTACTCCAACACGGCGGGCGTGTTGACTCAGACGTGGACGAGCGCCCCGCCGGCTACATCAAACCCGCAAGACATGCGATTCTTCGATGTGGATCGCGACGGCGACGAGGATCTCGCCGAAATTCAGTTCTCGTCCGGCCGTGTGTTCATCTACCTCAACACCGGCGGTGCGTTGGGCGCGACGCCGGCCTATTCGTATGACGATCCGGCGGTCGGCAATGCGATTGCGTTCGGCGACATCAATGGCGACGGCTGGCCGGACATGGTCGTGGGCCTTTCGGGCCAGCCATGCGTGCGAGTCTTTTATGCGAGGATTCCGAACATCCTCGGCGACATGAACTGCGACGGATTGGTGAATCTGCTGGACGTCGATCCCTTCGTGCAGGCCCTGCTCGACCCGGCAGGATACGCAGCGGCCTATCCTTTCTGCACCGCACAACGAGGCGATCTGAACGCCGACGCAGAGACAGATTCAGACGACGTGCAGAGATTCATTGACGCGCTGGGCGCCTAACGGCTGCATCGCTACTGCGGCACCGTGCCCGACGAAATAACCGGCGCGAGATACTTCTCCGCCCACGGCCTGGCGAGCCAGCCGATGTGTCCGCCATCGTGGCCGGTGGCGATCCAACGCGCCTGCCATGCAATTTGCGTCAAGCCTTCTTCGACGCGCAGTTTTCCATCCTTCGTTTGAAAGCCCACGTGCCCGGCCGATGCCGTGTTCGCGCGGTCGATGGTGCCGAAGACGCTGGTTCCCGCGCCGAGGATAAACCAATCTCCGACGGAGTAGACATTGACGATGCCATGTTTGCAGCGGGCGCGGGCCTCACGCAGGTCGTGGTGCGGTGAAACAGCGGCGCCGACAAGGATGAGGCGATCGAGTTGAGAATCTTTTGGCAACGCCTCCGCGACAAGCACGGCAAGTCCTCCGCCGCCGCTGAAACCAATGAGCGCGATCGGCCGTTCCGGGTGTTCACGCTGGTGCCCGATGATTCGCTCGGCGATCGACTTGGCGCGGGCCTTGTTCGCGTCGAGGTTGGTGAGGTTATCGAGGGATCCGAATGGACGTTGCCCCCATGAGATGACATCGAACTCGCCGTTAATCCCACCGTCTCGCAGACCCTTGACCGTGCCATCAAGTTGCCACGCTCCTCCTTCGATGCCGGGGAGCAGGACAATGGTACGCTGCGTTGTGTCAGACGCTGGCTTGGGCTGGGGCCCTGCGCAGCCGACGGCGAACCCCATGGCGAGGATGCCGTTGAGCATCCATCGCCGGGGCCGCTGCCGTCGTGTCACGCTGTTCATGGGTACCATCTTACCGATTCGCCTACGGTTTTTCGGGCGTGCCCTCGCTATCCGCTTGTGCCTTCAGCCGCTTGAACGACTTCTTTCCAAAGCGCTCGGACAGCCGTGCGACGCGCCGGCAAGTTCGCTGGGTGCGGGGATGATCGAGTACGTGGCGGTTTCATTCCCGGCGAATCCCCATTTCCATACTGCCCGGCCGGCATTGCAAAAGGGCTTTCACGAACCAAGCAGCTTCGCGACAAAAGGTCCAACATCCAGCGAATTCACCGCTGCATCGGCGTTCATGTCCGCGTAGAAATAGCCACAGGAAGGGTTGTTCGCGGTGTAGGTTTGGGCGTCCAACAGTGCTTTGACAAACCATTGGATATCCAGAGCGTCAATCGATTCGTCGCAATTGAGATCGCCCGCTTGAAACGTGGGGCGAATCTGAACGGGCGGCCCCGGCGGATTGTTGTCTGTGAAGAAATACAAATCGCCGGTGGTCAATTCCCAAACCTCGGTCCAGGGGTTGTTGGGCAGGCCGAGCGACGCCAGCACCGCGCTCTCGGTTGCGGGGTCGGCGGGGAACTTGGCGGCCATGAACTTCAATCCGGCCGGCTGCGGCGGATCGGGAATGAGAATACAACCGGGCGGGAAGGCCATGTTGTTTCCCGTGGCCGTGCCTCCGCCGGGGTGGGTACTCTTTGTTACCACAATAAAGTTGTCCGGGGCGCCACCACCCGGGGAATTGACCCAGGCTTCGTGCGTGGTGTGTATGCCGCCGTCGTCGTCATCCACAAACGGGAAATACATCAAGCCGCCGGGTGGAGTGGGCATCGGCATCCCGATGACGAACTTGGGCTTCGGCGGCATCGGCTTGACCTCGACGATCGTGACCGGCTCGCCATTGACGACGACGGTCTTGCCGCCCGCGACCTTCTCGTTCGGGCCGACGGGCTGCGGGCCTTGATTCGGGCCCACGACGACGACGCGGCCGTCCGCAAAGGCGGCCTGATTTCCCAGACCATTCATACCGACGGCGGCCAGGCCGATGATCGCCAAGTGGTAAATCGTGCCGGGGACAAATCGAGATGACCGGGGTTTCAGTTTACGCTCGTTCATGACAGTCTCCTTCTCAAACGATGCCTCGTTCCAAAGGGAAGACGGGCCGGGGAAGCAGACGGCTATGGCCGACCGGTCGAACGGGCACTTTCTACGCCGTCGGGCCATCAAGAGCCGTATTCCGGCCCTGTTCTTTGAGCCGCTTGAACGACTTCTTACCGAACCGCTGCGACAGCCGTGCAACGCGATGCCGGCGCACGTCCAGCGTCTGGTGCTTCTCATCGGGCAGACGCACCAGCACGAAGGGCAGGCAGACCTCGACCACCTCCATCGGCTCGATGGAACGAGGCATGTGGGTGATTCGCACCGGCTCGATCTGCCGGAATTGAACGTCCTCGATGCAGAAGAAGGGCACGCACTCGCTCACGACATGCAGCAAGGACACAAAGTCGCCGGGCCGGATATCCTCCGGCGCCAGCGGTTGACTCATTGTTTTTTCATCGCTCATGTTCATTCTATTTTCGCGCAGCATCCACCGCGCAGGGCCAAACAGGCCGCTTAGACAAACGGACAAATCATTGAATACGCGTTGAAAGGGAATGGGGAATTAGGCGAGTGGCGAACCACAGCCCGCCGCGCGCACCGACCGCCGCATTGCCGAAGCAATGAAAGACGGGGTCTTGAGATGGTTTCGCATGGTGCGCATAAGAATCTCCCAACGAGACGGAGGGGATTCTAATGGGGGATTGGGGAGTGTCAAGCGTTTGTATAAGCAGGTGAACTAATGCCAAGTGCCAGGCTTGAGCCCGTCGTCATTCCTTCCCACCAAACTCGAAGAGCAGGTCTATATACGGCTGAAACCCGGCCTCACGGGCCATCCTCAGGGCTGTTTTCCCTTCGGGCGTTTTGTAGTTTATGTCATGGGTTAATGTTGCGATCCGTCGAAGCACGACAAGGTTTTCGTCGCTTGGTGCGTGGCAGCGAACATATGTCATCAATGGTAAGTGGTGTGGCACCAGTTCGTTTTCTTCCGTGCTACCAATATTGGCATCTGCGCCGCGATCAAGAAGCAGGTTGATAATTTCGTTGGTCGTTTCGTTGTGAGCACCCGTCGCAACGATGAGCGCGGTTTCGCCTTTGCAGACGCGGGCGTTGATGTCCACTTCGGAGTCCAGCAATAATCGAACAGCTTTGACATTCCCATAAGCGATCGCATATGTCAGTGGGGATTCATCTTCCTCATTCCGCGCATCGAGATTCGGTTTGTGCTTGAGCAGTTCGATCAGATTTGACAGATCCGAAGGTTCGACAGCCAGGTGCATGAGTAAGGTGTGGCGAGAGTCATCGCCCTGGCATTTATTGGGGTCGGCCCCGTGCTCAATCAGGACTCGGATGCATTGGGCGTTTTCTGAACGGTAAGACGCCATCCATATCGGTTCTCCATCGTCCAGAACACCATTAGGTTTGGCCCCGCGACTCAGCAATAAGCGTGCACACTCTGCCTGCCGCTTCGAAACCGCCGTAATGAGGAGAGTGTCGCCTTCTCCGTCAGTAGAATCGGGCGGAACGCCAAGATCAAGCAACCGGGCAAGCTCTTCCCGATCACCGGACTCTGCCGCCTTGAAGGCCGCAACGATCAGGTCGTTAGAATTGATGGAATCAGTCATTTACCTACTACTCGGCGATTACCGTCAGCGGCAAGCTCCCATCCGCCCTTGGCAGCGGGTCCGGCGGCTTGATCGTCACGCCGCCCTGGCGCAGCGTCACCTCCCCGCGCTCGACGCGAGCCGCGAAAGCCACGCACTCCTCGTACAGCGCCTCCAGCATGTCGGCCTCGCTCACCGTCCGCGTCTGCTCCCCCTGCACATAGATGATCCCCTTGCCCTTGCCCGCAAAGACGGCGACGTCGGCCCCCTCCGCCTCGCCCGGGCCGTTCACAACGCAGCCCATCACCGCCACCTTCACCGGCGTCTTGATCGTCGCCAGCCTCGTTCGCACCTGTTGAACAAGCGTGATCAGATCTATCTCGATCCGCCCGCACGTCGGGCATGCGATCAACTCCGGCTCTACGCGCGGGCGCAGGCCGAGGCAATTCAACATCTCCTTCGCGTCGGTCACTTCAAACACCGGGTCGCTCGCGTAGCTGATGCGAATCGTGTCGCCGATGCCGTTGGCCAGTAGTGTTCCGAGCGCAACGACGCTGCGGATGCATCCCGTCTCCTTCGGCCCGGCGTGTGTGACGCCCAGATGCTGCGGGAAATCGAAGCGTTCGCTGATGGCCGTGTAGGCACGAATAACGATACGCGGGTCGATGCTCTTGGCGGAAAGGACCACATCGTGAAAATCGTTTTCGTCAAAGATGCGCAGGTACTCCTCAACCTTGCGAACCATGATGCCGATCAGGTGCCCCTCGTAATCGGCCTCCAGCGACGCCTTCTCCGCAGCGCGAACGTCCTTGTCCTTCCGCTCGATGATGCCGCCCTCGTTGACGCCGACGCGAATGGGAATCCCCCGCTCGCGGCAGGCGCGGATGACTCGATCTACCTGCGCCCGATCCTGAATATTGCCGGGGTTCAGTCGAATCTTGTGAACGCCCGCCTCGACCGCCTCCAACGCCCGCTGAAAATGAAAATGTACATCCGCCACGATCGGCACCGGCACCTGAGGCAGAATGTGCTTCAGCGCCTCGGTGTCGCGCGGCTCCGGCACCGCCACACGCACGATGTCCGCCCCAGCCCGGGCCAGTTCCTGAATTTGTGCGACGGTCTTATCGATCTCGTAGGTGTACGTGCTGGTCATCGACTGGATCGACACCGGCGCATCGCCGCCGATGAGGACAGGACCAACACGAACTTGACGGGTTTTTCGACGGGGGGGCATTTGTTTGGCTCACACGGTCGCTTGGAAATCCGGCCGGTATTCTAGCCTACGCCGCCCAATCGTGACGCGTTCGTTACGCAACCGCATTCCGGCCTCCAGCCCGCTCCGCTATCATCCGCCATCCGACGACTGGCCGATAGAAGGATCGATATGCACCCCACGATGTTCACGATTCCGTTTCTGCCCGAATGGCTGGCAGAGGTCAAGAGTTACGGCGTCATGATGATGATCGCCTTCCTGACCAGCATCTGGATGTGCTGCCGTCGGGCCATGCGTTCGCAGGCCAATCCCGATATCGTCCTCAATCTCGGCTTTATCGCGCTCGTCGCCGGCGTGCTCGGCGCAAGGATCATGTTCGTCTGGCACTATTGGGACACGCGTTTTGCAAATCAGACCAGCCCGTGGGGCGCGGTCCTCGACATCCGCGCCGGCGGTCTGGAGTTCTGGGGCGGGCCGTTGCTCACTATCCCCGCGATGTACATCTACTTGAAGTACATGGCCAAGGTCTCGGTTCGCTGGTATCTGGATATGTGCGCGCCCGCCCTCGCGTGGGGCCTGGCCATCACGCGCATCGGGTGCTTCCTGAATGGCTGCTGCTGGGGCTCGGTCTGCATTGATGAGCACGACCCCGCGCGGGAAAAGGCCCAAGTCCCCTGGGCCGTGCGATTCCCCTATGGCAGCCCCGCCATGACACAGCAATATCACTTCGGCCAACTGACACTCCCGAAGGAGTTACTGGTGACCACCGCATCCGGGGAGGCTTACCCACTCGCGCCAGACTATTTACGGGCCGCGGCCGAGGACGGCGGCGCGACCGGAAAACGCCTGATCGAAGCCGCAAGTGCCGCTCGAAAGACACTCGACGCCACCGACCCCAAGGATGGCGATGCCCAAAAGAGAAACCGCGAGGCGCTGGAGGCCGCACAACGGGCATTGATGTCGCATAACAACACGCCGATCGGCCTGGTCGAAAACCACGCGAGCAAGTACGGATTGACGATTCAGGAATTGCTCACCCTCGCCGACCATTACAAATCGAAGCCCGTGCATCCGGCGCAGCTTTACGAAATGGTCTCGGGCATGTTGATCTGCTGGCTCCTGTCGATCATGTTTTATTACCGCAGGCGACACGGCGTCGTTCTTCCGTGGTTCCTGATTCTTTACTCCATCTCCCGCGTCGTGCTGGAGGCCATTCGACAGGACAACCCGCTCGATGTCGGCGGCCTCACCATTTCGCAGGCCATCAGCATCGGCACCTTCACCGCCGGCGTGCTCGGTCTGCTTTACATTTACAAGGCCCTGCCGCTCATCGGCCCCGGCGTGGAGAAATTTATCATGCCCGAGGATGAGCCGCCGGACAGCAAACGCCAGTCGAAGAGTCGCCTGGGCGACCAGGCGGCCCGTTGACAATGGAGGGCCGTGCACCATGCTCGCATTGCTCTCTGTGTGGATCGCATTGGGCGCGCTGATCACATCTCTGCTTGTCGTCTTCACGCAACTCGGCGGCAAAACGCCCGTGCTCACGCTCCTGCCCTACACCGTCGCGCTCTCGGCCACCTTCGCCGCGGCCGTGCTCTGGGCCAATCGCACGAAGAAAGCCGGGACCGATTCCGGCGTCGATGGTCAGCGCGTGCAGGCCGTCTCGGCGATCGTGCTGAACAGTCTGTCGTTCGCGCTGCTGCTCTTCTGGTTGCATGGGCCGATGCTCGGGCTGGCGGGCCTGGCCCTCGAAGGCGGCTTTCTTATGTTCGTCTATTGGCTTTACACGCGCATCCTCGTGCCGGACTAAACGTGTGCCCCGAAGTCTTGTGGCACAGGTTTCCAACCTGTGTCCTGTGTCACAGGTTTTCAACCTGTATAACCATCTTCAGCAGTTTCCTCGTTTCGCTATAATGCTTGCAAAATGAACACTCAAGCCACTGGCCCAGCCACGATCTCCATCCGCGTGAACGGCGAGTCTGTCGCACTAATAGCACCCGCCACAGTCGCGTCGCTCGTCGCACTGCGCAATCCCCGGCCGCCCTTCGCCGTTGAAGTAAACAAGCAACTCGTGCGACGGGCCAGTTACGACGCAGCGCCGCTCGCCGATGGCGACACGGTTGAAATCGTTACGCTCGTTGGAGGAGGATGAGAATGGACCCCGCCCCGATCAAGATCGGTTCATTCACCTTTCGCTCGCGCCTCTTCGTCGGCACGGGCAAGTACGCGACGTATGAATTGATGCGTGAATGCCTCGAAGCCAGCCGCTGCGAGGTGGTCACGGTCGCCGTGCGCCGCGAACGCCTGTTCGACGCGCAGAACCGCAGCCTCCTCGACTTCCTCGACACCAAGCGATACACGATTCTGCCCAACACCGCCGGTTGCTTCACGGCGGACGATGCGATCCGCGTGGCCCGACTCGGCCGTGAACTTCTGGAGCAGCTCAACAACCCCGGAGCAAAGTGGGTCAAGCTTGAGGTGCTGCACGACAAGAAAACGCTTCTGCCCGACCCGCTCGCGACGCTGGAGGCCACGAAGGAACTCGTCAAGGATGGTTTCGAAGTCCTCGTCTATTCCAGCGACGACGTCGCCGCCGCGTGTCGCCTGAAGGAAGCCGGCGCCGCCAGCGTCATGCCCGCCGGCAGCCCCATCGGCAGCGGCCAGGGCGTCCTCAACCCCAACAACATCCGCATCATTCTGGAAATGCTCCGCGAAGGTGACCCGACCTACCCCGTCATCGTCGACGCCGGCGTCGGCACGGCCAGCGATGTCGCCATCGCCATGGAACTCGGCGCCGACGGCGTCCTCCTCAACACCGGCATCGCCCACGCCAAAGACCCCGTCGCCATGGCCCGCGCCATGGCCCACGCCCTCGACGCCGGCTACCTGGCCCACCGCGCCGGCCGCATTCCAAAAAAGCTCTACGCCACAGCGAGTTCGCCGGTCGAGGGGACGATTGTATATTAGGGTGAACTCGTGCTAACGCGAGGGATCGCAATGGTAAACAAATCAGCCTCAAACAATTCTCAATCGGACCACGAAAACCGAGTTGTATCCCAGTTCACTCAGCTACTTGAGGTAATACCCGAGCAACTGACCAAGGCCGATCCTCCGGCAGCAGATTTCCTTATTAAGGATGCTGCTGGATACCGTTACGTCGAATTGGCCCAATACCGAGAGCAAGGAGCATACAACGAGGCATACGACAGGGACTGGTTATACAAGCATGCTCATGTCGAGGCGTGGATTCATGACCCGAAAGTTAACACCTGTAGTGTTGCCCTGAGTTACAAGAAGAAAGGAGATTCGTTTCTCATTCCGGCGGGTCGAGATGGCAAACACCAGAAAGATGTAATTGCCGACTTAAAAAAAATCGTAATTGACAATAGGCCTTTGAAAGACCGTGCAAATGTGAGTTTGCGGTTCGCAAGCGATGCTCGAGTTGCGCGATACACCAGATTGCCCAGTCGCCACAGATGGATTTCTGAGTCCATGTATCCGCTTGCATCAGAATTTTTTGATTCGTTGCGAATAATGCGGCATGACGACCTACAACTTGGATTACCACGAACATCACTGGACCAGCGATTTACTGGGTTTGATTATTCAATGGTTGAACGGCTGATCATTAACAAGGCTGCGAAGCTACTTAAGTACCGGTCGATTGCCGGGCATGCGCCAGTCATCCTTCTACTCTATTCGGATGGAACGCATCCTTGCGGACGGACGCCTTATTTTGATTTCAATCGAGACACATTTTTTGGTCGGCTGCGTGAAATGTTACGTCAGCAGCCGGGTCAATTTGACCAAGTGTTTTGGGGGAATGATCTGCTAACATCGTCGGCTTCATTGCATTGCCTGACTTGATTCAAGAATAGCCTCGTAAGGCCGAACCATGAAGTATCTGTTGTTAGTAAATGTGTTAGTGAGTCCACTGGCCTTTTGCCTCACACTTTGTGCTGAGCCACAAGTTAGACCCAATTTTCCGCCAGTCACGACTGCATCTGCCGACAAACTACTGACGCCATCACAGTTGTATTCGAAAGCATCGCCTGCGGTCGTTCAGCTAGTCATCAAGAACAGTAGGGACCGACGGATTGGCGGAGGAACGGGATTCGTAATCAGTGTAGACGCGTCGCCGAAGAAGTTAACAGATACGGAGTATTTTGAGTGTCAGATTGTCACTTGCTTTCATGTGATCCGAGCCGCCGCTGGTATTGATGTTGTTTTCTCTGATGGAACAATAGGGCATGCAAGCACAGTATTGGCAGAGTCTCCAGAGAGCGATTTGGCATTGCTGATGGTGAGTACTGCCGTTCCCCGAAAAACAGTTCTGAGCGTTTCAATATCTCGTGATTGTCAAGTCGGTGATAAGGTATTCGTAATCGGCAATCCTCAAGGACTAAGTAATTCGCTAAGTGAGGGTCTGATTAGTGGCCTGCGCGAATTCTGGAAGCGCAGGCTTTGGTATCAAATTTCAGCGCCAATCAGCCCGGGGTCAAGCGGCGGCCCTGTGTTCAGTGATAAGGGCGATGTCGTAGGAGTTGTGACTTCTTACCTGAATAGCGGACAGAGCCTCAATTTCGCAATAGCGAGTGGGCAATTGAATTCCCTTCTAATAGCGAAGCCAAAGAAGGAACGGTTCGTTTACGAAGGCAGAAGCAACAAAGGGTTTGATGATGCGTAAGCGTCCGGTGAACACCGTTTGCGTGAGCTGATGCTGCGGCATGCCGATTGCTGGCGAGGCGGGCCTGTGCGGATTCAGTTTGCGGGTGCAGTCGTGTGGCGTGCGGCCTGCCAGCGGTCGGGTAGGAACTGATCGA
>JACRIM010000038.1 GCA_016235815.1 Planctomycetota bacterium
GAATCTGAAAAGCCCGTACCTGGTCGGCATCCACGACGTGAAGCAAAGCCCCGATGGCGAGTTCTTCGTCATCATGGAATATGTGAACGGCCCGTCGCTGCGAGACCTGATGAACAACGAAGCCGGGGGCCTCGGCGTCCAAAAGGCGGCGTACTTCCTGCGAGAGGTCGGCAAGGGCCTGAGCTACCTGCATGATCGGGGAATTGTTCACCGCGACCTGAAGCCGGGGAACATCTTTTACGAGGATGGGTACGTCAAGATCGGTGACTACGGCCTGGCCAAGATCATGGCGGCAAGTCAGCACTCCGGACAGACGGTGAGCGTCGGCACGGTTCACTACATGGCCCCCGAGGTGGGCAGCGGGAACTACGACCGGACGATCGATATTTATGCTCTGGGTGTCATGTTGTACGAGATGCTGCTGGGGAAGGTTCCGTTCAGCGGGTCGAGCATGGGCGAGGTGCTGATGAAGCACCTGACGGCACAGCCGGTGGTGGATGAACTTCCCGCGCCCTTCCCGAATGTCATCCGCAAGGCCCTCGCCAAAGACCCCAAGGATCGGTATCAGACAGTCGGCGAAATGATGGCCGATGTCTTCGCCGTGCAGGATGTAAGCCAGTGGGTTGAGTCGATTGACTCGCTCTCGCTGACGCGCATGGCGGCCGCCGTTTCCCAGAAAGTTAAGTCAGCACCAGTCGCGGCCGTCGGCGGCGGAATCGCCACGGGCAGCAGCAATCTCACCGCCTTCGCACGCACGCCTCCGCCGCCTCCTCCACCCGTGATCGAGCGATCCGGTGGCCTCAAAGACATGGGCCGCCAGATGTGGGATGACGCGTGGAAGCCAGACACGAAATGGAAGACCGGAACACCGCCATTCCCTCAGCGGTATCGACTGACCACCGGCCTGCTTGGAGTCTTTTTTGGTTGGCTGGGCATTCACCGGTTTTACACGGGCTACACGGCAATCGGCGTATTCCAGATGATCGTCACGTTTCTTTCGGGCGTCGGCGCGCTTTGGGGCTGGATCGATGGCATCCTGATCCTCCTAAACGGAAACTATGTTGACGCAGCAGCCCGACCGCTCCTCGAAAGCCAGTGGAAGACGCGGCCGGGCGGCCGTTCGCCGGCGGCGCGCACGATATGGGGTTTCTTCGCGTTTGCGTTTTCAGTCGGGGCGATTGCCACTTTCTGCGGAGGAACATTCGCCGATGTGGAAATGGCGCGGTGCGGCTTCTCGCTTGATGGGCAAACGTACTATTGGAATGAAATGCACGCCCTGTATTTTTTCTCCGCGGGCATGTTGGCATTTGCGAGCTTTGCCCTGTGGAAGGCATCGCATCGTGGCGGCCTGATGCCTTGGCGGGCAACGATTCGCCCGGCGTTGATGTGCGTCGCGTTGGCCTTCGGCCTGGCATCGTTCAATGCATACCTCAATCTTGCAGCGGGGCAGCTACAACTCGTGTTCCTTGGGTTTTCGGCATTCATGTGCCTTGTCTTTGCACAGCTATGGGTGCTGCGCGGACCGCCGGTGCCGCTCATGCCCGGCGACGCCTACTGGAATCGCATGTGGGCCAAGACGTTTACTTACGTGTTCATCGCAAGCGCGATCGTGGCGTCGTCGATGTTCTCGAAATGGGCCAAGTCGAATTTCAAACTGGAAACGAACGAACCCGAGTTTCGGACGTTTGCCCTGGAACGCCGCGAATGGCCGGACACGAGCGCGCGCAATCGCCGAAGCACGCGAAGCGACGTTTCCGAGTTTTCAGAGGATGGGACGGTTTCAGACGCCGACGGGAGAATCGGTGCGGTCGTCGATGAGGCGGTGGATGGAGCTGTTCAAATGGCCGAGCGCGTTCACGTTCTCGCTCAAGGTCGCACTCCCTCCGATTCGCAGATCGTGCGTCGTGAATATCGCGTCGCGGGAAGGCAATACTCCCAATGGCCGCTGGCGACGGTGTTCGCCGGACTGATGGCCTTTTGTTCGGCGAATGAGGCGAGCAATCGTCGACGTCAGGCCCGTCGAGCCATGGAAGAATTGAAAGAGTCGGCAGAGTAAGGAGACATGCGATGACGATGGATATACACAATCAGTGGCACGGCTCGTCGGACCGGCGAAGCGTCGTTGGTCGAGTGATGTGGGGGCTGCTGGCGATCGCGGCCGGTGTGGCCGGCGTGATTCTCCTGGGCCTCGGCACGTTTGCGCCGCCGGAGATGGAGTCCGTCCAAATCGATGGGTGGGAAACCTACCACGTTGACATGATGCGGATTGCCTATCTTGTGGCGAGCGGGTTGTTTCCGCTTGCCGGCCTTGGCGTGTGGAAAGCTTCTCACCGGAGCGGGCTTGGATTCTGGCGATCGACGGCCCGGCCGGCGCTCATGGCGGCGAGCACGGCGCTGATTGGTTCGGGTCTGACGTCGTCTGTTTACTTCTTCGCAGGGAAAATGCAATTGCTCGGACTATCCGCGGCGACCGCTGGTGCCGTGGGGCTGTTGTTCTTCTGGATCCTGCGTGGTCCGTCGTTCACCTTGACGCCCGGTGATGGGTACTGGAACAAGGCGTTTGCCACGGTGTTCGCGCTTGCGGGCGCCTGTGCCTCGGTCGGTTCGGTCGGGTCGTTCAAGCATTGGAGCCGAGAGGGCTACGTGGTCGGCCCCTCCGATGAATTGTTCCGCACGGTGCGTGTCCATCACGAGCGTTGGGATTCGGAATCGGAATTCATGCGGAGCAAAGTAAAATCTTATCAGGTTCCGAATCCCGTCTATAACCCGACGCCAATGGGTGCCGTGTTGATGACACTGCTTGCGGTCGGATGCTTTTCCGAGGCTCGCTATCGCGTGGGCCTGGCCAAGCGTGCGCAAAAGGTCGCGTTCGATAAGTTGTTCTAATCCACTCTGTAGGCCCGGCGCCCCGGCGGAATGCCAACGCCGCACAGGTCGTGTGTAACGATGTCGTTTCGATTCAATCAGGGAGATCGGCCTCTATCGGGCTACACGATCCAGCGTGGGGTGGGTCGCGGCGGCTTCGGAGAGGTCTACTACGCGACGAGCGACGGCGGCAAGGAAGTCGCGTTGAAGTA
>JACRIM010000039.1 GCA_016235815.1 Planctomycetota bacterium
ACCCTTTTCGGTCTGTGCCTGTTGTGCCCGCGCCAGCCGGCCGCCATCCATGGCGAACTCCCAGAAGGCTCCGCCCTTCCTCTTTCACCATTCTAAGATCGGCTAAACTCAAGCGGAAACGCAAGACGGTAAACAGTTACTAGCTTTCATAGACGTACCGTTCCATCAAAGCACCGGTCCGGTCGATCAGGCCCCAGACATTGTGCCCTTGACGTGACGAGTCGTTGGCCGACATTCTTATCCCTATGGCGACGAGGGATTTGTAGTCGCGTCATTTGGTTTGTGTTTAAATAACACACCATTTTTAATATCATTATCTAAAGAATAGGTTGCCCATCTCTCGTTATTACTGTCCCACAAATAAGCTTGAGGCATGCCATCATTGCCAGAAAATACAAAACGACAGTTTTCCTTGTCGTCAAACACACTTAATGTCGGCCATCCATTTGCTTCAAGCGCCAATACTAAGCGACAGCGCTGCTTCTGATCAAAGAAAGATAGACGGGGCGTATCATCAGGTTGGAGATAAAGCGCGGCACGGCTAAGTTCGTTCTTATCAAAAATGCACACTCTCGGCGTTTTGTCGGCTTCCATAAACCCTGCGGAGATTCGTGTTTTTCCATTCGGATCGATTAATCCAAAAATAGGGTTGTCTCGAAAAACAGAGAGCCCGCCTCTATCCCTTCCTTGGGAGTCACGAAAAAGCAACCCCGCTGACCTGATGTCCGTGCTCCAAAGCTCAACATAGGAGCGACCAGTTCCCGCTTTTCCATCGATCGATGATTGGAACAGCATGTTTCGGCCTTCTGCTCGCAGCAAAGCAAGAATCACAGGGCCTGAAACTGTTAGAAAGCAGCAGTAGGCACTAAGAACATAAACCCAGCGTCGATGACGATTAGTCGTTGCTTCAAGCCTGGAAATGCGTTTAGTCAAATAGTGTAACGAATCGTCTTGCTCAGTTGGCACTTGTGTCTCCAATTCTAGGTAAAAGGGGTCATTCAACTTTTCCAGTCCCTTCTCGACAAACACACTCCTACCGGCTCATCCGAACGTTAGAATAACGAGCCCCCCACGCGCTTCCAAATCCCACCATTCACGCGACCGACGTCACGCCCCAACCACATAACGACGCGACATCCCTGACCATTCCACCACGGCAACCGGCTCGCCCTGCAAAATCCGCACCCGCCGCGACGCCAACCCTCACCCGCCAAACGACTTATCGAAAAAATCGCACCCGACTGAAACGACGAGCAAGATTGATTGGTGTCACGCAGAGAAAGAAAGGAACAACCCCATGTGCGTCAATGTGTCAATTCCGATCATCGATCACCCACGGCTCGCGCACCGGCCAGGCTCCGTCACTCGACCCCTTGGACCCCCGATCCCCATGTCCCCCGGTCCCCTCGGAACCACGCCGGCAAATCGAAGATCCGCCTGGGTGGACGCCAGCTGTTTTTCAATTCCCGCGCCAATTTGCCGCAATTACAACCCCCACCCCAACGTCGCGCAGCGACTTCTACCTCCCCTTCGTGCCGCAGTTTACCCGCCGCGGCGGGTGCCTCAGTGCCTTCCTCTGTTCCCTGTTCCCCGTTCCCTCTTCCCTCAGCGCCTCAAGACTCAAGACTCAGGACTTCTTGCGTCCTTTTGCGTCCTTTTGCGTCCTTTTGCACCATTTTGCGGGGGTAGTTTTTTTCGCAAACCGGCTCATGCGACCGGCATGACGCCAAGCCCTGGCCCGCCGCCAATGGTCAAAAGTCCCTCGCGGCCGCCAAGCCCGTTGAACGGATCGTTGGAAATAAGCAGATGCCCATCGAGGTCCAACCAATCCGCGAGCGGTGCAAGCTGCGCAGCCGCCGCAATGCCCAGCGAACTTTCGATCATGCAGCCAAGCATCACCTTCAAACCGGCCGCCCGCGCAAGGTGAATCATCTTTAGCGCAGGCCGAATGCCGCCGCACTTGCTGAGCTTGATGTTGACGCCGGCCACGCACCCTGCGAGCGGAAGAACATCAGCAGGAACAACGCAACTCTCGTCGGCCACAATGGGAAGAATGCCGGATTCATGCAATCGACGAAGACCATAGCGGTCGCCGGCGCGGATCGGCTGTTCAACAAACTCGACGCGATACTTCGCGAGCATGGGAAGCTTCTCAAGCGTTTCGTCGACGGTCCACGCCGCGTTGGCATCGACACGAACCGTCTTTTCCGGTGCGATGTCTCGAATGATTGCAAGGGTCTCCTCGTCGCGCGCAGATCCGAGTTTCACTTTGATAATCGGATACTCAGCAGCCCGGCGCATCTTGTCGGCGATTTGTTCAGGTTCGCCGATGCCAAGCGAGAATGATGTGAGCGGAACGATGCGCGGCGAAAGCCCAAGCACGCGGACGGTCGGCAGGCCCGCGCGCTTTCCAAGCCAATCGTGCAGCGCTGCATCCACGGCGCACACCGCTGCAAGCTGATCGTGAAACGATGCCGTGAGTCGATTGCTGATGCCTTCGATGTCGGTCGGATCATCGCCCAGGAGCGGCCCGATTTTTCTCAGCGTCGCCTCGGCCGATTCGAGCGTCTGGCGATAGGTGTCGACCGGCGCGGCCTCTCCCCAGCCCTCGATTCCCTCATGCTCGACTCTCACCCAGAGGGTTTCTTTATCGGTCCGGTCGGCCTTGGCCGTTCGGAACGAATCGGCCAGTCGCAACGGCATTCGACGAAAGGTCAGGTTCATGACTGGTGGATGACAAAGGCCGAGCGCCCCAGACGCAAGGCCGCCAGGCTCCTCCCACGAACTTTTTCACCGGCCAGGCCCCGGCATCCTGAACCGTTCCAAGCCTTCGTTCTGCTGGAAAAACGGCATGTAAAGTATTGTCAGAAATAGGATTGTGGGAAAAATGCCACTTGCCCCGTAGCTGGACTGGGTAATAATTTCCCCAGTCGCCAGGGTCCGAATAGGTTGCCGCACGCCGCCATTTAGGTTAGAAAGGGACTCTGACGCTGCGGCGCGGAGTTTGCTACCATACTCCGCCTGCCGGGCGGCACGGAATCGCCGCCCCGAGGATGGACACTCGCCGAACGAAGCGTACTCTGCTTCGGGAGTGAGAGAGTTTTTACTGGGAGTGCTATGTCCTTCTTATCTGTGAAGATCGCCGGAACCGGAAGTTTCCTTCCCGGCCCACCTGTGACCAATGAACGCCTTGAGGCGGTTCTCGGTCCGCTCGAACACGCTCCACCGAAGGTAAAGAGCTTCATCGAAAACCTCGGCCCCAAAATGCTCGATCGCGGCGGCGTTCGCACCCGCCACTTTGCCGTCGATCCTGAAACCAAGGACATGACGCACAACTTCAGCACGCTGGCCGAGAAGGCCGCGCGCAATGCCCTTGAGATGGCTCAGATGGAGCCGCAGCAGATTGAACTGGTCATCATGTCGTGCCCGTCGTATGACCAGAGCACGCCCCCGACCAGCACGCTGCTTCAGGAGCGTCTCGGCATTCAGAGTTGCGCCGAGATGGAGATTCACTCGAACTGCACCGGCGTCGGCAAGAGCGTGCAGGTCGCCTACGACGCCCTGCGATGCGGCCGCTACAAGACGGCCCTTGTCGCCTACAGCCAGCTTTCATCGATCTACCTGCGCAGCTGCTATTTCAACCAGTCAAAGATGGACAAAGTACACGCCGCATTGCGATGGATCCTCGCCGATGGCGCTGGCGCATTGGTGCTTACGGCAACGGAAAACGGCAAGCCCGGCCGCGAAATCGTCGGGACATTTGTGGAGTCCGTCGGGGCCGGTCGCCCTGCGGGCATGACCGCCGGTGGCGCAGCCGCCGACCTCATGAAAGCCGGCCACCAGATTCCCGAGCTGTATCAGGACGGCCAGCATCACCTGTGGCAGGATTTCTCTGCCGTGAACGACAACGCCGCCCCCCTGCTTCTCCAGGGGCTGTGCAACTTCACCAAGCAGATGAACATCGACCCCGGCACCGTGGATCATTACGTCGTCTCAATCCCCACGCTGCAGCTTTACGAAGACCATATTCCGGCCTTCCTTGATCGGCTGCATATCACGCGCGACAAGATTAAGTTCCGCAGCGACAAAATCGGCTATTGCGGCGGCTCGGCCACCTTGCTGCACTTCGACGAAATGGTCCGTGCGGGTGAGATCAAGCCCGGTCAACTGGCCATGGTCCACGCCGTTGAATCCAGCAAATGGATGACGGCCGGTTTCGCGGTGCGATGGTAGATCAACCACCCCCGGCAGCCCCAAGCCCGCCGGAAAAGCCTTTTGCGCTCAAGAGCACGATCTTCACGATCGGGTTTCTGCTGGTCGTGCTGGGCGTATTCCCATCCGTCCTGTATCTCATCGAATACCGGCTCGCAACAGACATCCCGGTTGGCGCGATCATTCGCTCGTTTTGGACGCAATTCTGCACGCTGGTGGGCTTGGCGGTCTTTACGACCGGGCTTGCCGCGTACACCTATTGTTCGGTCTGGTTGATCTTCCACGGCAAGGGGCCGCACGTTGAGTTCGACCCGCCAAAGCACTTCGTCGCCACCGGGCCTTATCGCTACGTGCGAAACCCTGTCGTCATCACGCTGATCCTTACGGCCATCGGGCAGGCGATCTACTTCGCCTCGATCGGCATTGCCGTGTTCGTCGTCATGGGAATGGTCTTCGCCCACTACCAGGTAACACGCATCGAAGAACCGCTGCTTCGGAAGCGATTCGGAGAGTCGTATGAGCAGTTTTGTCGCGATGTACCGCGGTGGATTCCCAGGCCGCCGGCGTCCTGATCGAATTCACCTCGCGGCCGAACCGCCTTTCGCGTTTTCCTGTTCCCCCTTATCAATTACCACATGAATGTCCTTGTCACCGGCGGGACCGGCTTTGTCGGCAGCCACCTCATCGAATTGCTCATCGCCGCGGGGCACACCGTGCGCGGGCTGGTGCGCGCCGGCAGCAATGCGGATTTCGTTCACTCGCTTGGAGCGGAGGTCGTGACCGGAGACCTCGACGACGAAGCATCACTTGCCGCCGCCTCTGAGGGAATCGACATTCTCTATCATTCAGCCGCCCGCGTTGAGATCGTTGGAAGCGAGGAACAGTTTCACAAGACGACCGTGCTGGGAACGCAGCGGTTGGTCGACGCTGCCAACGCGGCCGGCGTCAAGCGATTCGTGTATGTCAGCTCCTGCGGAGTCTATCACCCGAGTCTGCTTGCATCGGGGCAGGTGATCGAAGAATCGACACCGACGCCCGAACCACCGCGTTGGTTTATCTACGGCCTCGCCAAGTATCGCGCCGAGCGGGTGGTCATGCAGCGCTGCCGCGGCGAATGGACCATTGTGCGCCTGGGTTATCTCTACGGCCCGCGCAATCGCACGATGCACACCTATCTCGCTCCGACGATGCGCGACGACATCATGATGATCCTCGGTGACGGGCAAAACGAAATGGCGCTGGTCTATGTCGTCGACGCCGCACGGGCCATCATGCTCGCGGGGCTGGTCCCCGGCGCGGCCGGTCGACTGCTTATCGCCGGGCCGAACGAGCGCGTGACGCAGCAGCAATACTTCGATGCCCTCGCCGACGGTTTCGGCGTACCTCGCATCAAGAAGAAGATCCCCTATCCCATTGCATTTCTCTTTGGATGGCTCGGTGAATTCCTCATCAAGTCCGGCCCGCGCGCCCATGTCCTGCAACGCAGCGCGATCGCGCTCACCGGATTGCCGCAGCGACTGCGCAGCGACGAGACGCAAAAGATACTTGGGTGGAAACCGGAGACGCGCTTTGCCGACGGGATGGCAAAGGCGTTTGAGTGGTACAAGCAGGAATACGGCGACGGTCACGCCGCAGGATGAGGGTGATTCGCGTTGGCAATCGGCGTGCCGCACTCCGGGCAAACGGCTGATTTCAACTGATAAAGGGGGTAGCCGCACTTCACGCAGTTGTCTTCCTCAATCTCGATATGAAACCGCAGGTGACACGAACTGCACGCGCTTCGCCCCGCCGCCAAGACTTGCGTAGTGGAGCAACGAGGACAGGTCATCGAAATCGACAGCTCCGTGGTCTGTACCGACTCGGTCGTCTTGATGGCTGACACGCGATGAAGGATCGGAACTGTGATCGTGCCACAGGCCGAGAGAATAGCGAAGACACCGATCCCTCGCATCCAGTTGTCAACATCGTAATCACAAAAAATGGCGACCTGAAGCATCAAGACGAGCGTGGCAATTGAGACGATGGTGAGACCGAGAACGACTTGAAGGTTGCTTCGAAGCCTCGCAAGCGACAGTAAGCCCACCGTCGGAAGCGCGCATGCAAAGACCCACGCAGAAATCGCGAACCGCTCCCACCGGATATCCAAAAAGTGTGGATATGTATCAAACCAGATCAGGTAAACAGTCAGCCCCAGAGCAGCCACGATCGCCATGATCGAGACCGGTCCGATCGGATGCCATCGCCGTCGCTCCCACGGAATCGCCGCGGCCAGTGCGAGCATGGAACAAGCACCGACGGCCGCCGTTGTGCCCAGAATCCTCTCCTCCGTCCGGCCCATCCCTCCAACGAGCAGGCAATAAATGCCCACCACCGCGCAGCACACAATCGACCCGATGAACGCGAAGAGGAGTTTTCGTTGCACTGGCGATCGGATGGCCATTTGGCCGGGCAGTATAGCCCCCTCCCACTTTTGCGTTTAAGCACCCTCGCCGCGGAGCCTCCCCATCTTGGGACACCAACCCCGCAATAGCCGATCCATACCCATGTCCACCGCCGTTTCGTGGCCGACCCTGACGTCTCCCGTTCGCGCACCGCGGCGAGCGATCTCACTGCGCTCGCCGGTTCGAGGCTGGGTCGCGTTGCACGAGCGACTCATGGGTCGCGACACGCTTTCGCTCGCCCGGGAATTGCGCTATGCCGAATCACAATCCACCGCTGAGCTCGAAGCACGCGCTCTCACCGCCCTCCGCGACCTCGTTCGCCATGCCAAGACCCATTGTCCCTTCTACTGGGACGCCGCCCTTCCCGACCCGGACTCGCTCCAACAGCTTTCAGACGTCGAACGCCTCCCCTACCTGACGCGCGACATGCTCCGTCACCACCACCACCGCATGGCCTGGGCCAACGCGCCGCGCCGCCTGCTGCTTGGTCACACCCACGGGACCTTCGACGAATCCGTTCGATTCATCTGGGATCGCACGCGGCAGGCCTGGGACAAGGCCAATCGATTGCGCGGCCACGCGTGGCATGGTTTCGACATCGGCGACCGGGAACTGCATCTGTGGCCCATCGACCCTCCATGCACAACGGCAGGCCGCCTGAAACAACGGCTGCGAGAAACTCGCGACTCTCTGACGGCCGAATCGCAAATCAACTCGCTCGCATTGCTCGATGGTCGCATCGCTCCGCGCGATGCGTGGGCACAATGGCACGAGTTCAATCCAGCCCGTGTTACCGCATACCCCTCCATGCTCGCCGAATTAATTCAATCTGGAATGGACTGCGGAATCGATGTGCGAAACCCCGCGCTTCGGGCCGTATTCCTCACCGGGGAGGTAACGTTCGATTGGCAACGACGACTCATCGAATCGGCCCTGGGGGTCCCGACGATTCAATGCTACGGCTTACAGGAAGTCGGCGCGATTGCATTCGCCTGCGAGCGCGGGCATTGGCACGTCTCCGCCGAATCGGTGATTGTCGAGATCATTCGCGATGGTCGTCCCGCACGACCCGGCGAACTCGGCGAGATCGTCGTCACCGGCCTTCAAAGCCACGCGATGCCAATGATTCGCTATCGCACGGGCGACATGGCTCGCGCCGCGGAGATTTCGCCCTGCCGCTGCGGCCGATCGCTGCCGATCATGGCCCCGGTCCTCGGGCGTGGGGCTGACTATCTGGTAACGACAGACGGCCGCCAACTCGCGCCACACGAGGTCGTCGCCGCTCTTTCAGAAGTCCTACTGCCCGGCACATTTCAGGTCGATCAAGACGAGCACGGCGACATCACAACGTCAGTAATCGAAGCCGACCATTTGCCGATCAACTGGCAAAACCGCGTCATCCAGCGATCGCGCGAGATGATCGGCCGCTTCCGAATCTGCACGGTGAACGCGGTTCCTACCCTTCGACGCACGGCATTCGGGAAGTGCCGGTATGTCACGTCCAATCGGCGACCACGACCCCTGCACTAAACCTCCGCCGTCGAAGCGTCGGTTGGCAGATCGTATGCTCGCGGGGTAGTATCACGTTGCTCATAACGCACTATGACCGATTCCGCCCCACAATCTCCCCTCCCCGCGCTTTCGTCGCTCCCGCCGGACGAGTTGCGCCGATACGCAACCGAGCTTGGGCTGGAATTACATGAAGACTATGCGCCCGCCAAGGTTCTGGAGGCCGTTCGGGCGAGACAAGAACTCCTGCTCGAACTCGACCGCGACGCCATGCTCGACATCGTCGTCTGGGCGCGGCAGCCGGTACGAAAGTCCGCCAGCAAGGAGTCGCTCGCCAAGGTGATCGCAGGCGTCCAACTCGCGAACTATGACAGCCTTTCGACGCGCGGGCTTTTTGCACTCGCGCGATTGCGCGGGCTGGAGGCCAAGCCCGGCGACGGCGCGAATGATCTTATTGACCGCCTTCGGGAACACGACGGCTTCTGGACCACGGTGCGCCGCAAACGCCGCGCGATGGTCGGATCATTGCTGACCAAGTTGATCGATGGAAAGCAACCGCAAGGCGACAACGAGTATCAGTTCCTTCCCGAGGAGGACGGCGTGGCGGCCGAACGGCGCACGCTGAAAGATGCGGTGGTCGAACGCGGCATTGTCGGCGGCATCGCCCAGAAACTTCGCGGCGCGGCCGATGACTACATCAAAATAAAGCTCGACGAGATCGAGGCGCGCATCGACGCCAAGCTCGATCAGATTGATCGTCGCCTGGGTGAGTGGCGCGATCGCGAAGTGGCGAATCGACTGCGCATCCTGCGGCTCACGCTGATGTTCACCGTGCTTGTCGCGCTGATGAGTCTTGGGTATAATTACGTGAAAACACGGGTGGCCGAGATGCCGGGCGCATCGACAACGTCGAACCAGCCGTGATCGACGGGGCGATAAATGTTTGAGAAGCTCACGCCAAGAATGGATCGCGTCCTGAAGATGTCGCAGCAGGTGGCGCGCGACTACGAGCAGGACTACGTCGGCACCGAGCATCTGCTTCTCGCCATCATTCAGGAAGGCACCGGCGTCGGCTCATCCATTCTGGCGGACAACGACATTACCCTCGCCAGGGCCAAGGCCGCTGTTGACAAACTCATCAAGAAAAGCCTTGAAGACACGTGGGTCTTCGGGCGCCTCCCCGGCACACCGCACTTCCGCAATGTCATGGCGGTCGCGATCGAGGAGGCACGCCAGTTGGAGAGCAAGGTCGTCTGCACCGAGCATCTGCTGCTGGCGCTCGCCAAGGAGGACGGCAGCGTGGCACAGGCCGCGCTGCACGAGCTGGGCGTGAAATCGGGCACCATACGAGCTGCCATCACCCGCCGGCTGGAAGACCCCGCCAGTGCCACGTCGCCGGATTGTGCGGACTAGCGTTCGGCGGCTTTCGTACCTCGACGGGCAAGAATCAAGCAGTCCCCTCCCCTGGCTGGCGTCGAATCATGCCCTTTTGGCGCTACTGATATCAGCGTTGACCCAACTTCCTGATGCTGGCATGGCCTCTTCACAGTCCGCCTCTCGACGAATTCTTGCAATCGTTGCAATTGCGACCTAACGCAGGAATCAACCGGCTAACCCCTACGCGCTGGTCCTGGATCGCAGAATCGGCCGATCTACAGGCGACATCAGGATTTACCCTGATGCCGAGGTCACCGTTGTTCGAGGTTTTGACATGCCCAGATACATTTCGCCGAACCCCTCGCCGTTTTGGAAGCGAATCCAATTCGCTGGTCGCCTTATGTGCGCCCTCTTCGGAGGTGTCGTGTTCGCCATCGTTGCATGGGAGCCGACGACTCCCTCGAAGGAAGGCGACGCGACGGCAATCGATGCCAACGCAAATCCCTTCGGTTCGAACGACCAGACAATTGGGCGCGATGCAAATGGCGCACCTTCCGATGATTGGAAACCGGCACTCAACCCATCGCGCAAGAAACAGGAACCGTTCGCCTGGAACGCCACACACGACACGCCGACCGGCGATTTCCATGCAGGCTCTCCACTGGCCACGTCAATCGCCGACGATGACGGTACACCGACCGTGATGCCGCATTCACGCGGCCCGCCTCCATAACGCTTGATGGATGATCCCTCCGTCATACCCCGTCCATTTCAGGGCGGGGTTTTTCTTGCGCCAGAATTTCCTTCAACGATTTGATCAAACTCGAAGAACTGAAAGGCGACCGTCAAAGCGGCCTCGCCGCTTCGGCGCGGCGAAGGTTGAGAATCAATTCCACTTCGCCGACCGGCTGCTCCATCTGCCGGGCGATCTCGAGGGTGGTCATGCCTTTTTCGGAAAGTTCGTAGATGCGGGCTTTTCGCGATTCCTCCCGAGACAACGGTGGCGGAGACATCACGGTCGGCTCGCCGGATCGCGCCGCCTGCACCAGTGCCCGCAACGCGAAGATACGCTGATCCGCATCCCGAATGGACTCCTGAAGCTGGGCATGCTTCTGATCAAGTTGGGTGTTGAGCCTCGTCGACAGCGTTTCTAATTCCAACAGCAGCCGCTCCATATCGTCGCGAATCTGCCCCGTCTCGCGATTGGCCGAATCGATCTCCCGTCGATACTGGGTCGGCGATCCATCCAATGGGCGTGACCGCCAGCGGGCAACGACAATGGCAAGCCCGACGAACCCCAGCAATGCCAAAACGGCCCATTGCTGCGGCGAGGGAGTGATGCTTTCGGCCAATAGGTGCGTCACGGCAAGTCCAGTCGTTTCTGGTCTGGTCGAAACCGTACAAGAGCCGGCCTGTAATGACAAGTAAAAACCAATACGGTCCGGCCGCACGGTTGCCGCGTAGGCTGCCGAATCCTATCATCCGGGCATCGAATCAACCTGAGAGCATCAGAGAAAGGGTGAGCCAATGTCCATCTCCGTCAAAATGGCCGAACAACTCAATCAACAAGTCGCCAATGAGTTCAACGCGGCTTACAAGTACCGGGCCATGTCGTTTTGCTTCGCCGACATGGGACTGAAGATCTTCGCCAAGCGTTTCGAGCAGCAGGCCGATGAGGAACGCGGCCACGCCATGAAGATCGCCAAGTACATACAAGACGTCAACGCCAAGGTCGAGCTTCAAGCCGTCGCGAAACCCAAGCACGATTACAAGTCGGCGAAGGAAATCGTCGAGGCTGCCCTTAAAAGCGAGGAAACCGTCACCAGCCAGATCAACGCGCTCGTGGCACTGGCGGCTCAGGAAAACGACTACGCCACGCGGAACTTCCTCGAATGGTTCGTCGAGGAACAGGTCGAAGAGGTCGCCTCCATGCGCGAATTGCTCCAGTGGGTGACGATGGCCGGCGAGAATAATCTCTTCCAACTGGAGAATCGCATCGCCCAGTCGATGTCGTAACCCGGATGACACCCGGCCGAAAAATCCGCCTGACGGCATACGCCAACTGCGCCGGTTGAGCCGGCAAGCTCCCTCGTGGAGCGTTGTCGCACGTGTTGCGCGATCTACCCGCTTTTTCCGATCCCAATCTGCTTGTCGGGGCTGATCATTTCTCCGACGCAGGCGTGTACAAGCTGCGCGATGACCTCGCCATCGTGCAGACCACCGACTTCTTTCCCCCTCTTGTTGACGACCCATTCACCTTCGGCCAGATCGCCGCGGCGAACAGCCTGTCCGATTGTTACGCAATGGGGGCGACGCCCAAGACGTGTCTGAACATTGTCGCCTTCCCAGACAAAGACCTTCCCATCGAGATCCTAGGGGACATCCTCGCCGGCGGGGCGAACAAGATTATCGAGGCCGGTGCGGTGATCCTCGGCGGCCACTCCGTCCGGGACGCTGAGATCAAGTACGGCCTCGCGGTCACGGGCGTCGTTCATCCCGATCATTTCTTCAGCAACGATCGTGCCAGGCCCGGCGACCGTCTCCTGCTCACCAAGCCAATCGGTTCGGGCATCATGGCCAGCGCCGCCAAGAACGAGAAGATCTCGGAATCCGTCTTCGCAGAAGCAGTAGCCGTAATGACTCAACTAAACGCTGGGGCGGCCGCTCTGGCCCGGGCTGCCGGCGCCCACGCCGTAACCGACATTACAGGTTTCGGGCTGGTTGGACACGCGTTTCAGATGGCGGACGCATCCGGCGTCTCATTTGAAATCCGGGCATCGTCTGTACCGCTCATCGGGCCGACGCGCGAATTGGCTGATCAGGGAATCGTTACTCGTGCGTGGAAGAGCACGGTCGAGAGCATCGGATCGGCCTTCCGGGCCGATGGAGTGGACGAGACACTTATGAAAATCCTTGCGGATGCTCAGACCTCCGGTGGATTACTCATCGCCGTTGCCGCGGATCATGTCGATTTGGCACGATGCGAAGCGAAGGCCCAGGGTGTAACCGTATGGGAAATCGGGCAGGTTCTCCCAAGGTCCGACGTCACATTACGACTTGCGCCGTAACCACTTAACGCGCACGCCCACCACGCTCCATTTTCACAACGATCCTTTCCCGCCGGCCCGGCTTGCGAGAGTCGAGCAGTCGCATCGCCTTCTTCAGATTATCCACTTTGAAGATGCCGATCGTTCGCCCCCCCGCCGACCCGCTGGTGACATAGGCGTACTTGATGCTGATGTGATTGCCATTGAGCCGGGCGCAGACGTCCGCCATCGAGCCGGGGCGGTTCGGCATTTCCACGACCAGCACCTCGGTTTCGGTCATCGGCAGATTGAGCGACGCCAGGACCATCCGTGTCTTTGGCACATCCTCGGCGACGATCCGGAACACGCCGTGTTCCACGGAGTCCATCAGCGTCAGGGCCGACAGGTTGATCTTTCGATCGGCCAGGGCGTCACACACCGTGGTGAGAATGCCCGGCTTGTTCACAAGAAAAATCGAAAACTGGGTCGCCGTTTTCAGCATGGTTGGCTCCTCGGAAAAAAGATGGGCGAAAAAGTCGGCTCAACGAGTTGAACCGCCGCCGCGCCGTGATAGTATAGAGTCTGTCAGCCGCGCCAAGTTCGCCGCACATGACGCGCAGGACACGGAGGTCCTCATGTCACCAGTTCGCCTTGCATTTATTGGTTCCGCGAAGGAAGTCTCTCCGTGGTTGTTCCACGCCGTTTCGCGCGTGGCCTGCCTTGAGGCCGTCTGCGGGCCGTACGCCGAATCCGATTCCGCCACTCACCGCGCTCGCTGGTCCTTTTCCGATTTGCCGGCCATGCTCCGTGAAACGGAACCCGACGGCGTCATCATCGCCGGCCCCGTGTCGCGCCGCGCAAGCGTCGTGAAAGAGTGCCTTGCAGCGCGAACCGCCGTGCTGGTCCTTGGCAATCCCGGCGCCCCGCGCGAGTTGACGCGCATCCGATCGCTGGCCCACCTGGTTACGCGGCCGGTGCTGATCGCTACCCCCGCCCATCACAGTCCGGCGATGCAACTGGCACGACGACTCATCGATTCTGAAAAGATCGCCCGGCCGATTTCGATGCAGCTCGTGTCCACGTGGCGGCGTTCGGTGAATGCCGCGGGTGATTCCGCCATCATTCATCCAGACCAGGTCTTCGAGGGCGTCGATCTCGTACGGCTGCTCCTCGGCCCCCTGACGCGCATCCACGGCATCATGCACGGCGACGGTGTCATGCTTTCAGTCGGCGTCACCGATGAGCACGTGCCGGTCTCACTCGCATTTCACTCCGGCGGCCCGGTGGAATCGCTCGGCTTGGACATCGAGATTCGTGCGGCGGATGGCGCGTGCCTGCGAATTTCCCGTGACGGGCGGCTCTATTGCGGCAACGGCACGCGCGTCGATGCTGCGCATGCCCCGAGCCTCGTTGCGTCTGATCCGGTGATCGAGCTAGGCTACGACGCGATGGTCAAGTCGTTTGTGCATTACATCACCACGAGTGCGACGGGGCTGCTCGGCCACGCTGACGAATCCACAATCGCTGCGGACGCACTGCTCCGGCCGGGCAGACCACGGTCGCTCCGGCGCATTCATCGGCAAAGCAACGCCGCCGACGGGCGAACCGCATCCGCCTCGTTTTCATAAGTGAAGTTGAAACAATGGCATGCACCGCGCTGCGATGAATTGCCCGCCGCGTCCGATTGGCAGGACCTTCACAAACTTTGCTCTGGTGCCCTTCACACACTCTCCGGTCGTCTCATACAACCTTCCCTGCACTCAGATCAATTGTCCGCAATGGTCGGCAAACGGCATGAAATTGGCCGAATGATCTCCCGCGACCCTCCGCCACCAGCACAGACCCATTGGTTGTTCGCTTGCCTCGCCCGCCCCAAGCATCGGTCGTTACTCCTTCTGTATCAGACGCTTATGCTCAATTGACGGAAACTCAGTTGGTCCTTCCTACTCGATTGGCTCAAAGCATTACAGGGTTGGTGAGAATGCCACAAACAGATTTGAAAATATTTTCTCTTTTTGCCTTGATAAAATATGCACGGTTGTATAATCAGTTACGGTTACGGTTACGGTTGTATGTGCTAAGTAACTGATATTGCTTTCGAGGTGGTTGGGGTTCCAGCCCGATCCGCGACATACCGCGATGCGTGTTCGTGACTCGGTCGAAATTAAGAAGGGAAAACCCCATGAAACGGAACAGAGTTTCTTACGGATTGATTGTGATACTCGTTTCTCTAGTGCCGGTGGTGGCTGAAGAGTACGGAGAGCCTGGCGAAGCATTCGATCAAGCCTTTGCCGCGTACAAGTCTGAGCTGAATGCCAGACTTGCCTGGAGCGAGCAGGCTATTGAGGCTCACTCAGAGGCCGTTGCCGACGCATTCGCGGTGGAAAACGGCAATGCTCTGGTAGCGTGTGCTGCTGGGGTTATTGTTTGGAACAGTTCGCTGGGGCATGTGGAATTGTGGCTCGACGATGAAGAGCAGGTAATCTCACGAGGAGTGGATAGTCTAGGCCGGCTGTCGTTTTCAAATTCCAACGTTGCAGGATCGTTGGACACGGTCGCCGATGACCACGTTTGGCTTGAACTTGAGTATGAAGGTACAGCCCATCTCTGGATTGGCACGATTGAGAGAAATCAAGCAACCAATATTATTGTCTCAGTTCCCGTTGATCAGAACACGACTGCGTGCGTTTGCGTTGGCAGCCTTAATGTCTGCCCGAATGGTCGTATCGCGTGCCGAACCGAGGCAACATGCCAATACACCAAGCCAGACGGAACGCATGATAGCGTTTGCAAGTTTAAGCTCGTCCCCGCCTGAATTGAGGTGTCCGTCGTGTTGAACTTCCTGATAGCGGTGGTCGTGCTATTTGGCGGAAGCCACTTCGCAAGCATTGGTTTACCGGAGGCCGGATTCTGCCTTGACGGTAAGAACGAGTATTACTCGCTGATCGCGATTCGAAAGAAGTCATGCGAGGCAACTCCTCTCCCAGAGCGAAAAAAAAAGGCTACCGTTCTTGCCGCCCGCGTACGGAAATACATGGAGGGCTGCAAGTTTGCCTCGTTTACATTGCGCAACAATTACTTCTGGACTATCGAAGGGTCCAAAGAGTCCAGCCGACCCCTCCGTGAATGGGCGCTGCAAGAAGAGCACGTTGCCGACGTTTTCAGCACGCATTCGCAAGTGGCGGTGCATGTCCGAATCAACAGCAAGCCGCTGTATCACTACTTCCTTGGCCCGCGCGAAGCCCGTGAATTCAAATATCCTCGAAACGGCGTAAGCGGGCAAACAGCTACGTATAAGCCGGACGGGTATTTTCATCTGCGTGACGGGGTCGAGCCGCGACTTAATTTGGATTGCGGCATTGCCGCCTTTCTTACACCCTACGGAGGACCGCAAAGCACACTTGCCGAGCCATATGAAGCGAGTATGAAAATGAATGGTGAGTGGCTCGGGACAGTGAAAGGGCCAAGGGGAGTACCATGTGACTTAGTGTGCGTCACTAGCAGTCCAAATGAGAATGATGGACAGTGGGATTATTATCTGATTGGCGAACAAGGACTGATCATTCAAAAGTACAGGCTCTGTGCCTATACGGAATACGAAAAGTTCAATCGACTCGTATGGCGGGAATCTTACGAGAAGTTCTCGACCGCGCCGTTAGAGCCGAGCGATTTTGTCCCAGCGCCCGATTTGCTTGAACTCTCCAAGAACTGGAAAGACGTAAGCGAAAAGGTCATAGCCGCTCAGGCTAAGGAAGCACGGGCTCAAGCAAAGCAGAGAGAATAGACCGCCGACTTTAGCTTCTATCTTAATTCGGGTATGCCCGTCGAGGCTGGGCGGTACTTATGCCTTCACAATCTTCTCACGCCCCCGCTTCACGCCCGCCGTCGCATTGCGCGTATCGAGGACCAATTTGGCGTTCTTCACAATCATGTCGTAGTCATAGGCCGAGTGATCGGTGCTGATGAGCACGGCGTCATACCGCTTGAGTGATTGCGGCGTCAGCTTCACCGATGTCATGCCGAGATCGTGCTCGCGGCCTTTGTGGGTCCTGGGGATGTGCGGGTCGTTGTAATCGACCTTTGCCCCGCGCTGCCAGAGGAGATGGATCAACTCGATGCTCGGGCTTTCCCGCAAGTCGTCCACGTCTTTCTTGTAGGCAAGGCCGAGCACCAGAATCTTCGACCCGGCCAGCGGCTTTTTGCGATCATTCATCGCGATGGCGAGTCGATTGATGACATACTCCGGCATCCGCGTGTTGATCTCGCCGGCCAACTCGATGAATCGGGTCGGCTCGCCATATTGCCGCGCCTTCCACGTGAGATAGAACGGGTCGATCGGAATGCAATGGCCGCCCAGCCCCGGTCCCGGATAAAACGCCGAATAGCCGAACGGCTTGGTCTTGGCTGCGTTGATCACATCCCAGACGTCGATGCCCATTTTGTCGAAGAGCATCTTCAACTCATTCACCATGGCGATGTTCACGCAGCGGTAAACGTTTTCCACGATCTTCGCCGCCTCGGCGACCTCGCAATTTGCCACCGGCACGACCTTGGCAATGGCCGCGCTGTATAGGGCCGTGGCAACGCGCTTGCTGCCGGCGTCGAACCCACCCACGACCTTTGGAATCGTCTCGGTGCTGTAATCCTTGCGACCCGGGTCTTCGCGCTCAGGGCTGAAGGCGAGGAAAAAATCCTTGCCCGCCTTGAGGCCGCTGCCCTTCTCAAGGATCGGCTTCACAAGGTCCCGCGTCGTGCCCGGATAGGTCGTCGACTCCAGCACCACGAGCTGCCCACGCCGCAACTGCGCCGCGATGGCCTCCGACGTGCGCTCGATGTAGCTCATGTCGGGGTCGCGCGTCTTGGAGAGCGGCGTCGGGACGCAGATGATGATGGCGTCGGGTTTGCGCAGTTCGCGAAAATCGGCCGTGGCCCGGAATTGCTTTCGCTTGGCCAGCGCCGAGATCATTGAATCCGGGATGTGTTTGATGTAGCTCTTGCCCGCATTGAGCAGCTTCACCTTTTTCGGATCAATGTCGAATCCGATGACGTTGAATCCCACACTGCCGAAGGTCCGAACGAGCGGCAGGCCGACATAGCCCATGCCCATGATGCCGACCACGGCCTTGCGCTTTTGGATCTTTTGTTCGAGGGCTTTGGTGTCCAATGCGGTCTCCTGAACGCGGTGTTTGATCGTTCCGCCGACGGTATCGAAAGCTCGCAATTAGACCGGCAATTGAAGAGGATGACAAGGCAGTCAGCCGTCCGGCTTGGTATGGCTTGGCGTGCGCAAGCCGCATTCACGCGCCGGTCATTCCGCGTTTCTCGGACCCGTCTCGGACTTCGTTCGATTCGTGGAAATCATCGACGCGATGATGCCTATCGAAAGGATGCCGATGATCATGCCCATCGAGACCGGCGTCGGAATTGGATAGTGATGTGCGAGAAGCATCTTGACGCCGACGTAGGCCAGCACGAACACCAGGCTCGGCTTGAGATACTTGAACTTCTCGATGGCGCTGGCCAATACGAAGTACATGGATCGCAAGTTCAATATCGCGAACACGTTACTCGTGAACACGATGAATGGTTCCTTTGTAATTGCAAAGATCGCGGGGATGGAGTCAACCGCGAAAAGCAAGTCCGTGCTCTCGATCACCAGAAGCACAAGAAACATCGGCGTGATGGCCTGCTTGCCATCGATCTTGACGAAGAACTTTTGCTCGTGAAAATCGCTTGTAACGGGATAGAGTTTCCGGGCAATCTTGACCAGCGGATTCCGGTCCGGCTCGACCTTTTCCTCACCGCTCCGCAACATCTTGATGGCCGTGAGGATGAGCATGGCCCCGAAGACATAGATGATCCAGTCAAAGCGCTTAATCAGGGCCGACCCCGCCCCGATCATGGCCCCGCGCATGACGAGCGCGCCGATGATGCCCCAGAAGAGGGTGCGATGCTGATACTTCTGCGGGACGTGAAAATACCCAAAGATCATCGCAATGACGAAGATGTTGTCGAGGCTCAGGGACTGTTCGATCAACCAACCGGTGAAGAACTCCATCGCGGCCTGTTTGCCGTGCAGGTCCCCACCGAGCCAGTGATTCTCGTAGATGAAATAGATCGCGACGTTGAACGCCAGCGCCAGCAAAACGCAGAAGCTCGACCAAATCAGGGCCTCGCGTGTCTTGATGACGTGGGCCTCGCGATTGAGTACGCCGAGGTCGATCGCCAGCATGATCAGCACGAACAAAACGAATCCGGCCCACAGGGCAACGGTCAGCATGGTGTCGATATCCTCTCACTGCACACGAACCGACGACGGCCTGCACGCGTGCCGACACGGATGATAGTGACATGCGCCGTCGGCAACAATTCACAACTTCGTTGTCCAATCCATCAAGGCGCGATACACTACCACTTTCCCCAGGAGCCATACGCGTGACGCCCGTTCCGGTGAGCCTCCCGATTCTCGACGAGCCTCGCGACCACTGCGGCCTTTTCGGAATCTACGGCCCATCCGACGCTGTCGAACTCACCTACCTCGGAATGTACGCCCAGCAGCACCGAGGGCAGGAATCCGCAGGCATCTGTTGCGTCCGTGGCGGCCGCCTCGAACGTCAGGCTGGTCTCGGCCTTGTCACCCAGGTTTTTTCCCCCGAGTCGCTCAAGCGGATGCGCGGCAACAGCGCCATCGGTCACGTTCGGTATTCGACCACCGGCTCGTGCAGCGATGCGAACTGCCAGCCCTTGCTCGTGCAGTATTCCGCGGGACAGGTTGCCGTCGCCCACAACGGGAACCTCATCAACGCCGGCGAACTTCGTTTTCAGCATGAGGCCCAGGGCGCGATCTTTCAAACGACCAGCGACACCGAAGTGATCCTTCACATGCTGGCGAACCCCGTCCATTCCGAAACACCCGATCCACTGGCATCCGTCTTGCGAGCGCTGCGTGGGGCCTATTGCTTGCTCTTCATTTTCCCCGATCGGATTGAAGCCGCTCGCGACCCCAACGGCCTTCGCCCGCTGTGCATCGGGCGGCTGGAAAACGGGCATTTCTGCGTGGCCAGCGAGACCTGTGCTCTGGACATGATTGATGCGGAGTATGTTCGCGACGTCGCGCCGGGAGAGATCGTCACGCTCAACGATTCCGGCATCCACAGCCGCATGTTCGTAGAGCCAACGGTCATTCGCCCTGCCCATTGCATCTTCGAGATGATCTACTTCGCCGACCCGGCCAGCACAGTGTTTGGGCAAAATGTGCATTCCTATCGCGTGGCCCTCGGACGGCAACTGGCTCGCGAGGCACCCGCCGATGCCGATTACGTCATCCCCGTTCCCAATTGCGCACGCTGCGCAGCAATCGGCTACAGCGACGAAAGCGGACTCCCGCGCGGCCGTGGCTTCGTAACCAGCCACTACAGTGGTCGCAGCTTCATCATGCCGTCGCAGCATCTTCGCGATCTGACCGTGAAGATGAAGCTCAACGTGATCAAAGAAGCCGTCCGTGGCAAGCGACTCGTCGTCGTGGAAGATTCGGTCGTGCGCGGCACGACGACGCGCGGAAAAATGGGCGCGCTGCGCAAGGCCGGCGCGAAGGAAATTCACCTGCGCGTGGCGAGTCCGCCGATTCGGTATCCGTGCTACTTTGGCATAGACTTTCCCGACCCGCGTGAATTGGCCGCGACGGGCCGCACGATTGACGACATCCGTGATTTCCTCGAAGTTGATTCGCTCGCCTACCTGTCGCACGAGGGCTTGCTGGCCTGTGCGACACAGGCCGGCGACCACTATTGCACGGCCTGTTTCTCCGGCAATTATCCCATGCCGATCAACGCGCCCATCGAGAAACTCGGATTTGAACGTACCCCGACACCAGCGAAGATCTAGGTGACCACCCATTTCTCCATGAGCGCGCACCGACAATCACGGTTCACCGTGTGGCCGATCCTTCTCGTGCTCGCCGCAGCCATCCTCCCCTATTTGAACACCGGCCGGACGGTTCTCTTCCTCGATTCGCTGATGCTGGACAGCATTCCCGAGGCGAAGGACGTTGCGCTCGCCTTTGAGCGTTTGATCGTGACTGCGGTGTACCCCGGCCAGGAACTTACCATACTAACAATCGCCATCAACCATAGGATCAACCTCGCGTTGGGGCTTGACGGTTTTCACGCTCCGTCGTTCGTATTTGTCAACGTCGGCCTCCACGCGATTCACGCTGTTCTGGTCTATTACCTTCTCCGCTCTCTCCTGGGAAGGTTGCGGCCGACGCGCAATGGCCCGCCCTTCGTACTCGTCGCCGCAGCCATGCTTTATGCCTCACACCCCATCCATGTGTCGTCTGTTATCGACGCAATTCAGCGAAGAAGCATTCTTGCAGGATTGTTTCAAACCGCCGCAATGCTCGCTTACCTTCGATGCCGCGACGAAAAGGACACTGGTAACCGCGCCCGGTGGATTATCGCGACGCTTGCATTTCTATGGCTTGGAATGAAGTCGAGATCGACCGGCCTGGCCGCGCCGCTCGTGCTCGTTACACTCGAAATCGTTCTTCAACTCGCCGAGGGGCGATCGCTCCGCCGGATGCTGCCGCGTGTCACGGTTCCTATTTTGATGTGCGCGGCGCTGGCATTCATGTTTGCCTGGAAAATGGAGCTTCTTAACGTCACGTCGCTTTCCATGCGTTCGCCGCAAACAATGAACGTCGAGGCCGACTGGGGTGGTCGACAACAGGCGATGTTCCAGGCGCAGGCCTACGCCACTTACGGATCACTCTTGTTTTTTCCGTCGCCTCGGAGGTTGTGCATCGATCATGCTGCATCGCTGAAACTCGGAACCCCGGATAAGTCCAACGTCGGCAAATGGTTCGTCGGAGGTGTTCACCTCATCATCATCGCAACTGCTGTGTTTGCGGCACATTCGGGCCTTGCCGTCGGCGCCTTTGGAATCCTGCTGTTCTACGCGACTCAATTGCTGTGGCTGCTGTTGCCCCATCCGGGCCAGGTCGTCGAATATCGGCTCTACGCCGCAGCCATTGCGACCAGCCTTGTGGTGCTTGAGCTGATCATGCAAATACCCCGCGAAGGATATCGCAACGTCGCAGCGGCGCTATGCATCATCGCCACGATGTTTCTCGCCACGATTACCTGGCAGCGAAATGAAATCTTTCAAAGTCCGGTCACCATCTGGCAGGATGTAGTCGACAAATATCCCGGACAGTTTCGAAGCGAATACAACCTCGCCAACGCTCTCTTTCGAGACGGCCACTATGAAAAGGCCGTGCAACATTATCGCAATGCCTGCGCGGCGGATTTTCTTGACCATCGCCCACACTACAACCTTGCAAATACCCTCTTCAAACTTGGAATGCGTGACGAGGCCGCTCGGGAATATGGTGAGACACTCCACCGGAAGCCCGATCACGCAGGAGCGAAACAAGGGCTTGCGGATTGCAAACTGCAACCGTAATCATCGTTTGCAACAATTAAGAACTTCGCCGTGCGACGGGCGTCGCCACGGCCGCCGCATAGGTCGTCCCCCGCCAGGTGATCGTCGCACGATTTCTCAATCGACGCACCGCATTGATCAACGCCCCCAACCCCACAACCGCGCCAAGCGGATAAAGAGTGCCATACCATGCCGGCGTGTGGTTCAGCGCGTAAAACCGCCACATCACCGTCAACTGCGCGAGGCATGCGGCGGCGGCAGCGAACAGAGGGTTCCGCAGATTTTCCGGTTCGGCGGCCACCAGGGTCGATACACCAAATGCCCCAAGCGCAATCCATGGCATGAGGCTCACCATCACAACGACCGTCATCGCCAGCACCAATCGTCGGAGCGTGCCGAAACAGCCGAAAAAAATGCGGCTCCACCCAGCCCACGTCGCCTTGAGCGAACCGTACATCCGCACCGTGTACAACCCCTCATTGGACATCACACGCAGCCGCAGGCCCTTCTCCTTCGCCAGCCGGGCCATGTGCATGTCTTCATTGAATTCGGCCTTCACCGCTTCATGTCGGCCGATCGCGTGGTAGCACGCGCGACTCATCAGCATAAACGCGCCATTGGCATACGCGGCGCGGCTTTTCGGGTTGTTCACCTTCATCGGGTTGAACCAGATCATCATGATGCCGCTGCATGCCGGTTGCACCACGGCCTCCCAAAAGCTCTGCGCATCATGCGCCGGCAACACCGAGAGAAAATCGAGCTTTTCCTGGAGTGCGTAATTCATCGCAATGCGAAGCGATCGCTTCGAAACTTGCGTGCAATCGGCATCGGTAAAGCAGAACCAGTCGCCTTTTGCCCGTTCCACAGCCGTGCGCATGGCGTTGTTCTTGCCGAGCCACCCGGCAGCGAGTTCCTTCACATGAATGACGGTGAGCCGATTCGAGCCGGCCGCAATGCGATCCATGATCGGGCCGGTTGCATCAGCACTTCGATCATTGGCCGCAATCACCTCGAGCGACGGGTAATCCTGCGCCAGCATTGACGTGAGGCAGTTTTCAATGTTTTCCGCTTCATCCTTGCCGGCGACGATGAAACTCACCGTCGGAAGCGTACCGACATCGGACGCAAACATGCCGTCCGTCAGCGGCGCCATTTTCCGCCGGGCCAACAGCAACTGCACATGCCGGCTGCCCCAGACCAGCACCGTGAGGACCAGCCACCCCGTGCAAATTGAGATGAATGTCTGCATTCGTCACCGCAGCGACAGGGCGTTATCCGCGAATCCCCAACACGCGATGGAGATTCAAAACCAGCAGCAACGCCGCCGCCCAAAGCCCGATCTGCACGAACTCCCACGAGAATCGCCGCCAGCGCATTCGAAGCAACGACGCAATCGCGTATCGCCGCATCACCCCTGTCACTTTATCCGGCGCAGAGAAATACTCCAGCCAACCCCACAGCGAGCGACTCGTCACCACCAACGCATAGATCGTGCAAATGGTCGTCAGGACAAGGCGATACAACTCAAATAGGTCGCGGCCGGCAAGCGTCACGGCTCGTCCTCGACGTCCGGTGTCGCCGCGGAGGCGTTGAACAAGCCCTCGAACAGCGTCGATCCTACACGGATGATCGTCGCGCCGCACTCAATCGCCACCTCGAAATCACCGCTCATGCCCATTGATAGTTCTTTGAAATGAGGCCCCGGCTCCATCTCCCCGCGAATATCCTCGAACACGTCGCGAAGTCGCTCGAAATACAACCGCAACTCCACCGGCGTCGAGTCAACCGGGGCCATGGTCATCAGCCCGCAAAGTCGAATGTTCGGCCATTCGTCCAGGTGCTCGAGCAAGTGCGGAACGGCCCCGACGGCGATGCCGAATTTGCTTTTTTCGCCGCTCGTGTTCACCTGAAGGAGGACATCCACGGTTCGCCCCAGGCGCGCCGCCTGAATGTGCAGATCCTCCGCGAGGCGCAGGCTGTCCACCGAGTGAATCATCTCGCACCACGGCAACACTAATTTCACTTTATTGCGTTGAAGGTGGCCGACCATATGCCAGCGCGGACGCGGCAGGCTCGGCCCGGTGCGCCCGGCGAGCACCGCCTTACGCTCGATAAATTCGTGGATCATGCCCGCACGCTGATTCAACTGCTGCGGTCGGCTCTCCCCCAAATCAAGCAGGCCCAATTCCAACGATTGCCGAATGACATCAAGGTCGACGTATTTTGTCACCGCGACAATTCGCACAGACGCCGGATCGCGCTTGGCGCGGGCGCACGCCGATTCCACCCGGTCGCGCACGCGCTTCAGGTTCTCGGAGAGCTTTCGTCGAACGGTGGTGACGTTGGTGACCACGGGCCAAAGCATCCTTTCATCGGCAACGCGTCGGGAAAGTGCGGCATCGCTCCCACCCCGAAGATTCGATTCTAACGCGGAGAATGCGATTGGAACAAGGGCGTCACGATTGCTTCGACCGGGCCGCCGAATCGTCCACTTTGAGCAACCCATACCGCCGGGATAGCAACGCCGCCGCGATGGGGCAAAGGACCGCAACCGCGACCAAAAGCACGGGCGAAAGCGAGACGACCGAAAGGCCCACCCCTGTAAGAACAAGTCCGATCAGGTAGCAAAGCAGCACAGTCTGGCGCACGGTACGCCCCCGGTCACGGAGTTGATCGTAGTAATGACTGCGATCGCCAACGAAGAGCCGCTTACCGTTAAGCCATCGCCGGGTGATCGCGAGCGCTGTGTCATAAATCGGGAAGCCGAAGATCAACACGGCGCCGATCAGCCATCGCCACGACCCCTGCTCTGCAAACAAAATGAGCAGCAACGCGACGTTGTAACCAAGCAGCAATGACCCGCTGTCTCCCATAAAGATCGTCGCCGGGTTGAAGTTATAGACGAGGAAGCCAATGCACGCGCCCGCGACACCGATGGCCAACGCGGAACGAAGCGTTTCGGACGTATCCGCTCCCACGGTGCGATTAAGCAGAATGCTGAGTGCGAGAAATCCGGCCGCCGCGATGCCGAGCACACCTGCGCACAAACCATCAAGACCGTCAATGAGATTCGTGGAATTCGACGCCCCCGCCAGAATGAACGCGCAAACTCCCCAACTCAAGACCTTGGCAATAAACCGCTGCGAAACAAACGTCGGCAGCCACTCGGAGATCGGACTTAAGAGTGAGTTGGACACGCCGTCCCCGACGCCTCCATACACAAGCCCCGCGGCCACGAGTGCTTGCACGATGAGCCGCGTCTTCGGCGGCAGATGCCGAATGTCGTCGATCAACCCCGTCAACATAAGCGCTGTCCCACCCAGCGCGATCCAGAGCAGCTCCGCCCCGCCGCCGCTCGACGCTGGAAGCGTCCACGCCAATGCCGCCAGCCAGCCTGCGAACATTCCGACGCCGCCAAGATAGGGAATCGGCTTCTCATGCGGCTTCAACCCTGCATCGGGTCGGTCATACAGCCCCAGCCGCATGGCGACGGCGCGCACCACCGGCACCGCCACCAGCGTCACGCCGAGTGTGGCGAGCAATGGCCATCCGTACGCTCGAATGAAACTGGAATCGACCTGCGACGCGAGTAGCCACATCGGCGATGCGGCTCCTATCGGCAGAAGTTGATGATCGTCTCGGCAACGCGCTGCTGCTGCGCCTCGGTCAATTCCGGGTAGATCGGAATCGCCAGCACCTCTCCGGCAGCCTTCTCGCTCGCCGGCTGATCGCCTGCCTTGCCGCCAAGGTGCTTGAAACACTCCTGCATGTGCAGCGGCACAGGATAATAAACTTCGTTGCCGATGCCCTGGGCGTTCAGATGCTCGCGGAGTTTGTCGCGGTTCGGCACGCGGATGCAGTACTGGTTGTAGATGCTGACGTTCCCCTTGGCGATCTTCGGCGTAACGATCTTTGTGCCGGCGAACATCGCGTCATACCGCCGCGCGTTTTCCTGTCGCTTCTTCGACCAGCCGTCGAGGTGCCGCAGCTTGATCCGCAGCACCGCCGCTTGAAGCGCATCGAGTCGGAAGTTGCCGCCGATCCACTTGTGGTAATACTTGGGCTTGGACCCGTGCTCGCGAAGAATGCGAAGCCGCTCGCCGAGTTCCGCGTCGTTCGTAACGATCATGCCGGCATCGCCAAACGCGCCGAGGTTCTTGCTGGGGAAAAACGAAAGCGTCCCTAGTCGCCCGATGCTGCACGCCTTCTTGCCGTTGTGGCTTGCGCCGATGGACTGCGCCGAATCCTCCATCACCGGGATTCCGCGTGCGTTGGCCATGGCCATGATCGCGTCCATCTCGGCAAGCTGGCCGAAAAGGTGGACGGGAATAATGAGCTTCGTCTTCGGCGTGATCGCCTTCTCAACAATCGCGGCCGTGACGTTGAACGTGTCGGGATCGACATCGACAAACACGGGTTTGGCCCCAAGCCGCGCTACGCAACCGGCCGTCGCAAAGAACGTGAAGGTCGGCACGATGACTTCATCGCCCGGCCCGATGCCGAGGCCCATCATGCCGCACAGCAGTGCATCCGTTCCCGAGGTCATGCCGATGCCGACCTTGCAGTCGCAATACCTGGCAATCTCTTCCTCGCACGCCGTGACCTCCGGGCCGCCGATGAACCGCTGCGATTCGCACACCCGCTCCATGGCGGGCATGACTTCATCGCGAATGGCGTTGAACTGCGCGACGAGGTCGAGCAGCGGAATGGCGGTTTGTGTCGGAGATGGTTTGGTCATGGTGGCGGTCATTGGGCGTCCTCAAATAGTCGGATTCGAGACGTTTTGAATGATAAGGCAAACAGGTAGAACGGCCAAATAATGCAGCATTCGCATAGATCACTTGCCGAGGCCGGAATGTATCTCGCTCATTTCGAGTCACGGTCTGACTTGCGAGCATGTTGCTTGCCGATCTCCCCGCGCAGCACTACACGTCGACCGCTCTTTCTTGTGGCGATCCTGAGTCGCTCCGCCATCCGGTGCACGTCTCCGCCACACTCTTCAGAGAGCTTCTCGCCATTTTTGCGAACTTCGTTAACGACCGGATCCGAATACATTGAGTTCACTCCAGTTACTCGCGTGGCTCGATCATCAATTCTTCGGGAGAGCAAATTACCGGCGACGAAAGATGTAACCGCCGATTTAGCGTCTCAATGTGAGTCCGCTTGCTCGCGTTGGCCAAATGAGCATAGTTCCACGTCACGAGGTAATCAATGTCATGCACGGCCGCCAATGCCAGGTGAAAAGCGTCTCTTAGATTCTTTCGCGGCATGGCCATTTGGTCCACATAGTAATTCGCCGCATGTTCCACCGTTTCGTCAATATCGAGCAAAGGAAACGCATTGACGAGATTACATCGCTCGGCGGCCCGCGCAGGATCCCCTCCGCCTAACTCTTCGAGAACTATTTGCGATATGTACACATCGAATCGAGGAAGTTCATCCGCCCACCATTGACGAGTAATCAAATGGCGAGCCTGAACAATGGGGTCACCTTGTTGCGGAAGCCAATAGGATGGCACGGATGAGTCAAGGTAGACTGTGGGCATCGTCAAGGCTCTCAAAGTCAAGCCGGCAAACTACACCTTCATCGTCACCGTCTTCACTTCCGTGTAATGCTGCAACGCATACTCGCCCAGTTCCCGGCCGACCCCCGACATCTTGAAGCCGCCGAACGGAGCCGCCGCGTCGAAGACGTCGTAGCAATTCACCCACACCGTCCCGGCCCGAACCGACTGCGAGATCCGCATGGCCTTCTCAATGTCCTTGGTCCACACCGCCGCGGCCAGGCCGTACATCGAGCGGTTCGCCCGCTGCACGACTTCATCCGTGTCCTTGAACGGCAGCACCGCCAGTACCGGGCCGAAAATCTCTTCCTGCGCGATCGTCATGTCGTCGCGCACGCCGTCGAACACCGTCGGCTCGATGAAGTAGCCGCGATCGCCGACGCGGCCGCCGCCGGTGACGCACTTGGCGCCTTCCTTGTTGCCCTTGTCGATGTAGCCCATGACGCGGTCGAACTGCTCTCGCGAGACCTGCGGGCCTTGGTGTGTCTTCATGTCAAATGGATCGCCCACGCGCCGACTCTTGGCGATGCCAATGAGCTTCTCCACGAACTGACCATGAATCTTCTCTTCCACGAACAGCCGCGACCCGGCGCAGCAGCACTGCCCCTGATTGAAGAAGAGCGCGAAGTACGCCCCTTGAATCGCCGCATCCATGTCGGCATCGGCAAAGACGATGTTCGGGCTCTTGCCGCCCAACTCCAACGACACGCGCTTGAGATTGCTCTTGGCCGCTGCTTCCATAATGAGATGGCCGACTTCGGTCGAACCGGTGAACGCCACCTTATCGATATCCATGTGTCGCGCGATCGCACCACCCGGCCCCGGTCCCATGCCCGGGATGACGTTGACGACGCCCTGCGGATAGCCCGCCTCCAACGCAAGCTGCGCAACATAGAGCGCCGTCAGCGGCGTCTGCTCGGCCGGCTTCAGGATTACCGTGTTGCCCATCGCCAACGCCGGCCCCCACTTCCACGCCTGCATCAGCATCGGGAAGTTCCACGGGATGATCTGCCCCACCACGCCCACTGGCTCATGCCGCGTGTAACAGAAGTACGGTCCGTTCACCGGGATCGTCTTGCCGTGGTTCTTATCCGCCCAGCCCGCGTAATAGCGATAGCACGCCACGGTCAGCGGCAAGTCGGCGTTCAGCGAATCGCGCAGCGGCTTGCCATTGTCCAGCGTCTCCAGCCGGGCAAGTTCTTCCTTGTTCTTCTCGATGAGGTCGGCCAGCTTGTACATCAGCCGTCCGCGCTCGGCCCCCGACATCTTCGGCCACGGCCCGGACTCGAACGCCTTCCGCGCCGCCTTCACGGCCTTATCGACGTCGGCCGCATCGCCCTCAGCCACCTGAGCGATCACGTCGCCGGTCGCCGGGTTGATCGTCTCAAACGTCTTCCCGCTGGCTGCATCGACCCACTGGCCGTCGATGAGGCACTTGGTGTACTTGATCTGAACATCGGGCTTCGTCGGAGCCGGTGCGGTGGCAGTGGCCATGATGGACCCTCCTGAATGGGTGTCGAGTTTTGCGTTCAAAATGCCGGGGAAGTCACCCGACGATCGCAGGAATGAGCCTGCAAAATCAGTGGCAACAGGATAGCGCCGTGCGTGAAAAGTGTCAAAACTGGCCACGAGCAATCGTCATTTGACCCTTCCAACCGGCAGTGAAGCATTGATTACAATTGTCTCATGGGCCAATCCAACCAGCTGACGAGTAACACGCAATCGCATTCCACCCTCAGCCAATCTGCGCACTTAATTGAGGCTCAGATGAGTCAGCCCTCTGGACTCGCTGAGTTGATATTGGCCTTCTTGATCCTCCTGCCTCTTGGAATTGCATTCGGAATAGTCGCATTCATGACAATACTCCCAAGTCCGTGGGATATTATTTCTTTTGGATCTGCAATGCTGATCGCGGCCTTCGCCGTGGCCTATTGGAGGAAGCACAGCACGATACGGACTGCCCAATCCCTGGTCGCGGCTGGGGCATTGGGTGATCTGAAACTTACGCTTGAGGCCGTTGGCGAACAGGTTGCTTTGGCGTACGCAGCACCATTTGCGTCGGCTGTTGCCAAGTCATTGATCGAAAACAAGCGATTGGGAACCACAGGGCGAATTCGCTGCACCAATACACATGTTCGCGTTGAACCGCTTGCCGTCAACTTCGAACCGCTCCTGCTTGATGAGTCCGATTCAAGCTTCTGTACTCTTCGCTCCTCAATAGGAATTCACACGATAACGGATCGTAAGCACACGAAAGAGCAGGCTGCGTGGATAAGGAAAGCGAAGAAGTCCATTCAAATGCGCGGTGGGATGTGGATCGTTATCGTATTCGGATTCAATTTCCTTATCGCAGCCGCTGAAGCATATTACAAACGGAGAGTAACTTGGCAGGTTGTCATGTGGGGATCCTATTTAGCGATGATGTTCACCTCGCCCGTTCGCGGTTGGTTCTCGACCAAAGAGTGGCACCTCGTGCCCGGTGGTCTGCTGCTGCGAACCGCACGGATGATCGACACCAAAAGCACGCTGCACGTCTTCGACCGACGAAGCGCCGCGCTCATCCTCCTCGAACTTCGCCGACGCGTATGGGTCGCCGGCGTCGCTGACGGACAACGAGACTCCTTCATGACTCTGACCGAATCCGAAGCCGACATGCTCCTGCGTGCCTGGCTAAGCCCCCTTCCACCACCCGACATCTCGAAGCTCGTCGATTTTCAGTAGGAAAACGGCCGCCTACGGACACTCCGCCGCGCTCAACAGCCCCGTCACAAACTCGCTGATATCCGCCACCGTAATCTGCGAATCCGCATCCATATCCGCACAGTAGCACTCCCCCGCCGGAGCGATCACGCACTGCACAAACTGCGCAATGTCCCGGCCGTCCGATTTGCCGTCGAAATTGGCATCCGTCGCGCATCCGCACGCCGCCGCGCCCGCCCAGAAACCACCATTCAGCGTGAAGTCGCCGCCGGCAAGCGTATCCGTCGCCGGCTGCCCAAGGGTCGCGCCCAACGAGAAATCCCCGCCCGCGCTGAACGTCGCCCCGCCGCCGGCCGTCGCAAACCAGTTCAGCGAAAAGTCATCAGCCAGCACAACGCCGACCGAGAGCACGCCGATCAGGCCGAGCGCCCACGTTCGTCGCATTATCTGAAATATCGCGTCACCCATCTCGCACTCCAATCCATCATTCGTCAGCCGCCTGGCGCTCCGTACGAGCCACGGCCATTCGGCTTATTGCCCCGGAGGGGCACCGAATCGTAGCCACCGGCGCAAGCCCGTGGATACCTGTCCCTTCACCTCTAAGCCCCGACAGGGGCGACGGAGCGTTTCGATTGCTCCAATCTCGATTCGCACACCGGTTGGAAACCGGTGCCACATCACGCTTCGACTAATCCGCCAGCGTCACCACGATGCGGCCGATCGAAATATCATTCGTCGGCGAAGCACCGGCGTAGTTCAAATCGAACGCCACGAAAACCGACCCCGTCACCACCACCGGCATTGCCGGGCCGAGTGTGTACGTCGCATACGACCGGCTGGTCTGATCGGTCAGGTCGCTCACGATCGTCGTAAATGTCCCATCATCATTCAGTGAGCGAATGTGCGTCGCCGTGATGAAGCTGGCGCTCGACGCCACCTTGTACGAAATCTTGATGCTCTTGAGTTTCTTATCCGTTCCCAGGAGCTTACTGATGATATCGACGGGGAGCAGTGCATAGGCCGTGCCCGCCGCCAGCGGCCGCGCGGTAATCACGCCGTTCACGCCCGCGATGAGGTCGATGGTCGCCCCGCCGGCCTTTACCAGTTTGAGCGACGAAACCTCAATCGTCGTATCAATCGGCGTCTTGAAACACGTTGCCTTCACGCAGCCGTTCACCTCGACCGCCACCATCGGGTCGGGATCGACCGGCATCGGCGGCGGCGAGCCGATGCCCACCTTGCCGTCGGCCTGAATGATGATGTGCGGCGCGCCCTCCGTCTTCAGCGACAGACTCTGATTCAAGTCCGCCCCGTCGGTATTGCTATCGACCATCGTCGTCAGCACGCTGCCGGTGAACAGGCCGTTGCCCACGACATGCAGCTTCTCAGTCGGCGTCGTGGTCATGATGCCGAGGTTGCCGTTCGCGTCGATTCGTGCGCGTTCCAATGATGCAACGCGGAAGGTCATCGCATCCGTCCCAAGATAGCCCAGTTGCCCGACGGCAGCCGGCACGTTGTTATAGAAATTGACCGCGCCAAGAAACGCCGGAGTCGGTGGTGTCGGAGTCAGATTGAACAATTCCAGCACGGCGCCGTTGGGATGATTGGTCGTGAACATGCGCTGCACGGCCTGGGTATCAGCGACTTCAACGGTCACGACCGGGTTGGCGACGCCAACGCCAAAGTTGCCGCTGTTGCTGCCGGGCGACACAACCACGTTGCCGCCTTCATTGTTCAGGAACAAGGTCGACACCACGCCGTTGTTGCGGGCCATGATCTCGTTGTTATCAATGCCGATATTCGTACTCGCGGACTCGCCGAGTTGCAGGAATCCACCGCCCGCCGGACTCACATCCGTTCCGCCCGACACGTGCAATCGAACCGCTGGTGCCAGGTTCCCGATGCCCACGTTTCCGTTGTCATCAAAATAAACAAGCGACGGATTCGCGCCGATATCGGGACTAAGCCCAAACGTAAACCGCATCCCCGCGCCGCCGGGTGTCGTCTCGCGAATGATGCCCCAGTTGTTTACCAAGGCCCCGCCGAAGATCTCGCCAAACGTAATGGACGATCCACCGGCGCCTGCCTGAAGACTGTACAGCCCGAGCCGCGCATCGGTCGCTTCGACGATCAGGTCCTCATCAACAATCGCCCCCGCCGGCAAGCCGATCGGATTACCCCAGACATGCAGTCTGGCCAGCGCATCCGTATTGCCGATGCCCACGTTGTTTGTCGTCGAATTGGCAAAGATATTCGCAAACGCGAGGTTGTTCGGCGCCGGCCCGTGACCAATGATCAAATTGCCCGGCCCGCCGCCATTGCCGCTGCCGGTCGAGACAAACTGCCAATTCGTTCCACCCGCGCTGGTATTCTGCACATCCAACCACGTTCCCGCCACGTTGCTGGATTCCAATAACGTGTTGCCGAACCCCGGCGAAGACACATGAAGGCGGAAGAACGGGGTTGTCGTCCCGATCCCAACATTGCCGCTCGGATCATCGATAAACACTCGGGTAACGCCGCCCGTCTGTAACTCCAGCGGACTGTGGCTCGAAATGAAGTTCACCAGCAGTTTGCCCGGCGCGGGGATATCGATGTTTCCGCCGACCGCCTGAGCGATACCCCCCGTCACCTTATTAAGCGACATCGCGTCGCTGGCCAGCTTCGTGTTATCGATCGAATCATTCGCAATGTCCGCCGACGTAATCGCCCCGTCAGCAATCTTCCCGCTCGTCACCGCGTCATTCGCGATGTCCGCCGTCATCACAGAGCCATCCGCGATCTCCGCACTGCCAACGGCATTGGGTGCGATATCGGGATTTGGATACGTCCCCGCGAGGTCGCCTCCCGCAGGCCCCGTCGGATTCGCATTCGGCATTCCCCACGATGCCACGCCTGTGGCATCCGACGTGAGCACCAGCCCGTTCGCGGCGCCAGTCGGCATGATGAAGCCATCCGTGCGAATGTTGCCCGTCACGTCCAGTTTTTCAGCCGGGAGCATCGTACCGATGCCGACATTGCCGCCGCCATTTGCAATCAAGACGTCATTCGCGGAAACGCCGTTCAACTCCATCGGTGGGGTCGCACCAAAGGTAGCCGAATCCACGACAATTTCGCCGTATTGAGTGCCGAATCCACCGCCGCCCGTCGTGCCAAACAAGATGCGGCCGACGCCGTCATTTCCTGCCCCATCGCGGTCCATGTCGAGCGTCAGGCTCAGATCATCGTCACTTCCTAAATGTAACAAACTGATCGGCGTGTCGGTCCCCGTGCCAATTCCGACGAACCCTGATGGATCATCAATGAGCACACGCGTGACGCCGCTGGTCTGCAATTCCAGCGGGCTTTGACTGCTGATGAAATCCGCTATTAACGTTCCCAGCACGCGAGCGTCGCCGTCGACATCCAGGTCGAATGACGGCGTCGTCGTTCCGATTCCCACATTTCCACCCGTGACCCAGGTATTCGTGCCATCGGTATCCCAGAATATTCCAAGCACAGGGTTGCCGGAGCCGCTCGCCGCGGTCATCTGAATGGACCCGTCGGGGAACTTGATGCCTCCGGCCACGGAATGAATAGGCCCCTGAACTTGCAACCCTCCGCTGCCGGTAAGACTCAGCGGCCCCGAATCCGTATTGATTGTCCGCCCCGCACCCGGCCCGCCTTTGTTATACGCCTCCTGAAGCGTGCCGACATAATCGCCGCCGGTCAGCGCGTGAATCGCCTGCGCCGACGGGGTGATGCACTGGCGCGGTGTCAGCGTCGTGAACGCTCCACCTTGGGCCGACAGGCGAACCTGAACCTCCAGCCAGCGCTCATGTCCGTTGAACGCCGTCGCTCCGAACTCCAACGGCACCGTAAAAAGCCCCTTGTCCACGGCAATGACACGCGGAGCAAGCGTCGTCCCAAATTGCCCGACCATCGTGCCGCCCATGGCAGCGTCATACAGGCTAAACACAAAGTCGCAGCTTTCATTCACCGGCCCGGTGCTGAGCTTGAGCTGCCCCTGATACGAGACCACGCGCGGGGTCGGCGTCTCCGCCCCGGCGGTTTGAATCGATCCCATGGCAACGAGTGCAATGACCAATCGCGTGCAAGGCTTCATTTCCCGGCTCCTTCGTGCATGATGCAGACTTCTGGCAGCCGCGCGTACTGCTCCGAAATCCCGGCGCAGATCACGTATGGCGACAGCCAAAGTACAGATCTACTAACTAAAAAACGAACGGTCTTAGGTGTCTGGCAGCCAATCGAGTGACAGAGGCGACGAACGACACCCCCCGAATTGCCCCAAGACCCCACGTGACCCACCGATAATCATTAGTCTAATCGAATTGGGTCTCCTAATTCAAGGCGGGAACGAGGCTTGCGGCTGGTTTCGCTGGGCTGCACAACGGCATCGCGGGGGTGCTCCCGGTCACCGCAACCAATGCCAATCCCTTAACCGGGAATGAGGAACTCGATCTCGGAACGTTTGAGCAAGGGAGGAAAAAAACTTTCCACCTGAGAAAAGCTGGACGTCCTACGACGTTTGTAGTAGAGTGACTACGACGCTTGTAGTAGCAAGAGGTCCGAGGAACCCTGCCATGAACGATAAGTTGGGCGAACTGGCTGCTTCCGAGTTGGAGGTGTTGAAGGTGTTGTGGGACGTCGGACCTTCCACGGTTCGCGACGTGTTGGCGCACCTTCAGGACCGCGGCCGTCGTCTCGCCTATACCACGGTGCTTACCTTCTTGAGCAGGCTCGAACAAAAAGGCTACGTCACCAGCAACAAATCCGAGACGGCCTACGTGTACAAAGCCAAAGTCTCACGGGAGCGCGTCTCGCGCTCGCGTGTGCGTTCTCTCATTCACGAACTCTATGACGGAGCTGCGGGCGCGCTCGTGCTCCAACTCATGCAGGACGAGCGACTCTCCCCCGAAGAACTCGGCGAATTGCAGTCGCTCCTGAACAAACTGGAAGACAACTCGTAAAAACGCTTGCAACGGAGGCGGCGCCATGACGGCGTGGATGACCATCGCAGCAGAGTGGATTGGGCGCGGGGCGCTGTCGGCGCTGCCGGCCGTCATCCTGATCGCGATCCTCGTGCGGATCATTCCCGCACGACCCGCGACGCGCCACACGCTCTGGCTTGTGGCACTCGCCTTCTTTGTCTGCGCTCCCATGCTGCCGGCAGGTCCGCTCGACTGGTCGGCCGTAAGTCGGAATTGGTCCAAATCGGCGACCTCATACGCGACCGCTTTGATTTCAACTCCTGATACCAAGAACGACGATGTCGCGGCGTCCACGCTGACAGACTATCTCCACACGGCACCCACTCCACCCGGGACCGGCGCTCGCACCGAGGTGTGCCCGCCCCCTTCGCTCGCACAGGCGACACGCCCAGACGAGCGCCGGTCCAGTCTTAGCCCTGCGCCTGATTCATGGGTCGTAGCCGCGCAAGGCGCGAGACCGGCGGCAGCGAGCGACCCGTGCACGTCATCCATCGTCGACGTGCCAATCGAGTTCGTCGACGAGGGACCATCATCGCGTTCGACGCTCGCCACCTTCGAGGCGCGCCCCGATGCTCCTGTTCTGATGGCCATCGTTGACGAAGACACGCTCACGTCGACCTGGGCCACACTGGTTGACAACATTCGCATCTGGCCTGCATGGGCTTGGCTCATCGGCGCAGCCGCCTTGATCATCGCCCGCGCCTGCGCATGTCGCCGATTCCTTCGCGACCTGCGACCGGTCAGCGCCTGCCCCGCGCATGTCCAACGGATGGTGGCCGACGTCGCGGGTGTCGTCGGACTTACCCGCGCGCCCGACGTCACGTTGGTCGACAACTGCATCTCTCCGATGATCTCATGCATCGGCAAACGTCGATTGCTGTTGCCCGCTGCCCTGTGGAACGAGCTGGATGACCAGGGCCGGCGCGCCGTTCTCTTTCATGAATTGGCCCACCTGCGACGGCGCGACCACTGGGTTCGGTGGGTTGAGTCCCTGATCAGCACGGCCTATTGGTGGAACCCGCTCGTTTGGTTCGTGCGCAATCGCGTTCACACCGAAGCCGAAAACTGCTGCGACGCATGGGTCACGTGGCTCTGGCCCGAGGGCCGATCCGCGTATGCCCGTGCCCTGCTCAAAACCACTGCTTTCATTTCCGAAGGACGCTCCCCGGTTCCCATGGTGGGAATCGGCATGGCGTCTGTGCGAGCGAGACGATTTGCGAGGAGACTGACAATGGTCATGACTGACAACCCCCGTCCACGACTCTCGGCGACCGGTATCGCAATGGCCGCGATTCTGGCCGCCGCCGGCTGGCTTTTCACGCCGGCCTGGTCGCTCGCTGACAACTGCCCCGACGATGAAAAACACAACGTTACCTGTGAGGACGTCGCTGTGCCGGATGCGCCCGAACCAGCAGAACCCATCGAGCTTTCACAAGAAGACGTCGATGCCGTCCTTGCTGAGGCCGAACTTGCCACTGCCGATGTCGTGGACGTTGCCCCGGTTGCCGACGTCGGCGTCCCCGGAACGATCTGGAGCACCGGCGCGGCTTTGGTCAATGGCGCCATCGGAATCAATGATGAGTCGGGCCCGCGCGCCCGCCGCAATCGCGATAACGATGAAGACGCCGACATCGACGCCCGAATCGAGCGTCTTGAACGCCGAATCGAAGAACTCATGGCGCGAATCGAAGGTCGCCGCATCGCCGTTCGAGGGATGCCTTTGCCTTCGCCGAACACACCGGCACCGCCGCCGATGTCGCGCGGCGGTTCACCATTCGCGGCCACTCTGCCACGAACACCAACTCCGCCGGCTCCCGCCAGTGACGAGAAAATCGACCGCGTGTACAAACTTTCACAAGGCAAGCTCCAGGCGCTGACGCAACTTATGTCTCGGCAGGACGTTCCCATCATGATCCGCTCGGAAAACGACGGAATCCATGTTTCCGCAACGCCGGCCGAGCACGAGGTCTTCGCCGCTTTCGTTCGCATGATTGACCCAAACGTCTCATCCACCGGCTCGTCGAGAAGCGCCACACCGGCTCCGAGACGATCGCGGGCGCCCGAAGCCGTCCGTGTCGTGCCAGGCGTGAATCTCCGAAAAACCAAACCGGATGTGAAGCTCAAGAAGCGACTCGCCGAAATCGAGGAACGCCAGTCGCGTCGAATGCACGAGCGTGAGATTGAGAACCTCCAGGAACATCGTGATCGCATGATGGAAGAGGCGGACGTGCTCCGGGAGCGTGCCGAAGAACTGAGGGAACGCGCGGCGGAACTCGCCGGCGATGCCAAGAAGGCCTTGAGTGAAGAAGCTCAGGCCCTGATCAAGCAGGCGGAGGAACTGGCTAAACACGCCCGTGACGTCCAGCCCTCACTTCAGTCCCTTACCAAGGAACTGGCTGAGCTTGAAAAGCTGTCCGCATTGGCGGGCCACGGCGACGATGACGACGACGCCGATGATGAAGACGATCATGACGAACATGCCGCGCAGCTTAAACACGAGCGCGCGGCGAAGGAGTATGCCGCGGCTGCCGGCAAGCATGACTGGTACAGCAAGGGCTATTCGCTTCATATGGCCAAGAAGTACGACGAGGCGATTGAGTGCTTCCAAAAGGCCGCCGAGATGAGCGATCGCATGGCAGAATCCTATTACAACATCGCCTGTGGCTACTCGCTTAAAGGCGACAAGGACCGTGCATTCGACTGGCTGCGAAAGGCCTGGGCCGCCGGCTATCAGGATGTCGAGCACATGAAGGGCGACTCCGACCTCGACAATATCCGCAAGGATCCACGCTTTGCCGAATTCACCGGTGCCAAGGGAGACTCGGACGATGGCGATTCGGATGACGACGACGATGATGACGAGAGTCGCTGACCGCGAATTCCCGCCGGCCCATCAGCATCCGGGAATTCGATGATCGTTCAATCCCATGATTCAATGGCCTTCGCTCCGGCGCAGGCCATTTTCATTGACTTTGGCGTGATCTGAATCCACAAAATTGACCGGGCATGAGAGGCCAACTACCATTCCGAATCGCATCGCCGACCGGGCGATGTACTTGCGATTCCATGCATTCCAGCGAGAAAGGAATTACACCATGAACCGTACGTGCACACTCAAAGGAAACCCCCAGGCCCTCGAAGGCCCCGAACTGAAGGTCGGCCAAAAGGCTCCGGAAGCCACCCTCAAGAAAAACCTTGTTGAGGAATTCAAAGTGAGCCAGACCGCCGGGCGTCCGCGTGTCTTCAGCGTGGTCCCCTCGGTCGACACGCCGGTCTGCGCCGAGCAGACGCGCCGCTTCAACAAAGAAATGGCCAACCTTTCCAACGTGGACTTCTACACCATCAGCTGCGATTTGCCGGTGGCCATGGCCCGCTTCTGCGGCGCCGAAGGGATCAACACTGAGAAATTCAAAGTGCTCAGCGATCACAAAGACACGTCGTTTGGCAAGGCCTATGGAACGCTGATTCCCGGTCTGCGGGTGCTCTGCCGCGCCGTGTTCGTGGTGGATCGGAATGACACGCTTCAATACGTGGAATACGTTCCCGAAATCGCCAGCCACCCGAACTATGACGCAGTGATTGCGGCGGCTCAAAAAGTCGCCGGTTGAATACCGGACCCATTGCCGAGAAACAAAAACAGCCGGTGCCCCTTACGGTGCGCCGGCTGTTTTCTTGAACGGGTGAATGACGGGGATCGAACCCGCAACCCCCAGGACCACAACCTGGTGCTCTAACCAATTGAGCTACACTCACCATCGTGGCCGCACGCAACGTGCGGCGTTCACCGCTGCAAGACCTGGCCCGGTGGAACACTAAACTTTATTCGGACGGGGGCAGACTTTCAAGCTCATACGTGGATGCCCGTGCAGCGGACTAATCCCGGACCTCTGCCAATTCTTCGACCATACCGTTCATCAAGTACCCCGCCCACCTACTCGATAATTCCAGGAGATTCGGTTTCGAATCCTCGATGCTTCGGGCGGAAACCGCCGGTCGTATTCGCTTCGAGACATTGCAACGACCCGGTTGCGGCCATGCGCCGTAATCGTGTTCAGGGGGTAACTCCGCGTGTCGGCTGTTCGTGACGTCGTATATCGCGGTTTGTTCGGACTACAATTCCGAACGACTGTGCTGCTCGCCGGTATCGTTCTCGCCGCAACCGGCCTGATCGGTGCGACATTTCTGCGCCTTTCAACGCAATTAATCGTCGCCGATGCCGAGGCCAATGCACGCGACCTTGCGCGGGCCATGGCGCTCTCCTCGTCCGCCGCCGTTGAATCCGAAGATCGCGACTCGCTTATGCGGGTCGCCGAAGAATCCGTGATTAAGGGCCGGCTCGCGTACGTCATTTTCGCCACAACCACCGGCCAGATGCTCGCCAGCTTCCAACGCGAACCCGGCAGCATCCGCGAATTTTTGCACAATGACACCGACCGAGTATCCGTCGAACCGATCGACCGGCCGGACCTCGTGGCGTCGCAACACGGCGGTTCGCGCATTGATGTGGTCTATCCCGTGCAGGCCCTGATGCCGAACGCCGTGGGATCCGCGATTCGCCCTACGGTCGGATTCGTGCGCATCGGAGTAAGCCTCAAGTCGTCGGAAGCGAGCCTCAATGCGCTCGTTCGAAATGTCTTCGGCCTTTCCATCGGCATCACGTTGCTGATGGTGCCCATCGGTTACCAGGTCGTGCGATATGTCATCGGACCAATTGAGCACCTTTCTACTGCGGCGCGGGCCTTCGCGGCCGGGCGACTCGACGCCCGCGTGGAAGTCATGCGGCGCGATGAAATCGGCGAACTTTCCCGCTCTTTTAATCTGATGGCTGACGAATTGGCAAGCTCTCACAATCAGCTTGTCAAACTGAACGCAGAACTCGAGGACCGCGTCCTTCTCCGAACCACCGAACTCGAAAACGCCAATCGCCAGCTTCGCGAAATGGCGGCCCGCGATTCACTCACCGGCCTCTACAATCGCCGCCACTTCAATGACTTGCTCGCCCAGCTTTTTGCCGAATCGTCGCGATACGGCACCGATCTGACCTGCATGATGATGGATCTCGACAACTTCAAGCGGGTCAATGATTCCCTGGGGCACCAGGCCGGCGACAAGCTCCTGCAACTGGCCGCCGATGTCATTCGTTCTTCGATTCGCGAGGCCGACGTGGCGGTTCGATACGGCGGCGACGAATTCGCCATTCTCCTGCCGCAAACGTCGCCGACCGACGCCCGGCACTCCGCGGAACGAATCATTGTGAATTTCCGCGCCACGCTGGCGCGCGACCTTCCCGAGGCAAACATCGCAACGCTTTCAATCGGACTCGTCAGCCGCGAACGAAATCTCCCCACCACCGCCGCCGAACTTGTGAATCTCGCCGACGAAGCGCTGTACCTCGCCAAAGCCGGGGGAAAGAACCGAATCACCGTCGCCCGCCCGGCCGGCGCATTGGCCACCTGAGCGTGTGCTCAAGCGTCACCATTGCACGCCCCCGCGCGCGACGCGATGATCCAACCGATGTCGCGCCCTCCCACCAACGCAGAACTTCGCAAGACGGCATGTGATCTTGCCTGTTTGGGCGCAAACGAAGCCCGACGCTGGCTTGGACGAGTCACCGCGTCGCGCAAGGCAGACAACACCCCCGTCACCGACGCCGACCATGCCGCGCAGGAGGCGATTCTCTACCACCTCGCCCACCGCTTTCCCGATCACGCCATTCTGACAGAGGAAGACGTCGCAAAACCCCATCGCCACGAGACCATTGAGCAGACCGAGTATTGCTGGCTCGTCGATCCGATTGACGGCACTCGCAATTTTGCCCGGGGAGTCCGGCTCTACGCCGTCAGTATTGCCGTGCTACACGCAGGGCGCCCGATTGCAGCCGCTGTCTTCGATGCAACGACCGACCTGCTCTTCTCCGCCTCGCTCGACGAAGGGGCGTTTCGCGGGGAGGAACCCATGCACCTCACGGACCGCCCCATCGATCACGACTCCACGGTGGCGATCTCGTCTTTTCGACGGCGTGAAATTCCACTCGCCGTTCGCGGTTGGATGGATCGCTATCTCTTCCGCAATCACGGTTCGGTTGCACTGCATCTCGCATGGGTCGCCGCAGGCCTGCTCGATGCTGCTTACACGCTCGAATGCAAACTCTGGGACGCCGCCGCCGGGGCACTCTTGATTCAAACCGCCGGCGGCACGATCACCGGCCACGATGGCAAACCGCTCTGGCCATTCGACGTGGCGAACTATTCCGGCCAAGACGTGCCGGTCCTTGCCGGCGCACCAACGATTCACGCCGCACTGCTTGATTCTCTGCGATCTCGCCATTCGTGACGGGAGCCTCATTCCCCCGCATGAAACTCCTCCCGAGATTGCGAATACAAGAACACGCGTCGTCCGCGATCCGTGAATCCGATCCACCCCTGCACATGCAACCATCGCGCCGTTCGGTGCGTCTCTTCCATTGTGTCTTCCAGGCCGCGCAAGTCTTCCCAGGGCATCCCGCTTGTTCTCCCCATCAACTCCATCAGCATGCGCACCGCCCGATCGCGCTCGGCATCCGTGAGTCGATTCGATCGAAGATTCGTGATTGCCTCAACAAACAAATCCGGCCCAACGAGAACAAGTTTGGTCAGCACCTGCAGCGAAAACCTCATGCCGGCCCACCGTTGGAAGTAATACCCGCCGGTCGGGTCGGGTAGCTCGGGGTCGTATTCATTCACCAACCCACGATGTCGCAGAAAGCTCACAATCGTGCCCCCGACCAGAATGATGGCGAAGACCACCCAGAAAAGGGTGCCGAGATTCTGAAGGGCCGGCCCGCGTCGCCCCATTGCCAGAAGTACGACAAAAGTCCACATCGCCGCGGTCACCAACAAGATCACCGCGCCGACAAAAAAATACAGTGCCGCCTGCCCCCGCCTCATGTCAGTCCGCCGGTCGATGCACCGCCCAATCCGCTCGACATTCGGCCGCCCTTGTTTGCCATCCGAGAATTGCCCGCACTCCGGGCACTCGTGATTCGTCGGCAGGCCGAATAAGTCGTAACCGCAATGCTCGCAAACCTGCACCCCAACCAGCCGCAGCGCCCGACGAATCGAACGCAATCGCCCCCAGGCCTTCAGATTGAGCCGCCACGCGGTCATCTGATAAATCGGCGCGAGCGCTGCGATCGCCGCTCCAAACACCTCGTGCCCCGTCGCTGCTATCCAGCCGGAAAATCCCAACGCAAACCAAAGCACGCCGAAAAACTGCCGCACCTCATGGATGAATGCCGCACCCTTCGCACTCTCCATGATCATCACCACCGACCGCGGCGTCGGCGTCCATTCCCACGCATCATTCCGAAAGCAATAGACATCCCCGCGCCGACATCCAGCCACTTCGCCCGTATCCAGAAGCCGCCCCATGGCCGAGTGTGCCACCTCAACCGGCACTGCGCTTTGCCACTCCTCGCGCTGCGCTACCCACCCAAGCCGGTAGTAGCCTGCAATAAATAATCGATAACACGCCGTCTCCAGTGCGCCAAGAAGGATGAAAAACCACGCCAGTAGTACGAGAGTGACTTCCATAAAAAAATCACGAGTGTATCAGAATCACGGGCAACCCCGGGCTTATTCGCACACCAATGGGCCGATCATATTTCGATTGTTGAGCAAAAGGTAGTAATGGAGTAGCATCAACTAATATGACGATGAAAAAGAGTAACGCAATCTCGTTCGCGCTTTTCCTGCTTCCGATGGCCTGCAACCGCCCGCCGGCAGGCCTCTACGAAGTCCAATCTTCCATGAACGTCGAATACGTTCGCCGCGGCGACCGCCCGCTGCACATGGATGTCTTCACTCCCCTCAATGCAATCACGCCCCGTCCCGCCGTCGTCCTCTTTCACGGGGGCGGATGGGTCTTCGGTGATCGCAAAGACGAACACAACCTCGCCAAGTTTCTTGCCTCCATGGGCTACACCACCGCAACCGTCACCTACCGACTTTGCACGGAGCAAGGGCCCCATCACCCCATCCCTCTCCAGGACGCGCTCGCCGCGGTGAAGTTCATGCGATCACACGCCGCTGACTTCGGCGCCGACCCGAATCGTATCGCCGTCGGCGGTGAATCGGCCGGCGGACAACTCGCCCTCATGCTCGGATTCGTGAAAGACCCCTCCATCTTCGGCGACGACTCCTACCCCGGCGTTTCGCCTGAGGTGTCTGCCGTTATTAACATCTACGGCCCCACCGATTTATCGACGCTCTTCAATGGTTCCGGCGTGCTGATCCGTCGGCTCGGACTCGCCTACATTGGATGCCCGCCGGGCCAACACCCTGAAAAATGGAAGGCCGCCTCGCCCCTGACCTACGTTCACAAGGATGCTCCGCCCGTGCTCACCATTCAGGGAGACAAAGACAACGTGGTCCCCTACTCCCAGGCGGAAATCCTTCAAAAGGCCATCGAGGCGGTCGGCGGTCGCTCAAAGCTTGTCCGCGTTTCCGGCGCCGGTCACGGTTGGGGCCTGCTCTTCTGCGAAAACGACAACATGCGCACACTGCCGGCCATCACGCAATTCCTTGCTCAAGTCTTTCCAGCGGCTCCCTGACGCAGGGGTGCAGAGTTGGGAGCCTTTGTGCCTGCTCAAATGGAGCGGGCCAAGACATCGAGTGGGGCGGGCCGCAGGTTACCCGCCGTGTCGCGTGCCCGCTTTCCGTTATAATGAACCGGACGCACAAGGCCCTGTTTGACACCAACAATGTCCACGACCACCGAGAAACTCGACGATCCGCTCCGACGCGAAGTCGCCGACGTGCTGAAGCAACTCCGCCCCGCGGTCCAAAGCGATGGCGGTGACATCGAACTCGTCGACGTCTCCGACGACGGACTCGTCCGCGTTCGTCTGCTTGGCGCCTGCATCGGCTGTCCCAGCAGTTCCATGACGCTCAAGCTCGGCGTCGAGCAAACGCTCAAGAGCCGCATCCCCCGCGTTCGCGAAGTCATCTGCGTAAACTAGTTCGGCTTGTCCACGCCGTTGACATCCGCACGCCACTCGCTTCTAATCCCAACCCAACGGAACGGAATCATGTATTCAGCCCCCATCAAGCAACTCCTGCCGACCATGACACCGGTCATTGATCGGATCATCGCCATTGATATTGCAGGGTTCCCCGGCTGACCGTCCCGTTCACGATTGAACAACCGTCAGCCTCGGAAGTCGACACTTCCGGGGCTTTTTTGTTGATAGGCCATGCACGACTCGACGCACAAAATTGAACTGAGCGACGCGCCCTCCTTCAAACAGGAGCTGCGCCTGCTTCTCACCCTCGCCATCCCCACCGTCGGCGCGAAGCTTTCGCACATGGCGCTCGGCTTCACGGACTTTGTCTTCGTATCCAAAATGGGAACCGAAGCAACCGCCGCCATCAGCCCCGCCACCATCTTCTGTTTCATCGTCCTCTGCATGGGCATGGGCTGCGTGACCAGCATCCAGACCTTCGCCGCCCAGTCGCTCGGCCGCGGCGAGCCGCATCGCGCCGCCGCCTACGTCTGGCAATCGTTCTACGTCGGATTCTTCTTCCTCTTACTGACCTGGCCCGCGATCCAACTAATGCGCCCCTTCTGGACCTTGGTCGGCCACCCGGAAAACGTCCGCGAAATGGAGATCGCCTTTTGCGAAATCGACCTCTGGTCCATGGGCCTGGCCATCATCTGCGTCGGGCTGGAGAGCTTCTTCAACGGCATCCAACGACCGGCCGTCGCCCTTTGGTCCGTCGCCGCGGCGATCCTCTTCAACGCACTGGGCGACTACGCCCTGATCTTCGGCAAGTGGGGGTTCCCAGCGATGGGAATCAGAGGCTCGGCATTGGCCACGGTCCTCGCCTGGGGTGTCCGCATCGGCATCATGCTGACCGCGTTCCTTTCGCTGAAATATGAGGCTGCCTTTCACACGCGCCGAAATTGGCGACTTAACTTCGGCAGGCTATGGGAAATTCTGCGAATGGGCGGCCCTATCGGCGTACAGTGGTTTCTCGATGTCACCTCGTGGTTTGTCTTCATCGGCCTCATCATGGCCAAATTCGGCACCGAAACGCTCGCGGCCTCTAACATCGCCACTCAGCTCATGCACATGTCATTCATGCCGGCCATCGGGATCGGCACTGCCGTTGCTTCGCTGGTGGGCCACGCCATTGGCGCGAAGAAGCTCGCCCTTGCACAGCGCCATGGGCGCGACGGCATGGTGGTCACCATGATCTACATGGGCGCGATCGGTCTGATCTATTGGCTCGGCCGGTATCGCCTGATGGCTTGGCTCTCAACCGACCCGGTCGTTATCGAGATCGGCGCAGGCATCCTGCTTTGGGCCGCCGTCTTTCAGGTCTTTGACGCCATGGGCATCAATTACATCTCCGCCCTGCGCGGCGCGGGCGACACCAAATGGCCCATGCTATACGTCATTTTTCACTGTTGGATCATCTTCATCGGCGGTGGCCTGCTCATGGTTCGCTTCGCCCCGGGCCTCGGCTACCACGGACCCTGGATGATCTGTACGCTCTACATTATCTTGCTCGGCCTGACGCTGTGGGTTCGCTGGCGACGCGGCGAATGGCAGCGGATCGACCTGTTCAAGAAGAACGATGAAATGGCCGGCATGGATCATGCGCCCGGCGTACCTCTACTCTCCGCGGATGCGGAGTAACGATCGAATCGACCATGTTCAAAGAAGTCCCCAATCAATTCGACTTTCCCAGGATGGAGCAGGAAATCCGCGCCTTCTGGGAGGCAAGCAATATCTACGAAAAATCCCTCGCCAATCGCAAGGGCGGAAAACCCTTCGTCTTCTATGAAGGCCCCCCCACCGCCAACGGCCTGCCACACCCCGGCCACTGCCTCACCCGCGCCATCAAGGATTTGTTCCCGCGCTTCAAAACCATGACCGGCCACTACGTCCTCCGCAAAGGCGGCTGGGACACCCACGGCCTTCCTGTCGAAGTCGAAGTCTGCAAGGAACTCGGCATCCACACCAAGGAAGAAATCGAGGCCTACGGCGTCGAGGCCTTCAACCGCAAATGCCTCGAAAGCGTGTTTCGCTACACGAAGGAATGGGAAGAACTCACCAAGCGCCTCGGCTTCTGGGTGAATCTCGAAGAGGCGTATGTCACGTATCACCAAAGATACATAGAGAGCGTCTGGTGGAGTCTCAAACAACTCTTCGACGCCGGCCTCCTTTATCAAGGCCACAAGATCGTCTGGTGGTGGGCGCAGGGCGGCACGGCGCTCTCCAGCGGCGAAGTCGGCCAAGGCTATCGCGAAGTCGACGACCCATCGGTCTATGTGCGATTTCCGCTCGTCGAGGATGACCGCTTCAACGCGTTATTTGCCGGGCACGATCTGAGCCGCGACCGTAAGGAAGCGGGTTCTGCTGATGGAGAAAAGAACCCGCTTGCTGACGCGCGCGGCTCGGAAAGAGCGTTGCGCGTTTCGCTCCTCGTCTGGACCACCACCCCGTGGACGCTCCCCAGCAACACATTCGCCGCCGTTCGCAAGGATTTCGATTACGCCATCGTCCACGACGAAGAAACCGGCGAACGATTGATCTTCGCCGCATCTCTCGTTGAGTCGATCGCAAAGAAAGTAAAGAAGACGGAGAAATGGAAAGTCGAGCAGACGGTAAAAGGCAGCGCACTCGTCGGCCTCAGCTATCGACCGCCGTTCGACTACTACCGAAAACGCCCTGCAAAAGAAATCGTCCCCCACGCCGAGCCGGGCATTCCGCTCGGTGATTACAAACCCGCCCTCACCACCGGCGGCACCGACTACGCCTGCTGGCGAGTCCTCCATGCCGACTTCGTCACGCTCGACTCCGGCACCGGGCTCGTCCACGAAGCCCCCGCGTTCGGTGAAGTGGACTACAACCTTCTGCAAGAAGAGCGCAAACGATTCAAAAACCCCGACTCCGTCCCGCTGCTTTGCGCCGTCGCCCCCAACGGCAAATTCACCGACGACGCCCCCGCCTACAAAGGCCGCTTTGTCAAAGAATGCGACAAAGACATCAGCCGCGACCTCAAAGAGCGCGGCCTGCTCCTGCATCAAGAACAATACCGCCACGACTACCCCTTCTGCTGGCGCGCCGAGGAAGACCCGCTCATCCAATATCCGCGACGAAGCTGGTTCATCCGCACGACGCAGTTCAAGGACGCCATGCTGGAGAACAACAGCCGCATCAATTGGCTGCCCGACCACATCAAGGAAGGCCGCTTCGGCAATTTCCTCCGCGACAACGTTGACTGGTCCCTCTCCCGCGAGCGCTACTGGGGAACGCCGCTGCCGATCTGGGTCTGCGACGCCTGCAGCCACATGGAAGCGATCGACTCCTACGACTCCCTCGTCGCCAAGCCCGGCGTGAAGGGACTGGAAGTCTGGGAAAACGCCAAGAAGAAAGAGCCGACCCTCAGCGACCACCTAAAGGTCCACAAGCCCTACATCGACGCGATCACCTACGCCTGCCCCAAGTGCGCAGTACCGAGCCGCGACCGTAAGGGAGCGGGTTCAAATTCCGCCACGACGAACCCGCTTGCTAACGCGCGCGGCTCTGATGCGCGCATGCACCGCGTCCCCGAAGTCATCGACTGTTGGTATGACTCCGGCGCCATGCCCTTCGCTCAATGGGGCTACCCACACAAGAACGCCGAGATGTTCGCCTCGCAATTCCCCGCCGACTTCATCAGCGAAGCCCTCGACCAGACACGCGGCTGGTTCTACTCGCTCACCGCCATCAGCACGCTGCTATTCGGAAAGAACGGCGTCGCGGGTGGCATGGGTAAGCGCAGCTTACCCGTGGCGACGCGCGAAGAACCCACGGGCAAACAGAGTTTGCCCATGCCACCCCAGGACTATCCCCACCCGTTTAAAAACTGCATCGTCCTCGGCCTCCTCATGGGTGAGGACGGCCTGAAGATGTCCAAGAGCAAGAAGAACTACAAAGACCCGACCTACATCTTCGATCACGAAGGCGCCGACGCCATGCGCTGGCTCTTCTTCTCCGGCCAGACCCCGTGGACCAGCATCCGCTTCCAGGAATCCGCCATCGCCGAGGCCCAGCGCGAGTTCCTCATCCGCCTCTACAACTGCTACAGCTTCTTCGTCATCTACGCGAACATCGACAAGTGGACACCCAATCCGAGCCGCGACCACACTCAGAGCCGCGACCACACTCAGAGCCGCGACCACACTCAGAGCCGCGACCGTCAGGGAGCGGGTTCTTCTGGCGACGAAAACAACCCGCTTGCTGACGCGCGCGGCTCGGTTTCCGAACTCGACCGCTGGATCCTCAGCGAACTCGCCCAATGCAGCCTCACCGTCCACGATCGCATGGACGAGTACGACAACTACAACGCCGCCAAGTCCCTCATCGCCTTCGTGGACGCCCTCTCCAATTGGTACGTCCGCCGCAGCCGCGATCGCTTCTGGAAAAGCGGCATGGACGACGACAAGTCCGGCGCCTACGCCACGCTCCACGAGTGCCTCGTCACCGTCGCCAAACTCATCGCCCCCTTCACACCCTTCATCGCCGAGTCGATGTATCAGAATCTCGTCCGCACGCACGATGCCGCCGCCCCCGAGAGCATCCATCTTTGCGACTACCCCGTGACCGCCACGACCCGCACCGCTGCACTGTCGCGCGTCGATGCCAAGCTCAACGAAGAGATCGACCTCGTTCGCCAACTCGTCTCCTGCGGCCGCGCGGCCCGAAGCGCCGCGAAGCTCCGCGTCCGCCAACCCCTGGCCGCCGTGGAACTCTTCCACCGGGCCGCCGACGTCGTGAAGCGCCATGAGGCCGTCATCAAGGACGAGCTGAATATCAAACGAATCGAGTTCAAAGACTCCGCCGCAATCGCCGAGTACGTCACCTACGACCTCAAGCCCGATTTCAAAAAGATCGGCCCCAAGCACGGCGCTCTCGCACCGAAGATCAAGGCCGCCCTCGGCGCAATGAAGGACGTCGGCCCGTTGGTGAAGTCGCTGGAACAGTCGGCGACATGCACCATCACCGTCGATGGCAAAGAAGTTCAACTCACCACCGACGAAGTCCTCGTCGAACTCCACGCCAAGGAAGGCTACTCCGCCGAGCGAATCCCCGGCCAGGGCATCCTCGTCCTCAACACCAGCCTCACCCCCGCCCTCATCGATGAAGGCATGGCCCGTGATCTGGTGAATCAAGTTCAGCAGGTGCGTAAAAATCTGAACCTCAAATACGAGCAACGCATCGACCTCGCCATCACCGGCGACGCCGACATCCAGCGCATCGTGTCCAGCTTCGGCGAATACATCATGGGCGAGACGCTGGCTACAAGCCTGCTTACTGCTCCCTTACGCGATACTCAGCCAACGGAGGCTGACATCGAAGGCCACGCCGCCCAGGTGTTCGTAAAACCACAATAGCCACTCACCACGGGAAGTTTCGACTTTTCGATTTTTCGACGTTTCGACTTTTGCAAAGCAAAGGCGTTCCGACTTTTATGAAATACACCGCCAAAACCGCCGACAAATTCGTCCTCTACCAGAACGCCGTCCAATCCGCTGATGCCGAGGTCGATTTCATCGATCGCCTCTACAAAAAAGCCTACGGCCGCCCCGCCCTTCACTTTCGCGAAGATTTCTGCGGCACCCAGCTTATCTCCTGCGAGTGGGCCAAACTGCGGAAAGAGAATGAAGCCTGGGGCGTCGACCTCGATCAGCCCACCCTCGACTGGGGCCGCGACCATAACATCTCGAAACTCAAGCCCGACGTCGCCGCTCGCGTCCACCAGCTTCACCAAAACGTCTTCCACGTCATCAAGCCCAAGGTCGAAATCATCGGCGCGTTCAACTTCAGTTACTTCATCTTCAAAGAGCGCCGCACCCTGGTGACGTACTTCAAAGCCGTCAGAAAGTCGCTCGCTTCCGAGGGCCTCTTTGTCCTCGACTGCTACGGCGGTTGGGAATCGCAACAGGTCATGCAGGAAAAAACCAAGCACGACGGCTTCACCTACATCTGGGACCAGGCCGCCTACGACCCCATCAACGACCACACCCTCTGCCACATCCACTTCAAGTTCCCCGATGGCACGAAAATGAAAAAGGCCTTCACCTACGACTGGCGGCTCTGGACCCTCGGCGGCATCCGTGACTGCCTCTTCGACGCCGGCTTCAGCAAGACCGATGTCTACTGGGAAGGCACCACGAAAAAAGGCGAGGGCGACGGCCAATTTCGCAAAACAAAGGAAGCCGAAAACGAACCCGGCTGGATCGCCTACATCGCCGCGATGCCCTGACGTACAATTCATACCCTGTGCAATCCGAGCACCGGGCGCTAGCCCGGTGGCCGCGCGATCACCAAATCGCATGACCAATAGGACTCCCCCATGCCCCTCATGATGAGCGTCTCCGGTGTTCGCGGAATCATCGGCGAATCCATGACCCCCGCCCTCGCCGCCGACCTCGGCGCCGCCTTCGGCTCCCACCTCGGAGGCGGCCGCGTCATCATCGGCCGCGACTCGCGCCCCAGCGGCGACATGGTCCTTTCCTCGCTCATCGGCGGACTGCTGTCGACCGGCTGCTCCGTCGTCGACCTCGGCGTCGTCACCACGCCCGGCACTGCCATGATGATCGCCGAACTCGGCGGAGTCGGCGGCATCGTCATCACCGCCAGCCACAACCCGATCCAGTGGAACGGCATCAAATTCCTCACCCGCGAAGGCTACGCCCCACCGCCCGACGTCGCCGAACAAATCTTCGCCCGCCATCGCAACAAAGACGTGCGCCTCGTCGATGTCGACCGCATCGGCCGCCTCACCCGCGACGACTCCACGGTGCAGCGTCATGTCGCCCGCGTGTTAAAAACGGTTGACGTGGAAGCCATCCGCCGTCGCAAGATCAAAGTCGTGCTCGACAGCGTCAACGGTGCCGGCGGAGCCGAAGGCCGCAAGCTCCTCGAAGACCTCGGCTGCACCGTCGTTCACGTCAACGGCGAACCCACCGGCCGCTTCGCCCACACCCCCGAACCCACCGCCGAAAATCTCACCGGCCTCTGCGACGATGTTCGTAAACATGCCGCCGACATCGGCTTCGCCCAGGACCCCGACGCCGACCGCCTCGCCATCGTCGACAACACCGGCCGCTACATCGGCGAGGAATACACCATCGTCCTCGCCGCCAAGCAGGTTCTATCGAAGACACCCGGTCCCGCCGCCGTGAACCTCTCCACTTCGCGCATGATCGACGACCTCGCCGCAAAGTCGGGAACCATCGTCCATCGAACCGCCGTCGGTGAAGCCCACGTGGCCCGCACCATTCGCGACAAGAAATGTGTCATCGGCGGCGAAGGCAACGGCGGCATCATCGACCCGCGCGTCGGCCTCGTCCGCGACAGCCTCGTCGGCATGGCGCTGACACTCAATCTTCTCGCCGACGACCCGCGCCCGCTCAACACGATCGTGGACGAGCTTCCGCGTTACACGATGGTAAAGTTGAAATACGAAATGGAACGCCCGAAGGTGGACGCCTGGCTCGTCGCGACTCGAAAAATGGCCGCAAACATTGGCGCGAAACTCAACGACGCCGACGGCATCCGCCTCGACTGGCCCGAAGGCTGGGTCCACGTCCGCCCATCCAACACCGAGCCGATCGCCCGAGTCATCTCAGAAGCAAAGGACGCACCCACCGCCAACGCCCTCGCTCAGCGAGTCGCCGACCTGCGCTCGTAGGGTCCGCTGTGCGGACCATCTCACTGTGGCCTCAAGCCTCAGGACTCAGCTCGTAGGGTCCGCTGTGCGGACCATCTCACTGTGGCCTCAAGCCTCAGGACTCAAGACTCAAGACTCAAGTCTCAAGACTCAAGACTCAACCCTCAACCCTCAACCCTTCCCTCACCCCATATTCAGCGCCATGATCTGCTTCTGATCCCGAATATAAAGCGTCTTCCCGACCAGCGTCGGCACGGTCCACGACACCTTCTTCAGAATCGGATACTGCGTCACGATGTTGAACTTCTCCGGCGTGCATTCCGCGAGGCCGAGGTTGCCATCCTCATCGAGCACGATGAATCGCCCGTCGGCATACAGGAAATTCGCCTTGGCGAAACCGCGCTCCTTCCACTTCACTTCGCCCGTCTTCGCATCCAGCGCTTGAATGAAGCTTGGCCCGCCGCCGGAACCGCCGGCAGAGACATAAATGCAGTCGCCGACGCGAATCGCCGTCGTGTGATGGACGCCGACTTTCTTATTCTCCCAGAGTTTTTCAACCTTGTAGCCGTCGCCATCTTTCACGAGCTTGAGATTCTCGCTGCCATCGCCCGGCGATGTGATAAAGAGCGACCGCTCCTCCGCCGTCCAGATCGGCAGCGTGATATTCTGTCGCCACTCGTTCTTATGCCCATGGCTCCAGAGCAAATCGCCGTTGGACGGATCGACACCGATGATCTCCCTCGCCATGAAGCAGATCATCATGTCCTTGTCGTCGACCTTAATAATCTTCGGCGTCGAGTAGCTGTTGTCGAAGTCGTGCTTGGCCCAGACCACGTCGCCCGTCTTCTGGTCGAACGCCATCAGCGCATGCCCCTTGCCGCCGACCGGAACGATCACCGTCTCGCCATAGGCGACCGGGCTGCTGGAATAACCGTGATTGAGGAATGTGCCCTTGTATTCTTCCCACAGATTGTGCGCCCAAACCATCTTGCCTGACTTCTTGTCAACGCAATTCATATGCCCCGATACGCCGACCGTATAGACCTTGTCGCCCTCCACCAGCGGCGTCCCCCGGGGGCCAAGGCCGAACTCCGCGACGTGCCCCGGCGCGACCGGCGCCTCATACTTGTGCTCCCAAAGCACCTCGCCATCCTTGGCGTTAATCGCCATAACAACTTCACGGCGTTCCTTCTTATTCTTCTCCTTCGTGCGGCACATCGTGTACAGCGTTCCGCCATCTACGGAAATCGCAGAATAGCCGTCACCAATCTCATGCTTCCACAGCGTCTTCGGCCCCTCGTCCGGCCACTCCTTGGCCAGCGTCGCGCCATCGACCTTGAAGTCCTGATGCGGCCCGCCCCATTGAGTCCACTGCGCCGAGGCCGACGACACGGATGCGCCGATCACCGCGGCACAAAACACGGAAAGGCCGAATCGGCTCAGTCGAACACGAAGCGAAAAATCGATGGATGACATGCGCATGCTCCTCCGAAAAGGGGGCTACAAAGTGGGCAGGAAAGACTCGAATACTCCCGAACCGGCGAAGGGGACCTCCGCCAACCTTCAAAACGTAAGCACTCTATCCGGTTTTCGCAAATCAGACCGGATTCGGTCCCGGAATAAAAATGCCCACCCGGTCCGACCACCGAGTGGGCTGATGACCAGCAGGTGGGCGAGCCGACAATCACCCACTGGCCAAACACGCTGGGTAATACGCCAGGCCGCCGGAGTGCGCTCGGCCAAACGACGAGCCATGGTCGAAAGCCCCGCAAGGGGAATCGCGCCGCTGACTCATATCACTAACAACGATGGACCTCGCAAGATTCCACGCGCCGCGCGGAAAAAATCCAGAACAACAACGGCCGCGGGGGAGTCATGTCCCGCGGCCGCTATTAATCCCTTCGTGACAAGGACTTATATCAACTCAAAAGAGCACGCCCCCTCCTACCAACGCCAGATCCTGCTGAGTCGTCTCCCGATCGCGAAACTCCACGCCGAATTCCCGGTTGATCAGGTTCACGCCGCCGTCATGCGGGCCGATGACCTGCTCGCCCTCGCGATACACCATGTCTCGCAAGTAGGCGCCGCGCAGTGCGCTGAGGCCCTGTGCATCCCGGATCGGATCGCCTGTCGACTTGTAACGCAATTCCCGCATCGGCCGGCCGTCGAGAAAGCCGAATGTCTCGCGATCGTATGAGTTCTCCAGTGAGATTCTCCCGCTCGGCTGATTCACTGCTGCATCACGATAGGTCATTTGCCACGACCCGCCCTTCCGCGGCCAACCTTGTCGCGCCGACGGACAGACAAACAGCTCCTTCGCGTTTTGCAGATACAAGGGAAGGAGCAGGTTCTGCAGCGAATTCGGCCAACGCTTCGCATCGAATGGGTTGATGTCCGCATCCGGCACATTCGCTCGGCCGTATCCGGGGTTGCCGGTGCTGCCGTTGGTCATGGGTGAAATGACATAAGGCACACACGAGTCATTCGCCACCGAGTAGGCCCACAACGCCTGCGCAACAGAGCGCAGCCGCGTCTGACAGTTCGTTCGCTGGGACAATCGTCGCGCCGACGACATAGCCGGCATCGTGAGCGAAATCAGAACCGAGATAATTGACACACTGACGAGAAGTTCGATCAGCGTGAATCCATGTTTTTGTTTCATCGCGGTCTCCCTTCATCACACCTAGATGAGTTTGTCCACCAGTGCGGCAATGTCACGGCCGTCCGTGTTGCCGTCCTGATTCACATCGCCACGGGCCAGCTCGCACGCCGAAGATGCGTCAGGAGCGAGCAGCATGGTTGCAAGGTCTGTCGCGTCCTGTGGGGTGACCGACCCATCACCATTCACGTCGCCGGCAATCCCCGGGATCGCCTCAGTTGACGACGCCACCACGACCACGTCGTAACCGGTCGTGTCACTAAACACCGGATCGCCGCTGTTGTTGATGCCGACGCCGGCCGCCTCCAGATAGACAAACGCTTGCGCCGTCGCCGAAAGCATCGGCACCGCGACCGTGTCGAAATACGCCCCAATGTCGCCCGCACCGTCGGTCAGCGTCAGGCCTCCATTGCCCGCCGCGGAATATTGGTCGCTCGCCGGGCCGTTCGTAATCGTTGCCGTCGGGCCAAACAGTGTCACCGCAGTGTTGAAGACCTGCCCCACATTCGCACTGTTCACCGTTGGCCACAACGTCCCGCCGAGGTTTTGCCCGGTCAAAGTCGGGAACTGCCCCGTCGCGCAATCACGCACGACGAGCCAACCCCGAAACTTCCCGAGGTGCTGCAGCGTGCCGAGTTGATCGGCCGACGCACTGGCCGGGTCAATCGCGTCGTACCAAAGTTCGAATCCGAGATTGCTGATTCGGTAAACACCCTTAAGCGCCCCGCTCGGGCCTGTATGTGCTGTTAGTGTTCCCGTTCGCGTGTCCATGCCGGGATTGATCGCGCCACCGAAGGTGCCGGTGGGCGATGTGCCGGCCAGCGTAACAACCACCGTCGCAATCTCGGGTTGAATGTTCGGCCCGCCTTCATTTGTGCCGGTCGCATCGAAATTCGTCAGGCTTACCGTGAGATTGGAAAGATTAAACGACAGATCCACGTGGCTCGCCGAGCCGGGGATCTCCACCGGTACCTGGCTGGCGACCGGCACCAGACTCCGCGGTCCCGTCGCATTGCCGTCCAAATCGAGCAGCGGACCGCCAAGGAAATCCGTCCCAAGAATCGGCACCCGATTCGATCCACCGGCCGGAATCGATCCTCGCCGAAAAAGGAAACTCATCGCGCCGACGTGATTCGGTGCGTACATGGGTGAGCCTAATCCCTGATAGGTCGCCGTAACACCCACGTCGCTTGTTCCCGCAAGCCGATCTCCGTCATGCACCGTCCCCGGAAATCCAGGTCCCGGCGACGGCATCAAAAACCGATTCGGCCCCGGATACTTCGTCGCGTCCTTGCCGGTCATCAACGTGAACGTCCCTCCGAACGCGGCGTTTGAAAAACTTACTGTCGCCAAAACCAACGTCATGTGCTTGAACGATCGCATTTCGATTCTCCTCGATCCACTGCCTCACCCATTTGCCCGCGTAGATTCCTCTATGCCGTGCCGAAACGGGCTTTCCTTGATTTCAAAATAGACTCTTGTGATTGCCCCGGCGGATGGAATTCGGCGGTTCTGCGCAGCTCGCGCAGGACGAATCACCAGTTACGCCGGGTAGTGCCGCGCGCAAAATGCACGCAGCGTCGAATGGAGCAATTAGCAGATTGAGAGAGGAGGAGCGCGAGGCGGAATGCTGAGGTATGATCTGATGGGTCGCGGTCGCAGAAGCGATTCGCACTCGCCCCGATTACCGGTCTGATAAGGTCGAACATTTTCCGGCACAAGCACGGACGTGATGAATCGTGCGGCCCTGGTCGCCAGCGAGAGCAGTCGCCGCCAATCCGCCGCCCCGATAGCCGTTAAGATCAGGCAATACACAAACTGAGAATCCGTCACCGCCGAGGGCAGCCGATTCTCGAAAACGCCGGTGTGCAACAGAACCACGATCAACACAAAGACGATCGCATTCCTGCGGCTCGACAACAATTGCAACGAGCACGCGAACAGTATCTCAAGCACGAAAAACGCATTGCTGGCCGCCAGAAGCAACAGCGACGACCCCGAAGCCCGTCCCTCCGCCAACCCCAAAAGCGATCCAAACGCATTGATCGTCAGGGGGGCGTGACAAACGAGCACGATCGCCCACAGCGCACGCCAGAACTTCGTGCGGTGTCGTCGAAACCAGTTTCGTCGGGCCGATGCGTCCATTGGATTGCTCTGCTATCCTAGTGTTCCAACGCCATGCTGGCGACTCTTATTACCCCCTAGGCAATTGCGATGCCCGATCCGACCAAAAACCTCGCGATCCTCCAGCAGGCCTACCAGGACCACGGTCGAAAGTGGCGGGAATTCCTCTACTGCTACCCTGTCATCTCTCGGCGTAGCAAGGGTTTATCTATCGGCGTCAATCTGAACCCAGACAAGGCGTGTAATTTCGACTGCGTCTATTGCCAGGTCGATCGCTCCACCCCACCCGTCGTCAGAAAAGTGGACCTGCCCACAGTGGGTGTGGAATTGGCCGCACTCCTCGACGCTGCCCGATCCGGCGACCTCTTCAACGAGGCCCCGTTCAGTGCCCTTCCCCCCACTCAGCGCGTCATCCGAGACATTGCCTTTTCCGGCGATGGCGAACCCACCAGCTACCCCCAATTCGATGAGGCCGTCGCCCTCGCCGCCAAATGCAAGGCGGACCGACAACTCACCGACACCAAGATCGTCCTCATCACGGACGCCAGCTATCTGACCCGCGATCCCGTTCGCCGCGGTCTCGCCCTCATGGATTCCAACAACGGCGAAATCTGGGCCAAGCTCGATGCAGGAACCCAGCCTTATTACGAGGCCGTCAACCGGCCAAACGTGTCACTCGACCATGTGCTCGCAAATATTCTCGATGCAGCCCGTGTGCGACCGCTCGTCATTCAGTCACTCTGGATGAACCTGCGAAACGTCCCGCCACCCGACGCCGAAATCCTCGCCTACTGCGAACGCCTCAACACCATCCTTCATGAAGGCGGCAAGCTCAAGCTCATCCAGATCTACACCATCGCGCGGCGCACGACCGAGGCCTACGCCACGGCGCTGTCCGACGACCAACTCGCCCACATAGCCGACCTCGTTCGCTCGCATGTCCGTGTCGCCGTCGAATCATTCCCCGGCATCCAACCGACCGGATGAGCTGTGATGCACGAAACCCTGTTCCTCAAACAGACAGTCCTCATCTTCGGCAGTGCGCTTCTCGTCGCGTGGCTGTTCCGAGTACTCCGCGCCCCCGCCATTATCGGTTTCCTTTTCACTGGTCTACTCATTGGTCCATCCGGCGTCGGCCTCATTCCCGCCGATGACGTAACACAGTTCGCCGAGATCGGCCTTTTGCTCCTGCTGTTCACTGTCGGCCTCGAACTCACGCCCGAGACCCTCTTCCGTTCAGGGCCGCAAATCGTCATAGCCTCCCTGATTCAGATGTTCGCCACTGTCGGCGTCATGGCCGTCGTAGTGAAACTCGGTTATTCCGCCACCACCATCGCTGCCATCCTCGTCGGCATCGCCATCGCACTCAGCAGCACGGCCATCGTTCTCAAGCAATTGGCCGACCTGCGCCAAACGGACTCTCCCTCCGGCTCGATCATCACGGCCATCCTTCTCGTGCAGGACATCTTCATCATCATGGTCATGATGACCAAGCCGATGTTCGCCGCGGCATCGACGGCATCGTTGGGCGCGGTCGTCGGTCGCGGACTACTCGCGATCACCGGCCTCATAGTCACCACTCTGATCATCAGACGAGTATTGTCACCCCTGCTTCGCTGGCTTGTCGGCCAGGGTGCGCGGGAACTGGTCACCCTTCTCGCCGTCTTCATGGCATGTGCCGGTGCCTACCTGGCAGAACTCGTCGGATGGTCTGGAGCGCTCGGTGCCTGCATCGCCGGGCTGCTGCTTGCCGAAACAGACCTTCGACACCAGCTTTTCGCCGACATCCTCCCATTCCGTGACGTGTTTAATGCACTCTTCTTTATCTCGATGGGCATGTTGGTGGATCTTCCCGCCGTTGCGCCGCACCTTCCCTTCATCGCCGGCGCCATCGTTGGCGTCATTCTCGCAAAGACCGCCATTGCCGCCTTTGCTGTCCGCATCGCCGGATGGCCGACCCGGCTGGCCATTCAGGTCGGCCTCGGCTTGTGCACCATCAGCGAGTTTTCATACATCGTTGCCCGCGAAGCAGCGGAGCTTGAAATCATTTCGCAAAACTGGGTAAAAGTGCTCCTTGCGGTCACGGTCGGCACGATGCTGCTCGGAGCGACCCTCGTGCCCATCTCCGATCGCATCGCCTCCGCGCTGAGCCGCTCCAGAAAAACAGAAAAGCCGAGTCCTGCCTCCTCCAGTGCTGAAGAAACTCTTCACCACGTCATCATCGTCGGCTTCGGCCTGAACGGGCACAACCTCGCCACCGTCCTTCGCGAGACACGCGTGCCCTTCTGTGTGATCGAAATGAATCGCTATCTGGCGGACCGGGCCCGAGTCGAGGGCTGCCGTGTGATCGTCGGCGATGCCGCCCAATCCACGATTCTCGAACACGCCGGGCTGCATGATGCACGCGCGCTGGTCATCGCCATCGATGATCAGCACGCCACGCGCCGCATCGTCGCCCAGGCCCACCACGCCCGGTCCGACTTGTTCATCCTCGCCCGCACACGCTACCTCAGTGAGCTTGACACGCTCTACAAACTCGGCGCCCGCATGGTGATTCCCGAAGAATTCGAAACCTCCATCGAGATCTTTGCACACGTACTCAAGGAATTCGGCATCCCGGACAACATCATCGAAAACCAGATTCTGATGGTTCGATCCGGCCGATACGGAATGCTCCGCGGCTCCCCCACCACGGCCCGCCAGCGAAGTGAAATCCTGCAGATGCTCGACGCCACCGCGACCCAGACATTTCTCATTCCGACCGACAGCCCCGCTCACGATCGTAGCATGAAAGACCTCGACCTCCGTGCCAAGTCGGGCGCGACCGTCATCGCGATTGTCCGCTCCGGAAAACCCGTCACAAACCCCTCGCCCGATACGCACATGCAGGCAGGCGACGTCCTCGTCCTGGTCGGTTCTCACGAGCAGCTCGACAAGGCCAAGACGCTCCTGTCAAAAAGCACATGACGGCAATCGTGCGCGACACATTCCGCACTTTCCTCGAACGCGTCGGTCTGACTTCAGGTTTTAGCTGATAGCGGTGAGTGCGTTAATCAAGGCCAGATGCGAATAACATTGCGGAAAGTTGCCCATCGCCCGTTGCGCCCGCGAATCGAACTGCTCCGAATATAAACCGGTCGGCCCCGCAAGGCCGGCCAGTTGATCCAGCAACTCATCTGCCGCGTCCCGGCGGCCGATTCGAGCAAGCGATTCGATAAGCCACCCCGTGCAAATGTGAAATCCTGACTCCACACCTGCGACGCCGTCGCCGTAATGATATCGATGTACACTTGGGCCGAAACGCAATTGGCGTTCAATATGATTGACCGTGGAGCACCAGCGCGGATCACCCGGAGGCAACAGCCCGCTTAATCCAACCCACAGGACGGCGGCATCCGGGGATTCATCTTCGTACCACGCTCCAAACGACTGTGTTTTCTCGTGCCATCCCTTCCTGAATAGATCGTCGGCAATTGCGTCGCGGAGTGCAGGCCATTCACATCGCTTGTGACCCAGATAGGTCGCCACGGCGATCGCCCGGTCTATTGTCATCCAGCACATCACCTTGGAATGTACATGATGTCGCTTGGAACGTCGGGCCTCCCAGATGCCGTGATCCGGTTCGGCCCACCGATGCTCCACGGCTTCGACCATCCGCTCGACGAGCCGCCAGTGTTCCGGAGCGAGCGCCTCGCCGCGCGCTGCGAGTCCAGCAACCAGATCAACAATCGGGCCAAAGACATCAAGCTGAACTTGATGCGCCGCCGCATTACCGACGCGCACCGGGCGACTTCCGCCATATCCGGGCAAACCGCTGATTTCCGCTTCGGTCGGTATGTGATGCCCCGTCACAGAATAAATGGGGTGAAGCCGATCCGGCGACTCGCACCGTTCAACAACGCCCAGCAGCCAATCAAGAAACCGCATGGCCCGACCGGTGGCGCCAAGACGCAAAAGGGCCGACGCCGACATCGCGCCATCGCGAGGCCAGCAATAGCGATAATCCCAATTCCGCACGCCTCCAAGATGACCGGGCAGACTGGTCGTGGCAGCCGCTACGATGGCTCCCGTCGGCCCATACGTCAGCGCCCGCAGAACCAGTGCGCTGCGAACAACCAGCGGGCGATGCCGAGCCGGAACCGTCAAGCTGGACGCCCAACGTGCCCAGAAGTCCACCGTCTGGCGCCGACGCTCCGCCTCAGGGAGCACGGCAGGACTGAAACTCGCTGTTCCATATCGAAGCTCAAGCACCAAAGGCTGGTCGCGCACCTCAACGTCGGCAATCGCGGTCTGATGCGCGCCATGCTGCTCGATGCGCCAATTCAGTCCTGGAGACACAAGCACCAACGGGTCCAACCCTTCTTCGACCACGAGTCCGCCGGGCGTGATTTGCAATCGGGTCGTCGCGCGACCGAAATTTAACCGCGGCGCAAACCGAATTACGGCCCTGGCACGTCCTTCGATGACGCGAATAAGATCAGTGCGGCCGGCGCGCTGAAAGGCGCGCCCCCCGCTGCAATCCAGATAATCAGTGACGCGCATTCCGGGCCATTGGGTCTGCAGGACCATCGAATCGCCGGCATAGGCGCACGTCGCCGCGGCAGACGTATCCGCAGGGCGCACCTCAAAGTAGCCTGCCGACGATCCACCGATCAATTCTGCGAACAACGACTCCGCATCAAAGCGCGGGACGCACATCCAGACAACCCGACCCGATTCGTTGATCAGTGCCGCAGTGCGCTGATCCGAAAGCAATGAATGGCTCTGAATCGGCGGCGCCGAGGATTCAAACCAGCGCACACGACTCTCGGCAAGGCGGGCGAGAAGGCGCGACGCCTCCTGGGTATCGGCCACGCGAAACTCGGCACGCGAATTACCCGGTCCAACACGAACCCCAACATCAGGACCGGCCAATGTGGCGAGGGCGTCTTCGTCGGTAGTGTCATCCCCGATAAACAGGCAGGCGTCTGCTCCTGTTCGGGCCCGAATGGTGCGAAGCGCATCGCCCTTGTTAGTTTCCATGATGCTGAGTTCAAGCACCATCTTTCCGGCGCGGACATGAATGCCGGACGCTTGATTGAAACGCGCCGCGATCTGGGCCGCCACCGACGCGGCGAGGGAAGGGTCGGCGTTGCGATAATGGAAGGCCAATCCGGCCGGCTTTTCTTCAACGAAGGCTCCCGGGCAATGCCGCGCCAGGATCGAGACCTGCTGTACCAGCGTTTCTCGTATGAGCCGCTGGTGCTCGGTGAAGTCCCTTGCGAATCCCGGGTCAAACTCGCCCCCGTGACTGCCCACCAGATAAAATCGTACCGAACTTTCGCCTATGATCGATGCAAGGTCGGCCAACGCGCGCCCCGAAATGACGGCAACATGCGTGTGCGGCGTCGCGGCGAGCGCCCGCATGGCCACCAGCGTGTTTCGGTCGGGCACGGCCAACTCGGGCCGATCCGCAATGGGCGCGATGGTTCCGTCGCAATCGCAGGCCACGAGTAGAACGGAGGCACGCGATAGTTCATCCAGGGCCGATTCCAGCGATCTCATTCCGGCATGGCTCCCATGAAATCGCGGCCCCACTGATGGACATGGTGTCGGCGCACATGCATTCGGAGCATGCCCATTCGAAGGCGACCGTCCTTGCGTGATTGGCGGAGGGCAATGTCCATGGATCGTACCATCCCATCCATGTCCCACGGATTGACCAGGTAGGCCTGTCGAAGCTCCTGCGCGGCACCGGCGAATTCACTGAGCACCAGCGCACCCGAGTGATCCAGTCGGCTCGATACATATTCCTTGGCCACGAGGTTCATGCCGTCGCGAAGGGGCGTCACCATCATGACATCCGCCGCGGCATAGTACGCAACCAACTCTCGGCGCGGAATACTCCGGCGGAAATAATGAACGGCCACTCGCCCCGGTATGCTGTACTCGCCGTTAATACGCCCGACAATGCGCTCAATGGTGGTTCGCATTTCGACATAGTCGCTCACGGTTTCGCGTGTGGGCGAAGCAACCTGAATCATGACGCATTCATCAACCGTCGCAAGGCCGCGCCGCAACAACTCTTCAAAGGCGAGCAGCCTCAAGTCGATGCCTTTGGTGTAGTCGAGTCGATCCACCGCCAGGATGATGCGACGCGATGCCCCGACGCGACGACGAAGTTCCTGAGCATGGCCAATGGTATGTGGATCCGCAGCGCATCGCTCAATCTCATGTGAATCGACAGAAACGGGAAATGTATCGATCTTGATCGGACGGCTCTTATGGCGAAGAGCATGATCCGTGCCCGTCGCCGATGTGAAAAGGCGCGCCGCGCGTGAGAAATCCCGGGCGTCCGCCGTGGTCTGAAATCCAATCAGATCGGCCCCCAACAGGCCCTCTATGATTTCACGGCGCCACGGAAGCCACGCGAACAACTCTTCCGGTGGAAACGGAATATGCAGGAAGAACCCAATCCGCAGGTCTGGCCGCAACTCCCGTAGCATCTTTGGCACAAGTTGAAGTTGATAGTCATGAATCCAGACACGCTGGCGAGGTGTCGCGACTCGTGCCGCCGCCTGCGCGAAGCGCTTGTTTACATCCACGAATGGCTTCCACCACTTGCGATTGAAGGTTGGTGTGCGTATGGCATCGTGATAAAGCGGCCATATCGTTGCGTTTGAGAACCCGTGATAATATTGTTCGACCTCCGATGAGCTTAAGTGAATTGGAATCATCCGCATTCCATCATGCTTGAAGGTGCGAATCCCGGTCGTCCCCCCGGGCCAGCCGATCCATCCGCTTCCTGAGCCTTTAAGGATGGGGGAAAGCGCTGTAACAAGGCCCCCCGGACTGGTGTCCCAGCGGGCGTGACGACCCGACCGCACTCGATGGATGGGCAGTCGATTGGCAATGATCAGAACGTTGTCCTTGGCGGCCATGGATCGATCCTCACTGCGATCCCACAAGTGCGGCGACGAATTCACAAGTCCCTTCGTGGGAGCTTATTGTCACAAAAGGACTGAACTATCTGAGATGACGGTTGCCTTGCGTAAGCATGAACTGAACTCGTTTCGCCGGTGCACGGATCGACGCTAAGTTGAATGGCGGCCCGACCACTCAAGGAGCCTGCATGAACGCTCGTACATGCACCCTTGGAAACGCAGACGTGTTGTGGATGTAAATGCTAGGTGCGAAATCCTCGCAAGGCAAGTGCCACGGACTTCCTGTTACAAATTGTGGCATTCCCGAACGGTGCAACGCACTCTGGTTTGGAGGGCGAGCATCGATTCGATCTTACTTCTTCTCGTGCAACATCGGCTCGTTGGAAATGTCCTCTTCCTCCGGCATGTAGGTCGGCATGACCATATCCGTGGGGAAGACCTCGACGCGTTCATTCTCGCGCTGGGCCTTGTCGTCGTAGGCAAGGGGCTTAACCCGATCGTTGTCCTTGCAGGCCACGATGCGAATCTGACGCCAATCGACGCCGAATTCCACCATCGCGCCGGCAACGGCAAGCGCACGGTCGAAGGAGAGTTTCATCGCCTTCGACGTGTCGCCGAATGCCTCGGCCGCGCTGGCGTGCCCGCGAAGTTCGAGAATGGTCCGGACACCGGTGAATTGCTTCGCGATCGACCGCGCACTTTCGCGCCCGGCTTCATCCAGCGTGCTGGAATCGTTGGAAAACCCAACCGCCCCGGCCGGCTTGCGATAATTCGTCGTGCGGATCGACTGCACTTCATGCTTATCGCCGACGATTCCCGCGTCCAGCGCGAAGCCCGCTTTGGCTCGCTCCAGCACGCGCTTGATCAGCGGCAGCTCATTCGGATTCAGTGAGTTGACATTGACCGGATTATGAAAAGCTTCGCGAAGTGCAATGGCCATATCCAGCATGTGAGTATCATTAGGCGATGTGCCGCTCCCCGCGCCATTGCCGCTGCCCGTCGGCTTGGCCATGTTCATGGCCAGCAGAATCACGAAGAAACCCATCATGAGCGTGACGTTGTCGGCGAACGAAATGAGCCACTCAGGCGCGCCCTCGTGCCCCTCTTCGTGGCCGCCGCCGCCATGATGGCCGCCGCCGCCGTGCGAGCCGTGGCTCTTGTGCTCTTCCTTGTGTTCGTTGTTGTGTTCAGACACGGCTCAATCCTGCGCTAGACCGCGTTCGCAATCGGCGTCGGCGCCTTACGCCGCGGCCTGGAGTTTCGCTCGCGCCGCCATCGGAACAAACGCCAGCATCTTCTCGACCGTGATGCGCGGGTTGTCTCCGCCCATGATGGAGAGGATGCCCTGTAGAACCATTTCGCGGTTCATGATTTCTTCGCTTGAGCGCGTGGCCAGCTTGTCGCCGATCGGCCCCGCGACGGCATTTGCTAGTACGGTTCCGTACATCGTCGCGCACACGGCAACGGCAAGCATCTTGCCCATCGCGCCAATGGACCCGCCTTCGAGATTACCGAACATACCGATCTGCCCAACGAGCGTTCCAACCAGTCCCCATCCGGGACCGTAGAGCTTGATCAGATCGAAAAACTTCTTGCCGGCCTTGTGACGTTCCTGCATGGCCATGATTTCGAGTCGAAGCGTTTGCTCCACCGCGACCGGGTCCATGCCGTCAATCGTCATGCGCAAGCCAGTAGCGAGAAATGGATCGATCTCTTTGATCCGACCATAGTCGGACTCCAACGCCAGCACGCCTTCGCGACGCGCCTTGTCTGCAAGTTCGCCAATTGTCTTCGCGGCGACTTCCGGCGTGCTTCCCTTATGAAACATGAATCGCTTGAGATAACCCATGACGCATTTGATTTTCGCCATGGGCATGGCCATGAAGGCGACACTGATGCTGCCGCCGAACACGGTGAACACGCCTTCCTGTGAATAGAACATGACCCAATGGCCGTGACAGGCTTCGTAGCCCACGAACCCCAGACATCCCAAACCGATGAGAACGCCTATGAGTGATGCAATATCCATGGCTTCTTCAATCCCTCTGCGGAGCCCAACCCGATCTGCGGGTGAACGCGCGACCGTCTCGATCATCGGCGCAGGCACTACGCAGGGTGAGGGATTTGCGGGTCAAGAGTGGCGGAACGAGTATTCTCGGCCGGGCCGGGATCGCCGATTCTGGGACGCTGGCGGAGTCGCGAATTATCCTGTGGATTTTGCCCCACAAGACCGTGGAACCGTCCACGACGGATGGTCAGGTTCCTTACCCGATAAACCCGCCGTCATCGCCCCACGAACCAGCGCCGTGGCACGGAGCTTGCAGCGTTGCCTGTCGGAGGTGATGTGCCATGACACTTCGCTGGTTTCACATGGTGTTTCTACTGATCGTCATGATCGGCGCGGACATGTTCGGTGCCTACGCCTTCTACCACTACGGCCGCGGCGGTGAGCCTATGATCCTCGCCCTTGGAGCATCAGGCCTTGTCGCAGGCCTGGGCCTGGCCGCCTATGTTGCCTGGCTGGTAAAAAAGCTGGACGTCGCCGACATTCACTAATCAACGAGTGCGCTCGGCCCCTGGCAAATCTGCGCGCGGCGGTCCTGTTCGATCCCGCGCGCCCATCAAGGACAACGCTCCTAGACGCACGCGTTGAGCAGCTTCTCCTGCAGCACGATCAACTGATCGCGCGTCCGCTCCAGATCGCGCCGATAGTCCCGTGAGTCCGTGTGGTGGATTTCAGGACCCAGCGCCTCGATCCGTTGCTCGACCAAGTCCTCGATCAGCTTCATCTCGACCTGATTCATCTCGATTGTCATGGCACACGCTCCTTCCGGCGCAGCGACCTACCAAATCGTAGGTATGCAAAGGCGTCCGTCCAGCCATCTTCTGGGCAAACGGCGTGCCACGATTCGGTATGCCGGGTACCATGCCCCAAAATCGAAGGGAGTTTCACGTGTCCGGTATCGACGGCTATCGTCTGGTGGGCAAACGGGCCATTGTTTGCGGAAGCACGCAGGGGATCGGCCTGGCCTGCGCCCGGCAATTCGCGGCGTTGGGGGCCGCCGTGGTGTTGGCCGCCCGTGATGAAGCGGCTTTACGCCGGGTCGTTGCGGAATTGCCCGCAGGCGAAGGGCAACAGCACGCATACCTCTGCGCCGATTTCAACCAGCCCGAACACGTCGCCGCCCGCGTGACAGAATTCATCGCCAAGTGCGGCCCCGTGCAGATTCTTCTCAATAACAGCGGCGGCCCGCCGCACGGCCCGATTACCGATGCCACGCCTCAGCAATTCTTCGACGCGATCAATCGCCACCTCGCATGTAACCAGTTGCTCGTACAGGCGACGCTTCCCGGAATGAAAGCCGGGCAGTATGGCCGCATCATCAATATCATCTCGACATCCGTGAAGGAGCCGATTGCGGGGTTGGGTGTGTCCAACACCACACGCTGGGCCGTCGCCGCGTGGGCCAAAACGCTGGCCGGCGAGGTGGCAAAATTCGGCGTCACCGTCAACAACCTCCTGCCCGGCTACACAGCAACGGCGCGGCTCGACGAACTGATCCCCGCGAAGGCCAAGGCAGGGAATAAGTCGATCGACGCCGTCCGCGACGAGATGGTGGCAAAAATCCCAATGGGCCGACTCGGAAGCCCGGACGAAATCGCCGCCGGCGCCGCGTTCCTCGCCTCGCCCGCCGCGAGCTATGTCACCGGCATCAACCTGACCGTGGACGGAGGAAGGACGGGGTCGCTATGAGCAACTTCTTCAAAATCAAAAACTACATCAACGGCGAAATGGTCGAGCCGGTCGCCGGTCAATACCTTGACAACATCGAGCCGGCCACCGGGCAGGTCTATTCCCTCGTGCCCGACAGCGACGCCGCCGACGTAGAGCGCGCCGTCGATGCCGCCGAAAAAGCCTTCCCTGCATGGTCGAAAATGCCCGCCGCCCACCGCTCGAAAATCCTCTGCAAGATCGCCGACCTCATCGACCTCGACGTCGACCGCCTCGCCAAGACCGAGACCATCGACAACGGCAAACCCCTCTCGCTGGCACGATCGCTCGACATCCCGCGCTGCTCGGCCAATATCCGCCACTTCGCCACGGCCATCCTCCACTTTCACTCCGAGTCACACGTCACCGACGGCGTCGGCCTGAACTACACGCTCCGCGGCCCGCGCGGCATCGCCGGCATCATCTCGCCTTGGAATCTGCCGCTCTATCTGCTCACGTGGAAGGTCGCTCCTGCTCTCGCCACTGGCAACACCGTCGTCGCCAAGCCATCCGAGTTAACGCCGATGACAGCCCACATGTTCAGCGAGATCTGCCGCGAGGCCGGTCTGCCGCCGGGCGTGCTCAACATCGTCCACGGCCTCGGCGCGAAAGCCGGCGCGGCGATTGTCGGCCACAAGAAGATCAGCACCGTTTCCTTCACCGGCGGCACCGTCACGGGGCGCGAGGTCGCCAAGACCGCCGCACCGTTCTTCAAAAAAGTCGCGCTCGAAATGGGCGGCAAGAACCCCAACATCATCTTCGCCGACGCCGACATGGACGCAGCGATCCAAGGTGGCGTGCGGGCGTCCTTCGCCAATCAGGGCCAAGTCTGCCTCTGCGGCTCGCGCATGTACGTCGAGGAAAAGATCTACCCGACGTTTCTGGAGAAGTTCGTCGCCGCGGCCAAGATGCTGAAGGTCGGCGACCCGCTCACTGAAGGCGTCGATCAAGGAGCGGTTGTCTCCAAAACTCAGTTGGAGAAGGTGAAGTTCTACGTCGACCTCGCAAGGCAGGACGGCGGCAAATTCCACTGCGGCGGAAGCTCGCCCACCGATCTGCCCGCGCGATGCAGGGATGGCTACTTCTTCTCGCCCACCGTCATCACCGGCCTCTCGCCAACCTGTCGCGTGAATCAGGAGGAGATCTTCGGCCCTGTCGTCACGATCACACCGTTCAAGGATGAGGACGAAGTCGTGGCCCTCGCCAACGGCACCGAGTACGGCCTGGCCTCGACCGTCTGGACGCAGAACCTCGCCCGCGCCCATCGCCTCGGCGACCGCATCAACAGCGGCACCGTCTGGGTGAACTGCTGGATGATCCGCGACCTGCGCGTCCCCTTCGGCGGCATGAAGCAAAGCGGCGTCGGCCGCGAAGGCGGACTTGAGGCGCTTCGGTTCTACACCGAGCCGAAGAACATCTGCATCCAGGTGCCCGGCGTGTGAGCGCTGGCGGATTCGGAACGTAGCCGGTCATTCACGTTGTTCGCGCAAATACTACAGTGCTGAATATCCAAATAAAATGTGGTGATCAGGCGGTAGGTCGACGGATGTCGAACGACCCCTATCTCCCTGAATCTACGGATGTAACTGAAATCAGCTTTCCGGGCGGCAGGAGTCTTGCCGCCTTCATCTCAGTCAGAATCATCTCATGAATCGCCGCGGAGTCGCAGATGGTTAGATGATCGACATCGCGAGCGGAAGGCACGTCGCCTTCCGGACCAACGGCAATGTTCTTAAGACGGGTGTGGTTGTTTCCCGGTTCCAGCGTCGATCGCGGGCCGCTTCGAAACGACGTGGTTCGTGGAACGACATAGTAGTGGACCGCCGTATCGACGTTCGCCGGAATAGGGTCGGGCCGGCCTACGTCCAGGAGCACCAGCAGCCTTACCGATATCCCCTCTTGCTCCAGTTCCCGGACAGCAGCCTTGATCGCCACCACCCCCCCGTGCGAATGCCCGATCAGTACAAGATTCTCGGGGCGATCTCGAACGACATCCCGCATGATGTCCTTCCATTTGCGATAGGGCTCGTTTTGAGCGAAGCAACCGTTCTGTCGGAGTTTTGCCCCGATCTGATCAAGTCCGCCGGACCAGGCCCGATCGCCAAATCCCATCAACAGGAAAACGCAGGCTTGTTCGTGGGGCAGCGTCTCTGTGATTCGATGGCTGGACCTGCGACAGCCAAACGCTGAAAGCGTAACTGCCAGAAGCAGTACACCCCCATAGAACTCCCGCCTGAGGAAACATGATTTTGGTCTTGGCATGTCCCCTGATCATAGCGGAAACCAAGCATCGACGATTTTGTTCATTATTTTTGGGGTGTTTTGCGCTTCAATTGTCAAATTTCTCTTTTGTCTATCCCACATAATGATGACGGCCCAATCGACGGTGGGACGGAAGAAGAGGCGGGAGTCTTTGTCTTGACAATGCGATGCTGAAGCAACATCGACCGCGACTGCGAAAGATGGCGAGATGCGTATTGGACGCGAGCGACTAGTCGTTCCACCCCGAACCCACCTTCCGCGCACAGTTGCCCCGACAGGGGCACCGGAATGTAGCCACGGGCGCGAGCCCGTGGTATCGATGAGAAAGGAACCAAGCCCCGAAGGGGCGACGAAGTCGATTTCAGCCCAGCATGATTCGGCGCCAACCCAACTCACGACCAGGCCGCGACTTGCGCGCCGCAGAAAAAATAATCAAAAACCCCCTTGCCTCCAAAAACCCGTGCGCTATATTTGTTAGGTAACAGTTAGGAATCGGCCAAAAAGGAAACCAGCCCATGACCGCCCACGCACAATCCCCGTTCGCTAAGGCTCGACTGAAGTGTGCCGGCTGTTTTTCAAAGACCGTGTCAGCTTGTGTCACTTCCTGTCAGTTTTTTTTGCCGGCCCCCCGCCTGCGACATTCTGCGAAACCAGCGGTTTCGCCTGTCGGCAACAACCCGCAACGATTTGCGGCTCCAAGTGCCTGCTATCCGCAACAACGTGCGGCTTCTTGCGGCCAAAAACCGCGATTTGCGGCTATTTGCGGGGGCTCCCGTTTTTTGGACCCGAGCCTTCAAGGCTCGCGTCCTCTCCGCAGTTTACCAGCCGCAGCGAGCGCCTTCGTGCCTCAGTGCCCTTGTGCCTTCCTCTGTTCCCTGTTCCCCGTTCCCAGTTCCCTCTTCCCCCAGCACCTCAAGCCTCAAGCCTCAGGTCTCAAGACTCAGGACTCAAGCCTCAAGCCTCTTCCCCCCAAACCCTTTGTGCGTTTTTGCACGCGGTAAAACAGTTTTTTGCACTTTTTTGTGGGGGTAGTTTTTTTTCGGCTAACCCGCCCTAACTTCGCAAATCAGCCGGCACCTTGATCCGCCCAAGGCACGCATTCACAAGCACGCGCCAGGGGTTGGCGGTGAACGGCCAAGTGGCGGCGGCTCGGGCCAGGTTGCGGGCGGCGGAGGGAAGGTCGCCATTCTCCAGATAGTGCATCCCCGTGCGCTCATGGATGCGCGCCACGGCCCGGCGCTTCAGTCGGCCGGTTGGGTCGAGGTCGTGATACAGACGGTCGTAGTCGACGAGCAGTCGAAGCATGGCCCGGCGGTGCGTGGCCGGGTCGCGCCAATGGGCAGGCCCGGGGCGCTGCTCGATGAGGCAGTCTGGTAATACAAGCGGCGTATGGTTTCGAAGCAGCTCAAGGGCAAGGCGGCGATCCTCGCAGCCGCGGCCGTTGGCGAAACCGCCGACGGCAAGCAGAACATCGCGCCGAACGACCAGCGATGAGCAGATCCCCGTGAAGATATTTCGGACGAGCAGTTCGCTGCGGAGTGCGTCGCGGTCGAGCGGCCCGCTGTAGGCGTGGGGGATCAACTCCCGCGTCGACTCGGACCAGACATCAGCCCCGGTGATGCAGAAGTCAGCGTTTGAGTTTGCGGCCAGAGCCTGCAACTGTGCGGCGAGCTTCGACGGCCGCCAGGTGTCATCGGCGTCGAGAAAAGCCAGCCACATGCCGGTCGATGCGGCGATGCCCGTGTTTCGCGCGGCGGAGGCCTTGCGATTGCGCTCGTGGCGGATGTAGCGGATGCGGTTTCGCATGGTGCCGCAGACGGCGGCGGTCGCATCGGAGCTGGCATCATCAACCACGATCACTTCATTCGGCGCGTGCGTCTGGTTCAGCACCGAATGAATCGCATCGGCCAACACCATCGACGAGTTGTACGTCGGGATGATCACCGAGACGGTCCAGTCGCGAGGGATGGAGGTCTGAGGTTGTGTCGTGGATGTCATGCTCAACCGGCCGGAAAATTCAAACGCCGTATGAACCCATCGGCGGTTTTCGCGTAAATGCTGGAATCAGGCGGGGGCCACGGACGGCGCCCCGCGGTTCTCTGCCACGGGATGGGGTCATGCTTCGCGAACGCCGGCTGTTTCGGATGTTTCTCCGCTGTCTGGGGGTCTATTTCATCGGCCGCGGGCTGGTGGATGGGATGACGGAGGTGGGCTACGACCTCATCGACCAGACCTGGTTCGTCGATTGGTCGTTGCTGGGCCTGTCGTGGATGTACGACTACCTCTCGCCGTTGGCATCGCTGGCCGTCGGAGCCTATCTGCTTTTCGCGGGGACCACGCTCGTAAACTGGGTCGCGCCGGTGGCACCAGCCCGTTGCTGGGAATGCGGCTATGACCTCACCGGCAATCGGAGCGGCCGATGCACCGAATGCGGAGTGCCCTATCCGGCATCCGGCGCGGCGCAGCTGCTCCAAGTCGAGCGTGCCGCCGTCGTACCCACCCATCGGCGTGCCATTCACTGGACGCCGCATGTCATAATCGCGGCGTTCCTGGCGTGGGCGTTTCTCTGCGCGGCCCACGTGATCTATCTGCGGTTGGAGGGCGAAGGCCTCTGTGGCTGCTAAGGCCATGCGCTTGAATGCGACCCGATCAACCGGTACCGTGGGGCTTCGGGACTCCGACCCGGAGGGCGATCCTTGAGTTCACTCTGGCTTCTGCTTGGCGCGCTAGCGGCGTTTTCCATCGCCTATCGACTGTACGGTGCATTCCTCGCGACGAAAGTGGCGATGCTGGATGATCGCCGCTCGACTCCCGCGCATCGGCTGAAGGACGGCGTCGACTATCACCCGACGAACAAGTGGGTGCTTTTCGGCCATCACTTCGCGGCCATCGCCGGGCCGGGGCCGCTGATCGGGCCAGTGCTGGCGTCGCAATGGGGGTACCTGCCGGGGTTTGTGTGGATTGTCATCGGCGCGTGCATGGCGGGCGCGGTGCATGATTTCGTCATCCTGTGGGCCTCGGTGAGGCAGAATGGTTTGAGCCTGCCCAAGATTGCGCGGACAAACATCGGGCCGGTTGCGGGGCTGACAACTTCCGTCGCGACGCTGTTCATCATCGTGTGTACGCTGGCGAGCGTTGCCATCGTGGTCGTCAATGCCTTGGCCGAAAGCGCGTGGGGCATGTTCACGATTCTGGTGACGATCCCCGCTGCTTTGCTCACCGGCCTTTGGATGTACAAACTGCGACCCGGCAAGGTGGCCGAGGCATCAGCGATCGGCGTGACGATCGTGCTGGCGGGCGTGTTTCTCGGGCAGCCGTTCGCGGAGTCGGCGTGGGGCAACAGCCTGATTTTTCATCCGAAGACGCTGTCACTGATGCTGCCGATCTATGCGGCCATAGCGTCGATCCTGCCGGTGTGGGTGCTGATGTGCCCGCGCGACTATCTCAGCAGCTACATGAAGATCGGCGTGATGATCGTGCTCGCCGTCGGGCTGATCGCGGCGAACCCGGCGCTCAAGATGCCGGCGACAACGCCATTTGTGAGCGGTGGCGGGCCGGTGATCCCCGGGGCGGTGTGGCCGTTTGTGTGCATCGTCATCATGTGCGGCGCGATCTCCGGGTTTCACTCGCTGATCGCCTCGGGCACGACGCCGAAGATGATCTATAAGGAATCCGACATCAAGCCCATTGGGTACGGAGCAATGGTGCTGGAGGGCTTCGTCGCGGTGACGGCGCTGGTCGCGGCGTGCGCGCTGGAGCCGGGGGACTATTTCGCAATCAACATTTCGCAATCGACACCACAACAACAGGCGAGCTATGAGACCTTCGTTTCGACGCACCAGTCAACAAGTAGCTGGGATCTGACAACGAAAGAGCTTCCCGCGTTGGAGGCGGGCACGAAGGAAAAACTGGCCGGTCGCGTCGGCGGCGCAGTAACGCTGGCCGTGGGCATGGCCAAGGTGTTCTCGAGCTTCCCCGGCATGAAGCAGCTCATGGCGTACTGGTATCACTTCGTGATCATGTTTGAGGCGCTATTCATATTGACGCTGTTGGAGACGGGCACGCGCGTGGCGCGGTTTGTATTTCAGGAGGCGACGGCCCAGGTCACCGGCAAGGAAGCTGCAACGGGGAGGCCCAACTGGTTTCTCAATGTCAGCATGAGCCTGCTGGTCTGCTTCGGCTGGGGCTATCTGCTTTATCGCGGGGAGCTTTCGACGCTCTGGAAGATGCTGGGCATCGCGAATCAATTGCTCGCGTCGATCGCGCTGGCGGTCGGTACGACCTATCTGCTTAATCACGCACCCAAGCGGCGTTACGCCCTTTGCACCGGCATTCCGTATATCGGAATCATCATCACGGTCTTCACCGCGGGAATCATGAACATCCAGAGTTGGTGGACTCAGACCGCGACGGCTCCGGCGGAACAGGTGTTCCTGCTGAAGCTGATGTGCGGGCTTGCGGCGCTCATGCTCTTTCTGACGGCGGTGATCGCCGTGGACGCCGCGCGGCGTTGGTGGAATATCCTCGTCGGCGGCGCGGCCCGAGCCGTACCCATTGCCTGAAATGACGCTGCCCACCGGGAGCGTTTGGATTGAAATGTCCTCCGCACTTGCCATTGAAGCAACCGGCCTGACCAAGCAATACGGCGAGATGCGGGCGCTGGGCGGTGTCAATCTGCGCGTCCCGACCGGGAGCATCTTTGGATTCCTCGGACCGAACGGCGCCGGCAAGACCACCGCGATGCGAATCTTCGTCGGGTTGCTACGGGCGACCGGCGGCGACGCACGCGTGCTGGGGCTCGATGCATGGCATGATTCGCGGGCCATTCGGGTGCAGGTGGGATACCTGCCCGGCGACGTGCGTCTCTATGAATGGATGAGCGGTCGACGCCTCTTGGCGTTCTGCAATCGGGCACGCGGCGGTGGCTGCGAGGCCGAGATCGCCCGCCTCACAATGCGATTCGACCTCGACATCAACCGTGTGATTCGCAACTACTCACGCGGCATGAAACAGAAACTCGGCCTGATTGCCGCGCTCATGCATCGCCCGAGACTGCTCATTCTCGATGAACCCACGACAGCGCTCGACCCGCTCGTCCAGCAAACGCTCTACGTGGAACTTCGCGCCGCGGCCGCCGAGGGGCGCACGGTTCTTTTCTCCAGCCACACCCTCGCCGAGGTCGAATCACTCTGCGACCGCGTCGCCATCATTCGCGGTGGTCGCATTATCGAAGACAGCACGATTGACGCCCTGCAACGCCGGGCCGTACGGCGCGTGGAATTAAGAATAGCGAACAGCGAATGGCATAAGAGAACCACGCCGACCGCGTGGAGCGGGATTGAGTCTCGCGACGGTTCAGTCATCGGCACGTGGAAAGGTGAGGTGCGCGAGTTGCTGTCGTGGCTGGCGGGATTGCCTGTCGACGATGTGGTCATCGGCGCCCCGGACCTGGAAGACCTCTTCGCGGCGTATTACCACATCAATGCGGGAGCGGCCCCATGATCGACTTCCCCTTTCTGCGTCGCACCCTTCGAGACTACGCCGGCCTGTGGCTCGCGACGGCAGCCATTTTGTTCATCTTCGTGAATCTCTTCATGTATGCGATTCACGCCACGCCGATCGGACAGCAAGGCGCGGACTTTCTCAAGCTGCCGTTTATTCGGCGAATCCTGACGGTGATGCTCGGTACGGACCCGTTGGAGATGCTGACGGCGACCGGCATTAGTGCATTCGCATTCACGCATCCGCTGACGTGGACCCTGCTCATTGTATTCGGCCTGACGATGACCTCCGGCATGATCGCCGGCGAAATGGATCGCGGGACGATGGACCTGCTGGCGACCCTTCCCATCTCTCGCACGCGGCTATTCAACACGGCCGGCCTCGCGACCATTTGCCTTCTGATCCCGCTTTGCTGGGTCGTCTGGCTCGGCGTGAAATCCGGCGCGACCATCGCGAAGGCCGAGGGCGTGCGCATGGACGTGCTCGTCCGCGTGACGTGGCACCTTTGCGCCGTGTGCGTGGTCATCGCGTCATTCTCGTCGGCGGTTTCAGCGATGTGCCCGCGTCGAGGTACGGCCGTCGCGGCCTCGTTTTTTCTCGTGTTCTATGCCTTCGTGCTCAACGTGCTGCGAGCGTTGTGGTCAGGGCTGGATCTTCTGAAGTGGACGGATTTTCTGTACTACTACCCGACGATGCAGGTCGTGCGGCAGGAGGCCTATCAGTGGTGGGATATGGGCGTGTTAGCGACGGCGTCGATCGTTTGGTGGGGAATCGGACTGGTGGTGTTCTCTCGACGGGATATTCCCGCAAGGTGAATGACAAATGTCGAATGACCAATTACGAATGTTGAGCCATCGCACGTCCAATTCGTAATTGGTCATTCGTCATTTGCAATTGATCATCACATATTCTCGTGATCCGTCTCCATCGTATTGCGCCAGTCCGTAAGGTTGTCGAGATACACAGCCGTACCACGAGCAACGCAGGAAAGCGGATCGTCCACGACCTTTACCGTCAGGCCGGTGGCTTCCGCCATGACGCGATCGAGGCCGCGCAGGAGCGCCCCGCCGCCGCAAAGGTGAATGCCGGTATCAACGAGATCGGCGGCAAGTTCCGGCTCGCAGCGTTCAAGGGTATGCGTGACAGCATCGAGCACGGCGCTGATCGGCTCTCGAAGGGCCTCGCGGATTTCCTGGCTGGTGACCACGGTCTTACGCGGAAGGCCGCTGATCATGTCGCGACCCCGGACTTCCATGGTCAGTTCGCTTTCAAGCTGAGCGGCAGAGCCGATCTCGATCTTCAGGTTCTCGGCCGATTGCGGGCCGATCTGCATGTTATAGGTGCGCTTCATGTGGGCCATGATCGCTTCGTCGAGATCGTCGCCGGCGACGCGGAGCGATTCGCTCACGCTGATATCAGCGAGGGACATGATGGCAACCTCAGTCGTACCGCCGCCGATGTCGACGATCATGCTGGCACGAGCCTCGGCAATCGGCAGACCCGCGCCGATGCCGGCGGCCATGGGTTCCTGCACCAGATACACACGGCGCGCGCCGGCGCGCTCGGCGCTGCCATACACCGCTCGCTTTTCAACGGCGGTAATTCCGCTCGGCACGGAGATGACGACACGCGGGCGAAGAAATCGTCGACCGCCGTGAACCTTGCGAATGAAATAGCCGAGCATGGCTTCGGTGATGTCGAAGTCCGCGATGACGCCATCCTTGAGCGGGCGAATGGCGGTGATGCTGCCGGGCGTCTTGCCGAGCATTTCCTTGGCGACGAGCCCGACGGCGTTTCCGTTTTGCAAAACTTGATTAGTGCCCTTGCGCACGGCGACGACAGACGGCTCGTTGAGCACGATGCCTTCGCCTTTCACACAGACAAGTGTGTTACAGGTGCCCAGGTCGATTCCCATGTCGACGCTGAACAATCCGAGTAGGCCGTCAAAGAGCAAGTGAGAATCCCTTCCAGTGTTGCGCGTCGGGCCGAGAGATCGATCGCGGAACTATCGACGATAGACGAGGCGTTCGTGCGTCAGCGCGAACTGCATCGTAGCCCGGAACGAGCGCGAAGTCACTTAGCGTGCGGGATTATACAGAAACGGGCGCGGCGCAAAGGGCCGGGAGATGTGGCTGTGAAATCTCTGAAATGCCTAACCGGCGAAGCCCGGGAACGGCGTCCCGAAGAGTTCATTGCAGCGATAGATCACAAAGCCAACCGTTCCAAGGCTGATGAACAAGGCGATGCTGGCCAGCACGGTGTAGATGTCGTTCGGGTAGTTGATGCGCGGGCCAGGCGGGGCCTTCGGCGGCTTGGGAGCCTTCGGGGCCTTGGGTGCCTTTGGCGGCTTAGGGGCTTTTTCTTTCTTGGCCATGGATTTCAGCTCCGGGTCGATTTCGTTCGCCGTTAACCCCGCATCGCGAAGCTGGCTTCGTCTCGGACCACGTCTCCGGCCTTGATGTCGCCAGCCGACTGCTCGACCTCACCGGCGGCCTCATTGGCATCCACCCGTGTGATCTTGATGCTGCCGAGATACTGTGGTTTGCCGCCCTTGGGGGCCTTGCGATAGACGAGGAAGGTCATGCCGTGGGCCACACCGTCGGCGCTGCCGACGCTGATGCTGGCCAATCCGGACTTAATGTCTTTGATTTCGCCGCGAATCGGAGCCACCGCGGCGGACATTGCAGGCGCTGCGGCTGACGGAAGACCGGCTTCGACGATATCCGTGCCACCCGGGACTTGGCGGGCGGCGGTCAGGCCGCCGGACTTTATGCCGTCAAACCCGGCGATCTGCTGCTGCAACGCACGAACCTGGGCGCGGGCCATTTCCACGTTGACGGTCAATTCCTTGATGCGATCCGTCAGGTCGATATTGCCACGTTCCAACTCGCTGTTGCGGGCGGCAAGCTTGGTGCTGAATTCCTTTTCACGGTTGATCGCAGCCTGGAGAAGCTTGTTGTGGTCCGAAAGCTTGGTCACATTGCCCTGCTCGACCGTCAGGCTGGTTCGGGCACCGTTGGTCGCGGTCTCCAGTTCGCCGATCTTGGCGTTTGCTTCGGCGAGCCGGGCATTTACGTCGTTGATCTTGCGAAGGTCTTCCTGATGCATGTCGAGGGCCCGCTGTTTCTCAATCGCGGCGTTGGCGGCCATGGCTCGCTCTTTGGCCTGGGCGGCGATGGACGCAGCCTGCCAATCCTCCGCCGAGGCCTTCCAGTTCTGTTGCTGGCTGAAGGCGGCAACGACGAGCATCGACATGGCGATGGACGAAACGGTCAGCAGAACGACAAACACTTTTGTCAGAACGCTCACGACATACCTCCGAATCAGGTTCAGACGCGCGGGCCGGTAGGAAGACTGCAATGGGATGGTTTGACCATCCGCCCCCGAGGAATGCCTTCGGCCGTTTGCGTTTTACTAAACTGCGCGACGGTTTGCTTGCGATGTCGCGCGAGTGAGGGTCCGACGCCTGACAACCCAACCCCGAATGCCGGGGAAGGCCCGCGCCGGAATCACTGAATTATCCCCTGTCCGGCATGGAATTGCAAGTCTGACAGGCGCGTGAATATGCAGGGCGGTATGCGGACGTGCCATTGCGACACCAAGGATCGCGACCTCTCGACTTATCGGTGTCCGGGGGTGGTGATAAGTGCTTATCTCGACCGTATTTCTTGACCTCACCCATCCCTTGGCCTTAGATTATCGAAGGATTCAGGCCGCGTTTATGGCCCTTCCGGCGCCACAAGCAGATCGCCCCAACAGCCTCCTGGGTACGATGACGACGGAGGAATGGATGCTCGTTCGCCTGCGCGACCAGCTTTACGGGGGGCACTGGGATGAGATGCGGATCGACCTGGAGCAACGGCGGCGAGGTGAGCCGTACATCTTCAAGCTCGTGCATCGAATCGAAGAAGACCTCGAGCGGATCGCCCGCTTGCAGGAATTGGAAACGCGGCTCGGAATAAACCTCGGCACCCATCTGCCGAAGTAGCCAAGCTGACACCGCATCCGGGGGACGCGGTCGCCACACAGTAGTTGACCTACCGCGACGGTCTCGGCCGTCGGTATCCATCCTTGGGAGAGAACGTATGCGTGCACAACGAATTGCAGTTGGGTTGTCGCTCGCGCTGACACTAACGGCGTCGGCCGTGGCGCGCGGCTCGGACTTCGTGACCGATGCGGACCTGAAGCGCCTCGACCTGCAGCGATTCTGGCACCTGCACCTCCCGCTGGAAGGCGGCGAATCGGTCACGCGAATGGCGCTTGTTGAGGACACCGTCTATGCGATGACGTCCGCCAATCGGGCCTTGTCGGTGCACGGCGGCACGGGCGTCGTCCGATGGTCGAATTTCGTCGCCGACGAAGGTCAGACAATTCGCGGCCCGTCGCACGCTTCCAAGTACGTTTTCTTCACCACGCCCGGCGCCGTTCGTGTTTTCGACCGGCAGACGGGCGAATTGGCCGGCCAGCCGCGCACCCTTCGTGGCGTGGTCATCGAAGTCATCAGCGAAACCGTCACGATCAGCATCGGCGAAGAACACGGGGTGCAGATCGGGGACGTGCTCAACATCTATCACGGCAATGAACTCGGTGACAAGGAAGGCCCGGTCTTGGCGACGCTCAAGGTCACGTCGGTGCAACGCCGCACCTCGCGAGGACGCATGGAGCGGATGAGCGCGACCGAAAAGCCCAAATCCGGCGACAAGGTCGAAGCCGATGTAACGATTCCATTGAAGGAAGTGAAGCTCCCCTTCGCGGCGAGCAGCGCGGCCATCTCGGATAACAAGCGAATCTACTTCGGCGCGGCGAATCAACGGTTTTATGCGATCGACATGCTGTCGGGCGTGCAGATTTGGCAGCTCGGCACGCCGCAAACCGTTTCAGCCTCGCCGGTGCTCGTGAAAGACACACTCTACATCGCCGGTCAGGATGGGCTGGTGATTTCCTGCACCCGCGATGAGAAGGCAAAGAACTGGACCTTTTCCACCGAGGCGCCGATCTTCGCCGACATGGTCGTCACGGATTCGCGCGTATTCGTCGCCTCGACCGACCGCTCACTGTATTGCATCGATCGAATCAGCGGCCGACGCATCTGGCGCGAGCGCTTTGATACGCCGTTGAACTCGTCGCCGATCGTCGCCGGACACAATATCTATCAACTCGTCCCCGATCAGGGCCTGATCGTGCTCGACGCCGAAAGCGGCAAGCGCGTGTGGAAGCGCCCCGAGGGCGGCCGACTGCTCGGACAGATGGGTGATGACGCCTATCTGATCGGGTCGGATGGTTCACCGGAGATTTTGCGCGTCAGTGCGGCCGACGGTCGCAAGAAGGAAGAAGCACCCGCCGCGATGGCGGAGTTCGCGCTTGCCGGGCTTGCGAGCCAGTCCATGTTCCTCGGCAACGCGATCGGCGATGTGGTGTGCCTGAGGCCGGCATCAGCGCCCCGGCTGAAGGTCGAGCACCTGCAGGAAGCGCTACGCGTCGACCGCAAGGTGCAGCTTGCCGCCGAGATGGATGCAAAGATCAAGTCCGACGAGGCGAAGAAGAAAGCTGCGATGGCACAGGAGCCGAAGAAACGCGGCTTGTTCGATGATGACACGGGCCTCGCCAGCCGCAGCACAGCCAAGCCGGTCGGCGGACATGGCCTGATCAAACCGAAGGAAGAGCCGACGACGACCTCGCAACCGGCCGACGACGATGCGGAAAAGGCAACGGAGGAGCCGGCCGCCGAAGGCGAAGCCGCAGAAAAGACCGAGGCCGCCGAAGAAAAGAAGACCGACGAAGAATCGGACGACGAAGATGCCGACGCCAAGAAGGATGGCGAAGAAAAGAAGGACGCCGAGGAAGAGGACGCCGACGAAGGCGACGAGGAGGGCGACAAGGCCAAGGAAGGCGAAAAGAAGGACGACGAGAAGGCGTCGGACGACGAAGAAAAAGACGATGAAGAGGCCAAGGAAGAAAAGAAGCCCGGCGAGCGGGACGAAAAGGCCGGCGAAAAGAAGAAGGAAAAGGACGAAGACGACTAATCGTCAAGAATTCACAACACGCTGAATCGTCGGCCCGCCGAAATCTGGCGGGTTCAGCGATCACGGGTATCCTAACGACCGGTCTCGCAGGTGCGGGGCCGGTCGTTTTTCTTTTCAAGGGATGCTGTGGCCGAGCGCAAGATTAAGCGGGCACTCATCGCCGTCTATGACAAGACCGGCATCGCGGATTTCGCCCGCGCCCTCGTGGACGAGTTCGGTATCGAGATCATCTCCACCGGTGGTACGGCCAAGCATCTGAAGGACGCCGGCATCCCCGTCACGATGGTCGAGGAAGTAACCGGCTTTCCCGAGATGCTCGACGGCCGCGTGAAGACCTTGCACCCGAAGATCCACGCAGCCATCCTCGCCGACCGCGACAACCCAGAACACATGCGCCAACTCGCCGAGCACGGGATCAAGCCGATCGACATGGTGGTGGTGAATCTGTACCCGTTCGAGAAAACGGTGGCCGACCCGAACTGCACGATGGAGCAGGCGATTGAGATGATCGACATCGGCGGGCCGTGCATGTTGCGTGCGGCGGCGAAGAATCATCGGCATGTGCTGGTGGTTCCTTACAGTTGTTACGACGAAGTCCTGGCATACTTGCTGGGGATGCCTTCGCAACGCGACGTGCGTCAATACAACACCGCATGTGCGTTTGCGCTTACCAATGAGTATGACAAACGGATTGTCGAGTATTTTCAGGGCCGGGTTGGAGGCCGCAATGCATGGAAACGCGCGAACGCCGCTTCTGCAATTCCATGGGATGCACCTGACTCGCTTGACCTCGATTTAGAGTTGATCTGCCCTTCGAAATACGGCGAAAACCCTCATCAGCGAGGAGGCTATTACGGCTCCAACGACGGCGGGATTGAGAGGTGCCTCCAGATTCTGGGCGACTTCATAGCGGCGCAACCGACCATCTCATTCAACAACTATGTCGATGCCGATGCAGCCTTGGCGTTGTGTTCCGAGTTGACGCAGGCAGGTGAGGCTTTGTGGCACCGGTTTTCAACCGGTGTCTGTAGCACAGGTTTTCAACCTGTGCAGGTCCGCCCGGATGTCATTGAGACTCGGAAATCAACATCCATTCAATTTGAGACCATAACTCGCCGCAATCTCCCCCATCTCCAGGTCCCCGGATCAACCTACTTTGTGACATTTCGGCTGCGCGCGGGGGTACTCGTGCCTGAGGAACGCTCAATTGTCCTTGACGCTTGCAAGTTCTGGCACGGGAAAAAAATGACACTGCATTGTGTGGTGATCATGCCGGATCATGTTCACCTGCTGATGACACCACACGAGTTGTCACCGGGCAATTGGGTTCCGCTGAGTGAGCTGTTGCATAGCATCAAGCGGCATTCCGCAAATGAAATCAATAAGGCCCGCGGTGCGACTGGTTCACTTTGGCTGGATGAGTCCTTTGACCGAATGGTGCGAAACAACCGCGAGTTCATGGAGAAATGGGAGTACATGGAGGCCAACCCGGTTACTGCCGGAATAGCGAAACCCGGTGAATACCCATGGTGGTGGCAGTCGAGTACGGGGTTTCAAGAGACTCTCGATGACACTCACAGGTTGGAAACCTGTGATACAGGACACCGGTTGGAAACCGGTGCCACAGGTTCGGGTGCCGCAAGTGCTGGTTCTCCTAAGAGTGCGACCTGCTGTTTCATCAAACACACCAACGCCTGCGGAGTCGGAGTGGCGGATGATCCGATCGAGGCCTATCGACGGGCGTACCTCGGCGATGTGAACGCAGCCATGGGCGGGATTCTCGCCGTGAACTTCGTAATAACCGCCGAGTTCGCCGAGGCGGTCATGCACTCGTTGGATCGCTGGGGCAAGGCGGAAGGGGCCGGGGCGTTTTTTGTTGAAGTGTGGGTCGCGCCCTCGTTCGACGAAGACGCGGTCAAAGTAATTCGCAGTGCCAAGAAATGGGGCGAAAACGTTCGCCTTCTCGCGGTGGGCGACATGAGCGCCGCGCCGGATGCTAATGCTCTTGAATACAAAACAATCGCCGGCGGCATGCTCGTTCAGACGCGCGACAATCTCGGCCTCAACGAAGATCATTGGAAGGTCGTCACAAAACGGCAACCGACCGAATCTGAAATGTCAGATCTGAGATTATCATGGCTCATCGCCAAGCACACCAAGAGCAACGCCATCAGCATCTGCAAGGACGGCATGCTCATCGGCAACGGCGCGGGGCAGATGAGTCGCGTCATGAGTTGCCGAATTGCGACGTGGCTGGCAAAGGAAAATGGTCATTCCGACATGCTGGCGGGGTCGGCTGCAGCAAGTGATGCGTTTTTCCCCTTTCGCGACGGGCCGGACATTCTCATGGACGCCGGCGTAACGGCCATCATTCAGCCCGGCGGCAGCAAGCGCGACGAAGACACCATCAAGGCCTGCGACGAGCGCGGCGTGGCCATGATCTTCACCGGGACGCGGCACTTCAAGCACTAACGCGGCCGCTCAATCCTTTCGCCACCGTCGCACCTCATACCCTCCGGGCGAGTTCGTCGGCTCCGCCCATGGAAAATGGGTAATCAACTCGCCTTCGGGAAAATACCCCGGCTGTTCGATCACGAATCCGCGCGCTCCATGCGGCAGCGAATCCCACGCCTGACGGAATAACTGTTGAGCGTCGGGGTAATTCAGCGGGTCGCGCGGCGTGAACAAATATCGCCCAACGCGAATCACCTGATGAAAGTTCACCGGCCCGTGCGCCACCAATGGTGGCTCGGCGTGAAGTTCTTTCGGCGGTATCGGCTCGGCGAGCAGTGCATAGATATACGCCTGATTCGCGCGATTGGTGACCAGCACGAAATCAGCTTCGTTGCGCCGCGCGGCCACGTATTCCAACGCCCGAATGAGCGGCGTCTGGTATCCGAGTTCGGCATGCGCGGGATACACGCGAAAGTACTGATGCGCGAACCACGCCGCATTCGCAGCAAACAGCACGCCGAATGCCAGCCGCGCGGCGCGTGTGCTTGACAACCTCCAGACCTTCATCCGCTCGCACATCCAGTCCGCCCCCACCGCACCCAGGATCGGCCAGAGCGTCATCGCCGTGATAACACGAATCATGTGTGGCTGAATATCGTCGCAGATGGCCGCGGGCAGCGGCGTGAGCACCAGCCAAAGAAGCAGCGTGCGCGACAACGGATCCGTGCGGCTTCGTCGCGCCACCACAAAAACGCCAATCACGATCAGCGGCGCAACGACCCACAGGTGCATCCCGACGCCGGGGATACCGACCGTCGTGATTTCCTCGGGGTGCGTCACCAGCAAGATGGGGTTGAAATAGGACAGGTAATAGCCGATCGCCCTGGGAATGCTTGCCGGAAGCGCCGCGGCCGAGAAATCAAGCATCGCAATCTTCGCGCGAGCCGCAAGCCGTTCCGGCTGTCGCAACATCGTGATCCAAAGCGGCGCGCCAGCAATAATCGCCGACGCCACGAATGCAACGCACGCCCGGCGCGTTCCCCAATCCGAGCACTGAGGCGCCAGCCCAGTGGCAAGTCTCGAAGTCCCCGACGATGAGTTGATCCAAAGCTCTTTATAGAAGCACCAATTGCATATTACCAACGCAACGCAAAGGAGAGGCACAACCATGCGCGTCGAAGGATAGGCCCACGCGCAAAACGCCAGCATCGTCGCGCTCACCACCGCCCACCTTGTCGAACCTCGCCATTTCGCCGCGCCCGGCAGCAGACCGGCTCGCTCGGCCGCATAAAGTCCCGCCGTCAGAAAAAACGGCACGTACCCAAACTCCCATCCGGTCCGCGTCACCAGCACATGCCACGGATCGAGCGCGAGAAACAACGCGGCCATCAAGGCCAGCCGCTCCGAATGCGCCCGCCGCAGCCAATCCCAGACGAGCGCCACGGTCACAACGCTCAACAGCGCATCAGGCAGGCGCACCGCGAGCGTGGTTGGCCCTAGGATGGCGACAAACGGAATCGTGAGGTAGGTCGTGAGCGCCGCGGTGAAGTCGCCTTCGCCGTAGCTTTCAAGAAAGAAAGGCCACGTGCGGCTCGTGCGATCCTTGCCCGTGTCGAACAGGCTCCACGCATCGTACAGCCGGGAGGCCTCGTCTTGATTCAGGGGGGGCGGCGCCGAATCCAGTGCGGGAAGTCGCAGCAGTGCCGCCGCGAAAAGAATGATTGCAATCGAACGTCGCGGCGACAGCCACCCCGGGGTACTTCGCGGCGCAACGTGGCTCATTTCGAATTCAGCTTTTCCTCAATCAACTTGGCGAAGTTTTCTTCCGTGCGGGGGTCATAACCGCGGACGATCTGCAGAATCTTGCCGTCCGGGTCGATCAAAAAGATCGCGGGGATACCCGTCACGCCGTAAGCCGTCGCCGCCTGATCGGCCTTGAGCAATTGCGGATAGGTGAAGCCCTTTGACTTGATATACGCCATCGGGTCGGCCTGCGGAGAACGCTCCCAGCAATTCGCCCCAAAGACAATGACCGGCTTGCCCTTCATGCGTTCGTGCAGCTTTTGCAACCCGGGCATCGCCATCTTGCACGGCCCGCACCATGTCGCCCAGAAGTCAATCACCACAAACGTACCGCGCAGGCTCTTGAGTGCGATCTTCTTGCCGTCGGACGACTGCAGTTCCCAATCGGGCGCGTCTGCGCCGATCGCCACCGCGCCGCGCTGTTGCTGCTGCGGCTGTTGGACTTCCATTGTCTCGCGGGTGTATCCTACCGGGCAATCGAGAACGAAGTGGCTGTCCTCAATCTTCGGCTGCGTATCAAGGCCTTCGACGCTGAAGATCACCGTGCCCTGGGTGATTTCCTGCTTGCCTTGCATCCGAAACGCGATGGCCGTTTCAATGCGTCGCAAAAGGCTGTCTTTCTTGCCGAGGTAGATCTTGGCCGTGCGCATCCCGTTCGCGTCGTACTTCACACTGACGACATCGCACTCAACGCCCTGCACGGTGACGTTTCCGTCAAAAAGTACCGTACCGCTCTTGGCTTCATCACTAAATGCGGCATCGGAAAGGAACTTCTCCTGATAAAGCATGTTGACCGGCTGAAGCGACGCCATCTCTGCTTTGCCGACCGAAAGGCGCTTACGTGCATCCTCTCGCAGGAGGATGTCCGTGCCGTTGTTCACGAAGATGACGTTCTCGATTGATTCCTTTGGTCCTTCGGGAGTCATCGATCGAGTGACCGCGTTCGCGTCGATTCGCACCTGCTTGAGCTTGCCCACGCCGAGCTTCCGCGCAAGCACCTTGCCGCTCATGGCCGGAAACTGACCGGCGAATTGACCCTCCGCATAAAGCTTGGCGGTGTACGACACGGCCGACAATGCGGCCGCCGCGGCGTTGGCCTTGGTCAGCAGGTCGCGCGCATCCTTGGCGCCGTTCGGTTCGGCCGCGGCAATGGTCGCGCAGAGTAAAGGCACGCAATAGAGTAGACGTTGCAATCGCATCCAAGGCTCCGACGTTTGACTGGGAATTCCGCCCTCAGCGGGTCCGGCTCGCGAAGCGAATAGTATAGCACAGATCGCCACGGTTCGAGTGAATCGCCATGACCTCGGCCTCGGGCAATTGGTCCATCGTGGCGGGTCCGAGATTGCGCAGCGGTCCCGGCGCGTTCTCGCCGCCGATGAGCCGGGGAGCGACAAAAATAAGTCCCTCGTCGGCGACCCGCTGTTCGACGAATTCACCCAGCGTCCGCCCCCCGCCTTCGACGAGGACGTTGGTCATCGCGCGATCACACAGTGTCCTCAAAAGTGCCCCAAGGCGAAGCGTCCGGCCGCGCATGGGCACGGCGATCACATCACAACCCCGGGCGATCAGAGCGCGAGCCTTTGCTGAATCCGACCTGGCGGCCGAAGTTGCGATCAGGGTTGGTTTGCGTCGCGCCGTGCGAACAAGTCGCGCGGCAAGTGGTGTCCGAAGTCGCGGGTCGATGACAACCCGCGTCGCCGCGCGACGTGGTCGAGCAAGGCGGGCCGTAAGGTCCGGATCATCGGCCATCACGGTGGCAACGCCGACAATCACTGCATCCATCCGCGCCCGGAGTTCGTGTACAACGCGCCGACTCTCAATGGTGCTGATCCACTTCGATTCGCCGGTTCTCGTCGCAATTTTGCCGTCGATGGACTGTGCCCACTTGAGATACACGTAGGGGCGGTGTTTCGTGAAACGCGTGATAAACGGAGCATTCAGGGCACGCGCATGCGATTCGAGTAATCCCACCATACACGGAATGCCGGCTGCCCGAAGCCGGCGAAAGCCCTTGCCGCTCACCAGGGGATTTGGATCCTTCATCGCCGCAATCACGCGCGAAACGCCTGCACGAATCAACGCATCGGTACACGGCGGCGTCCGACCATGGTGATTGCACGGCTCCAGCGTGACATACGCCGACGCGCCCACCGCCCGCTTCCCGGCGTCGCGAAGCGCCTCCACCTCCGCGTGCGGCCCGCCAAGTTTGTGATGAAAGCCCCGCCCCACAACCCGGCCCTTCTTGACGAGAACGCAACCCACCATCGGATTCGGCTCGACCAGCCCGCGACCATTCGCCGCGAGGTCCAGGGCCTCGGACATGAACGCGATGTCGTGTTTTGTCCAGCCTGTCATTGAGAGCGCCAACGCCGGCACGAGCGGCGATTACTTGATGTCGTAGTCCTTGATCTTGCGGTAAAGCGTGCGGGCGCCGATGCCGAGCTGCTTTGCCGCCTTCTCGCGATTGCCCTTGTGCTGCGCGAGGGCATGCTGAATGGCCATCATCTCCAGCTCGCGAAGGGTCACGTTGAACGGTCTCGGCTTCACCGGAACTATGTCGGTCGTCGCATTAATCGGTGGCGTCGCAGGCAGATCGCGCACGTCGATCTCGTCGGCCTCGCAAAACACGGTCATCTGGTTCACCACATTCTGCAACTCACGCACGTTGCCGGGCCAGTTGTAATTGTGCAACAGTCGCATCGCCTCGGGTGTGATGCGTTGGATGTTCTTGTTGTGCAGTTCGTTGGCCCGTTGCAGGAAGTGATAGACCAACGGAAGAATATCCTCGCGCCGGTCGCGAAGCGGCAAAAGGTTGATGTCGGCCTGATTCACGCGGAAAAAGAGATCCTCGCGAAACGCCTTCTTCTCCACCGCCTCCTTCAAGTCCTTGTTCGTCGCGGCGACGACGCGCACATCCACCTTGATCGGCTTGCTCGAACCGACGCGCATCACATCACCGTTCTCCAGCACGCGAAGCAGCTTCGACTGCATTGCCGGGGCCATGTCACCGATCTCGTCGAGAAAGATCGTCCCCCCATCGGCCTCCTCAAAGAAGCCACGGCGATCGGCGTGGGCATTGGTGAAGGAACCTCTCACGTGCCCGAACAGCTCTGATTCGAGAATCCCCTCGGAAATACCGGCGCAGTTCACCGGCACCCACGGCTTCTTTCGTCGATCGGAATTATTGTGAATCGCCCGTGCAATCAATTCCTTGCCCGTGCCCGACTCGCCGAAAATGAGGACGGTCAGTTTGGTGTTGGCCAGTCGCTTCGCGCGATAAATCACATTGTTCATCGCCCCGCTGACCGCAATGATGCCTTCAAAGGTCACCGCCTTGTCGAGTTGATCCTTCATGACGTGGTTTTCACGAAGGGTGATCGCCTGCCGCGCCGCACGCAGCACGGCCACGCGAAGGGCATCCAGATCGAGCGGCTTCTGCAGGTAGTCGTAGGCTCCCCCCTCGATGATGGCGTCGCGGACCAGTTTCTCATCGCCATGGGCCGTAATGAGGATGCCCTGCGTCCATGGACAGATCGTTCGAGACTGCTTGAGCACGTCCAAGCCTGACACGCTCCCGCCAAGGCGATGGTCGGTGACAATCACGTGCGGCGCGCGATTGCGGAGCGATTCAACGGCCTTCTCGCCGGAATCGACCAGTCGGCAGGCGTGTCCGGCGCGCTCAAGACCCTCCTTGATCGCTTCGCCGTGTGAGGCCTCGTCTTCGACAATCAATATGAACGCGGTGTCACTCATGGTCGGGGTACATGGTAGCGATGGCGTCTCGCAGCTTCCAGAAACCAAGCGATCGATGGTCAGGGCGCCGGCGGCAGATCCTTGATCTTTTTCGCCGGCACTCCGGCCCAGACTTCGTACTCGCCAATGGTGGTGAACGGCCGCACGATGGCTCCGCCGCCGACGATGGCCCCGCGTTTGATGGTGCAGCCTCCGTAAATGACGCATTCCGCGCCGATCAAGACGTCGTCTTCAATGACGGTTCGCGCCACGGTGACGGCATCACGATCCTGTGTATGCCCTGTGATCGACGTACCGAAGCCGATGACCACATTCTTGCCGATCGTCGTCAAATGCGGGTCGCCGAGGATGGGTTGCGTCACGTTGACTGATTTGCTCCGCGGTCCGATCGTGGCCCCGACGAACCACCGCAACGGCGGCAGACAAGTAAGCTGATAGACGAAAATCGCTGGAAACGGGGCTTCGTAGCGGGCCTTTGTAATCACGGAGATCAACGCGGCACGAATGAGTTGTCCGCCAGGCCGCGTGCCCGGTCGCAATTCAAACTTACCCTCTTTCGGATTGGGAATCGGCACTTTGAGCAAAATCAAGGCGGCAACATACGTCACGTTGAAGACGAGCATCCATAGCGTAATCGCCTGCCCCCAATCCCATGCCATGCGAAAATCCGCATTCCAAATCGGTGTGGTCGGCCAACGGTTGAAGTACCGAAGCGTCACGGACGCAACTGCAAACGACGCAGACCAGATCGTCAGTTTGACGAACATTTCCAGTAACAAAAAGGCCTGCAGGCCCGGTCGGGCATCACGAGAAGAAGTTTGAGTCATGGTCGTCACATCATCTAAATTCATCGTCGCCCTGCGCGAACGCACACGTTTCGATCGCGACGACGGCCCGATGGTACGACCAGTTCGGTGACTAATCGACTGCGCAGGCGGACGACGCATCGGCCGCGGCCTCCGGGCCTCGCCGGCGTCGAGCCGGGTTGCCGGACCAGTACTCATTTTCCCCCACCACGGTGCCCGGAAGCACCACCGCGCCGCCGGCGATGCTCGCACCTTTGCGGATATGCACGCCGGACATGACCGCATTCGCTCCAATGAGCACGTCGTCCTCGATTTCAGTGCGTTTAAAGACCACGCCGCCCTGATCCTGATAGTGCCCCGCGATGGTCGCCCCCACGCCGATGACGACGTTTCGCCCGAGCGAAACCATGTGCGGATCGACGATCATCGGCTGAGTGATATTCGCTGAGCCGCTGCGCGGGCCGAGAGTAGGTCCAACCAGCCAGCGCATCGGCGGCAGGCAGGAAATCTGATAGACCAGAAAGGCGGGGAACGGCGCCTCATGCCGGGCTTTCGTGAGCACCGCGATCAGCGCCGACCAGAGAACATGCCGATCCGGCGGCTGCCCGGCGCGAAGTTCGTATCGCCCTTCGCGCGGTGTCGGAATCGGCAGCCGAAGAACGACAAGTAACGCGACATACACAACGTTGTAGAGCAGCACCCACTTTGACAACACCTGGCTCCATTGCCACGCGAGGTCAAACGTCGCTCCGACCAGACTCGCCGTCGGCCACATTCCCCATTGTGTGAACAACGCCGTCGTGATGGCCAGCGACCCCGACCAAAGGCCGAGCCGGACAAAGGTATCGAGTGCGAGAAAGGCAAGAATGCCGTACTTGGCGTCGCCGGGTTTTGCGTTGACGGTGGACATGGTGCATCTCCGGTTGCGGGCAAGACACAAGCCCGCGCTGCGGCGAAGCGTCACGCGGCGCGGCCGAATTGTCCAGCGGATTACCAGCTCCCCGTCATGTAGAGGCTCAAGACTGCCAATATCGAGGCCGGCAGCAACGCTGCGGCCAATGCGGCGGCACTCGCCAGCCGCCATGGACGAGGCAAACGAAGGTAATCGCGCAAAGGCACGCCGATGAAATAGACCACAGAGCCATAGGCCGTCGCCACGATCGCGAAATAGGCGCCCAGCTCAAGTGGCGACAAGTCCGTAATGATGAGCGCGCTTCCCGGGGGTGGCGGCCAGCCGCGGCCGATCCCCGGGAAAAAGGGAATCGGTCCTCGAAAACTGGAAAATGGCAGCGTCGCCGCTGCGAACATGAGCAGCAGGAATCCCCAAAAGCACATCGCAGGCGTTGCATAGGCGGCGACGCGAATCAGTTGCGCCCGCCGAACCCGTGTCCGGGACAATGTCTGATGCAACGCAGACAGTATTACAACGATTCCAAGTACACCGAGGACCATTCCCGTCGGAATCAGCCAAAACCGATAGTCAAACGTTGCCAACCAATCCAAAATTGGCCGGTGTGGATGCAAGCTAAGCCGGTCAAGTTGAAAGTGCGTGCGAACCTGCCATGGTTGGTTGTACAGAATGGACCTTGGCCAAATGATCGGCTGCGTTGTGTAGTTAATGACCGGAACAAGCGCGTGGACCAGCCCCTGCGTCGTAATAAAAAAAAGTACCAGCGACGCGGGTACGGTTACCGCGATAAAGAGCAACAGCGATCCAACGTGCACCCGCTCGTGAATCGATACATGCCGCCAAAACGACGTCGGCCACAGGCACTTCCACGCCGTTTTCATCCAGGCTCGAAATGGCCGCCGCCGCCACGCGTGTTCGAACAAAAACTCGTCGTGCCGTTCGGCGCGGTCGAGGACCTCCGCCCACTCAAACGTCAACCCGCACTCAGGGCATCGCGGCGTCGACAACGTGCGCAGGTTGTAATCACACCGCGCGCAGAGTACATCATGTTGTATCGCGCTCCAGTCAGGCGATCCGTCGGGAAGCCGCGCGGGGAGTTCCTGCTGACCTGACGGGTTTTCCATGCCGTGATTGTCGCCGGGAGATCGATCGCGTACCACGATCATTCGATTCGCCCGCGCCAAGCGCCTCGGCGATACGGCGCATGGCCTGCGAGATTCCGAGTTTGCTGAATTGCGCCAACGTGACCCATCGTAGGTCGGCATTCATCGAGTCGGCCGCCTCAGTACCCTGCAACGAGCATCGGTATCCCGTGAATCGAATAAGCCGGTGGCTCAATTGGTGATTCGAAACGCAAAATGGCTGAGTTGAAACGGTGCAACGTGGAACACCAAGCGACCGCGCCAATCGGCGGACTGCTTCGACCGTAGCAGCACCACTTACCTGCGCGGACGGCAACTCCCACAAACCGCCCCAAAGCCCGTCGCTCGGTCGTCGGCGAATCAGCCATCGATCGTCTGCGCAAATCGCCGCGACGATGTGAGTCTCATGACGTACCACGGCCTTCGCTGACTTCCTCGGCAACTCCGCGACCGTCTGCGCCTTGCGCGCTGCACACTGAGCTTGCAGAGGGCATATGTCACACCGCGCCGTCGCACCTGGTGTACATACTGTGGCGCCAAGCTCCATGATGGCTTGGTTGTAATCACCGCACCGGCGCGCCGGGGCATGGGAATCGGCGATCCCCCAAAGTCGATTGACCGTGGCGGGTTTGCGAACGTCGTCCGAAATGTTGAACAGCCGGGTCAGCACACGGATCACGTTGCCATCCACCACCGCCGCCCGGCGACCGAAGCAAATCGACGCAATCGCCGCCGCCGTGTAGCGGCCGATCCCGGGCAGCGTGCGAAGCGCCTCGACCGAGTCGGGGAATCGCCCATCGTGTTCTCGCACGATCTCCGCCGCCGCCTTATGCAGATTTCGGGCACGACTGTAATAACCCAGGCCAGCCCAGAGCTTCAGGACGGCATCGATCCGGGCAGCAGCAAGGACATGAACTGTCGGAAATCGTCGTACGAACCGCTCGTAGTACGGCATGACCGTTGCCACCTGTGTTTGCTGGAGCATGATCTCGCTGAGCCAGACGGCATAGGGGTCTTTCGAACGCCGCCAGGGTAGATCGCGACCGTTCCGGTCGTACCACGCCAACAGCTTGCGCTGGAGGGTTTGCTGACGTTTCGTTACGGCGGCGGCATTCATCGCGGGCGTGATTCTAGCCAACCGTTCTCGTTGACGATGAAACCCGGCGGCATCAGGCGCAAAAACCGCGCCCGGCCGATTTGTTGCGGTGGCCGGACGACCGGGGCCGACGAATACAGTTGAAAGACCGTTGGCGGAGCCGCCGGTTTGATGCAAGGCCCCGGCTTGCCCACGCGAAAACGAGGTTCTATACTGCGATCCCTCGCATGCGGGTGACCCGCCCGTGCCACACGGGCTGGTGGGGTTGGTGCCCGCAGAATACTCGCGTCCGCTTGTATTGGAGAAGAATACCATGTCGCCACGTAAGACCCTGAAGTTGGCTCGGATCGGCAAACGTGTCTTGATCGTGTTGGCCGCGTTGCCACTGCTACAGACCACCGGCTGCGATTTGCTCGGGATCAGCGGGTTCTTTGCGCAAGACTTCACCCAAAACCTCGCATTCGGTTTACTCACCAACGTGGTACGCGGAACGACGTCCACCCTCTCTGCGTTCTTTCCGTCAGCTGATTTCCTGCAGGCCATGCTTGGCGGCAACCTCACGCAATTCGTTAGAAACTAACCCGGGCTACCCCCTGAGGCGGACATGACTTACAAACGATTCCGTAAGATTCGGCGCATCGGCATCATTCTCGCGGCCCTGCCCCTGATGCAGGCCGGCGCCTGCATCACGGGCCTTAATCAGGTCGCGGGCAACACGCTTAATTCGATTCCCTCGGTTACGTTCAACGCGGCCCTTAGCACGGCCTTGCTGCCCGCGCAAGTTCTTCTCGCCCTTCTCACCGGAGGCTTCGGCGGTGGCAATCTCGGCGGCGGCAGCGGTATTGGCGGAGGTGGAATCGGTGGCGGTGGAATCGGCGGCGGCGGTGGCATCTAGCCGCGGTCGCAAGAAACGAATGTCAAATCAGCCCGGTGCCCTGGCGCCGGGCTTTTTCTTGGAAACGCCCTCTTCATCGCCGTGATCACCGGCGATCTCGTCCATCACCTTCGTGAGAATTTGTCCGTCGCAGAAGCCGCCCTTGGAGATGAAGAACAGGCTGGCCCGCGTGATGTCGGCGTCGGACAGGCCCGCCTCCTTCAAAACATGCCGCGCGACGATGAAGTCGCGCTGGGATGCGCCTTTGCGGGCCGACATCAGCGTCTTCTCGAATTTCTTGAAAAAGCCGACCATCGTGAGTTGCTTGAGAATGGCGGCCTCGTCGCGGGCGATGTCTTCGCAGCGCGGCATCTTCATCACATCGCGCGCCGTTTCGCCCGGGGCCAGTTCAAACCAGACGATGCCGGCTCGCAGCTTTTCATACAGATCGGCCGGAAGCGCGGTGACGACATGGTGAAAGCGCTGCTCGGGCAGCAGTCCGGCGAAGTCCGGCGATGTAATGACGACGTTTGTACCTTTGTAATGGATGCCATCCCCGACCTCGACCTTGACGTCGGTGAACTTCGACGCGAGGGAATCGGTGAGTCGTTTCTGAATCGTGGGGAATTCTTTCGCGGCAAGCATGATCAGCCCTTTGAACGTGAGTGGTCCGCGGCGTTCGAGACACGAGCCGATTATAGCCGGGCCGCCGCGCGATCCAAGACTCGATTCGACTCGTTTCCCGGCGGCTGCGTCCGAGAAAACAAATCCCGCGTCCAGCACTCCCCCGCCCTGCCGTATTTTCAATTGCCTGTGAGTTGCGCGCATCGTAGACTGGCGTCCTCTCGCCGTGGTAATGCCCTTGCAACGACATCGCACCAAATTGTCCGCTCTTCTTATCCTCGCGCCTGTGGCGTGGTGTTCCTGCGAACAACCGCCCGTCGTGGAGAGCGGCGCGGACGGTGCGTTCACGATTCGCACGACTGAGATTCTCGATCGATGCGTTGATGCCTATGCAACGGCGCGCACGCTCACGGCGACCGGCGTGCTTCGCGACTATCGCACCGAGAACCGACGCATCGTGCCGATCCGATGGGACCTGGCAAGGCCCGGCCGGTGCCGGTTGCAGATCGACATGGACGCGGCCATCGTGATCGGCGATGCGTGGTGGATCTACGATGCCGAAAGCGGGCAGTACAAGAAGCGCAAGAGCTTCACGCGGACGCCGATGGAGACGGCCGGTTACCTCCTTTCGCGCGGGGTGTCATTCCTGACGCCGGCCGTGTTTGCCCGGGGCGAAGCGGCGTTTGGAAAGAGCCGGGCCCGCGGGTATGTCGATTGGAAATTGCTCGGCGTGGCGTGGATGTATGAGCGACCGTGCTATGTGCTGACCAAGTCGGCCACGGGCAAGGCGACGACGAGCATCCTGCGTGTGTGGATCGATCAGGATTCGTACCTCGTGCGCGGATGGGATGTGGTCGAGCCGGGCGACGACGGGCGGGAACAGACGATCCTGGCGTGCATGTATCATGAGCTGACGGTGAACGCGGGCCAGGGGCCGGCGACCTACGAATTGACGGCCCCGACGGCGTTGGGGAAGCCGCCCGAACCGCGGGCGACGGGCGGGAAGGAACCACCACGATGACCGGCAGCGAGCGACGGACGTTAATGACGCGGGCCAACACAATGAATCCGCAGGTGACGGTCGGCAAGGCCGGGCTGACGGAGGCGGTGATTGCACAGATTCGCGGCGTCCTCGCGGGAGTTGATCTGCTGAAGATCCGCCTGCCGAAGGAGTCGGACGGAGACGAGTTGGCCGGGCAGATCGCGGCGGGCGTGCCGTGCGAGGTTGTGGGTCGTCGGGGGTTCACGGTGGTGGTGACGAAGGCGGGCGATGGCACGGGTGGGGAAACCGCGGATGTCGCGGAGTGATGCGGATTTGGTTTGGAATGATGAGAGGCTTGCGGGGACCGGGGGACCGGGGGACCGGGGGACCAGGGGACTAGGGGCCAAGGAGTCAAGGGTTCGAGGGTCCAAGGGGCCGAGGGTTCGAGGGTTCGAGGGTTCGAGGGACCGAGTGGAGGAAGGGGTTGGTTCGCTTGCTTTGGGTTTGCAGAGAAAGTACCCCCGCAAAATAGTGCAAAAGCCCGCAAATGGCCGCAGGTTGCAGGGAACGGGGAACGGGGAACCTGCCAGGGCGGGTCTTCGACATAGAACTGGGATTGATTGCATGGCCGTTTGCCTCCGGGTCGGCTTTCCTAACTTATACCTAACTAATATAGCATGCGGGCGGGCCGGGGCAAGGTGATTTTGATATTTTTTTTGGCTGCGCGCAAGCCGTGGCCCGGCCGGGGGTTGGGACTTGGTGGTTTCATGGAATCGCTCGGTAATTTTTGAACGCTGACGGGTGAGGCGGACAATGGTATTCTGTGTGAATACTTCTTGATTCTGCTGACGAGGTGGGTCGAGTACGACCCACCCTTCGCACTGAGCGATCAGGCCCGATCAATGCACCAGAAACGCAACCTATGGTCATTCGGTCCACCTCGACCGCCTGGAACCGGAAAACGGATGGGCACATTGCTCGTGATGATTGGATCGATCGCGTTGACAATCGGCATCCTCTCAAAACTAGCGGAACACTTTAATGTTGGATTGCCGGTGGCGCTGCAACTCGCGTTTCCGAGCGCGATCTACTCAGGGCCGGTGCTCATTATCCTTGGCATTGCGATCCGAATGCGTCTCATCGGGCCCAGTGAGAGGCAAAACTTGCGGTATTGCCAAGGTTGCGGTTACGACCTCACTGGCAATCGCAGTGGTATTTGCCCTGAATGCGGTCGTTCGCTACGAATTTGAGTAGTTGTTACAATTATTAATCCGGTAACATCAATGTATGAAAAGTCAGTCGAAGCTCGGACTTGTCATTTACTTGTTAGCCTATGCGATTTTTATCCCGTTTGCGATTGCGGCTCGTAATGGGACGGCCACGGGAGCACAAGCGGCGCTAACGTTTGGCAGCCTAGGAATTCTCTCGATCATAATGTGGTCGATTAGACTTCAGGCGTTGGATTCCCCACCACGTGCCGATGGATTTGGAAAATACCTTCTGATAATGGCCTTCGCATTCCTATTAATCGGTGGCATGTTCTCTTGCCTCCGGGTTTTGAATCTTTAATTCTCTGCAACTTCTGGTAATAGAGTTATTCAAGCAACGCCGACGGTAAGATTCCACGGGTCAACGGAGTTGACCCATGCCACTCATGTCGTGGAGTGCGTGGCTTAACCGGTCAAGAGACCGGTACCACAGACCGCAGGTTGGAAACCGGTGCCACAAACATACCGGTTAGAGGTCAGTGGAACAGGCACCAATTCATTAACGAATTGGAATCACCCGATCTGCAAAAAATCTGCCTCTTACATCGCATCGTCGAGGCGGGAGCCGGCGCGATAACCAAACGCTCCCGGCGCGGCTACCGTTGCCAGAGGCCGTGGTGGATACCGCCCTGGATGTAGATGGCGAAGGTGCCGTGGCCGGGGATTTCCAACGGCGGGTGGGCCACCCTGGCTCCCGCTTTCACCGCCGCGGCGACGGCCGCCCGGATGTCATCCACCAGCCAGTAGGGTCGCACCACCGGTCCCTCGGTTTCGTGCATGGGCGCGCGCACCCCCACCAGCCCGCCGCCGGGTAGCGCGGCTGTTCGGGCATTGCCAAGCCCGGCGTCCGGTTCGCCGAACTGAGCGCCCGTCGCCGCGGCATATGCGGCACACACCGCGCCGACATCCTTGGTCACGATTTCGAGATAGTGGATCTGCATGACACTTTCATCCAGCGTTTTTCAATGGACCCTTCCCCGCGAGGCGCTCGCAGGTTGATCCGACATTCTACGTGGACCGAGTCCGATTCGGTGTGGATTGTAAGGGCGGGCACGGGCGCACTTGTGACGAATGTGTCCGATCTTGTTGGCTCCGTCGCCCCTTCGGGGCTTAGTTATGTTTTTTCATCGATACCACTGGCTTGCGCCAGTGGCTACATTCCGATGCCCCTGCCCGGGGCAAAAGGCGGCACGTTCCGATACTCCTGCCCAGGGCAATGGGCGGTAGGAAGCGTCGCGCAGTTTGCCGAACGGTTTTGGTCCGCACGGCGGACCCTACGAATAGATCGTTTTGACATTTCGGCCGGTCGGCGTTTACTTGGCGGGATGAACACCGATTACGACACGCTGATTTCACTCGTCAAAGAGGCCAACACGCTGAGTTCCGTTGAATCCCTGCTCGACTGGGACAGCGAGACCTACATGCCGGAGCGCGGGCTGGTCGCACGCGCCGAGCAACTCTCGCTCATGGCGGCGCTGTCGCATCAGAAGCGGACCGATCCCCGGATTGGGGAACTATTGGGGAAGGTTGAAGCTGTGATCGGGCATGGCGGGCAGGGACGCCCGCCCCACTCAACGGAACAGTCACACCACCTCACATCAAACGTACAAATCCGCCCGGCGCAATTGAGCGGTCTCACCTGCGCCGCGAATGTGCGCGAGATTCGGCGCGGCTACGATCGGGCCGTGAAGATCCCCGAGGACCTGATTCGAAAAATCGCCAAGGCGTCGACGCTCGCCAAGGACGCCTGGGGCAAGGCGAGGGCCGACAACGACTATGCCGCGTTTGCGCCGCACCTTTCGATGCTGCTCGATCTCAAGCGAAAGGTCGCCGACTGCATCGGCTACAAGGGCGAGCCTTATGACGCGCTGCTGGATGAGTTCGAGCCGGGCATGACGGCGGCAGAGGTCGGGCGCGTGTTCGATTCCCTGCGCGGGCCGCTGTCGGAGTTCGTGAAGCGACTGGCAAACGCGCCGAGGCAACCCGACGCGAGCATTTTGCATCGGCATTTCCCCCGCGCGGCGCAGGAGAAGTTCGGCAAGCGGATGGCCGAGGTGATCGGGTTCGACTTCAAGGCGGGACGGCTGGATGTCTCCAAGCATCCGTTCTGCTCGGGGACCAGCCCCGGCGATGTGCGGCTGACGACGCGGTATTACGAGGATTTCTTTTCGCCAAGTGTGTTCGGCGTGCTGCACGAGGCGGGGCACGGGCTTTATGAGCAGGGGCTGCCGGCCGAGCACCTGTTCACGCCGATGTGCCAGGCGACGAGCCTCGGCATTCACGAATCGCAATCGCGGATGTGGGAGAACTTTGTCGGACGCAGCCGGGCCTTCTGGGAGCGATTCTTCGGCGAGGCGCAGGGGGCGTTTCCGGCGGCGCTGGGGGATGTGTCGCTGGATGCATTTGTCGGGGCGATCAACACGGTGCAGCCGTCGCTGATCCGCGTGGAGGCGGATGAAGTGACTTACAACCTGCACATCATCCTGCGATTCGAACTGGAGCGGCAGCTCATCAGCGGGACGCTGACAGTGAAGGATGTGCCCGCGGCGTGGAATGCGAAGATGACCGAGTTGCTTGGCGTGACGCCCGCAACGGATCGCGAAGGGTGCTTGCAGGATATTCACTGGTCGATGGGGGCGTTTGGATATTTCCCGACGTACGCGCTGGGAAATCTGTACGCGGCGCAGTTCTTCGCGGCAGCGGGCAAGGCCATCCCCGATTTGCAAGGGTGCATCCGGCGCGGCGAGTTTTTGCCGCTGCTAACGTGGCTGCGCGAGAACATTCACCGGCATGGGCAGATGCATCGCGCGCCGGATTTGGTGCTGCGCGTGACCGGTGCGCCGCTGTCGATCGAGCCGTTTCTGGCGTATGTGAAGGGAAAGTTCGGCCCGATCTACGGCCTCGTGAATTAGCGCGGTGAGGCGGGCGACGTGCGATTCTCAGGCTCAGAATCGCCGTTTTCTCGGCGGACTGGCGCGGCAAACGCATCTCCGCCGACAATTACAAGTGGGGGCGGCAATTGTTTCGGTGTTGAATTGCCGCTAGAATGCCCCATTCAAACGAACGTGGGATGGAAGAGATGAGTGCGACAGAAACGAGGGCCGATCAGCGACAGGTATTGGTGTTTTGTCGTTCAGGAAACCGACGACACCCCTTGATCGGTCAGATGGCCGATCTGGCGACAATCCAGGAAGTACACACCCTTGAAGAGGCCCTCGCCGCGCTACGGCAGGGCCACTTTGATTTAGTGATCAGCGAGCAGAGCGATTTTCTTGCTCTGGAGCGCGCCGCCGTCAATCAGCAGGCGGCGATCATTCTCGATTCGATCGGCCAAGGCGTCGCCATCGTCAATCTCGACGGGCGGCTGGTCTGGTGCAATCCGAAGATGCAGACGGTGCCCGAGGACATCATGCGGCAGACGTGTGATGCGTGCGTCCGGGCGTTTGGTTCGCCATCCGAGCAGGATCGCGGCAAGCCGGCTCACCATCGGGCGAGGCGCATGTCTTTCAGCGGCGGCGCGGATCAGCATTTCGAAGTCACGCTCACGCCGGTGGTCAACGAGGGCGACCAGATCGCACAGGTGGCCGTGGTGGCGTGGGACGTCACGCACTCGCGGCGTCTGCAGAAAAAGATTGACGCCATCGACCTCGCCGGGCGCGAGTTGGTCCGCATCGACGCCGGCCAGACCGCGGGCATGAATGTGGAAGAGCGCATCAAACTGCTCGAACAGAAGATGCTGCGTTACCTGCACGAGCTGCTGAGCTTCGACAACTTCGCGGTGTTACTGGTTGATAAGAAAACGAACCAACTGGAGTTCGTGCTGGAACACGGCATGAGCCCGCGAAGCCACGAATACGACCTCTTCGTTTCGCCCGAGGGCAACAGCATCAGCGGCTATGTCGCCGCGACCGGGCGCAGCTACATCTGCCACGACACCTCGAAGGATTCGCGCTACATGCAGGGTCTGGAGACGGCCCGCAGTTCGCTCACCGTTCCGCTTCGCCTGCACGACAAAGTGATCGGCGTGCTCAACATCGAGTCGGATCGGATCGCCGCCTTCAACGAGGACGACCGGCAGTACGCCGAGATCCTCGCCCGCTATGTGGCGATCGCGCTGAACATTCTCGACTTGCTCGTGATGGAGCGATTTGAGTCGACCGGCCGCGTGGCGGACGACGTGATCGGCGAGATCACCGGGCCGCTTAATGACATCATCACCGACGCCCGCACGCTGATGGATGAGTACATAGGCAACGATGAGATGCGTCGCCGACTGAACACGATCGTGGACAACGTCGCCGAGATCAAGCGCAAGGTGAAGGACGTGGCCACGCCCAAGGGCGGCATCCTCGGTTCGCGGGGCGATTGCGTCGTTGATCCGCTCTTCGACGGGAAGAAGGCCCTCGTCGCCGATGATGAGGAGACCATTCGCGAGACCATCGCCGAAGTGCTCCGCAAGAAAGGCTGCATCGTGCAGACGGCCTGCGACGGCCGCGACGCCATCGAAAAGTTGAATGTGGCACCGCCGGATATTCTGTTGGCCGACATTCGCATGCCCCACAAGAACGGATATGAAGTTTTCGCAGCCGCCAAGGATGCCAACGCCAAGTGTTGTGTCATCCTTATGACGGGATTCGGGTACGATCCGAACCACTCCGTGGTGCGCGCCCGCCAGGAGGGCCTGAGTGCGGTGCTGTTCAAACCGTTCAAGGTGGACCAGCTCGTCGCCGAGATTCGTTCGGCCCTCCAGCCCGGCACCACCACCTGACCGACCATGAAACTTCGCTGCCCCCGCTGCCAACAAAAACTTACCATCGCCGACAAGTTCGCCGGCCGGGGTGTCCGCTGCCCTGCGTGCAACAAACCCTTCACGGTCCCCACTCCGAAAAGCTCGACCGAAGCACTCGCCGACAAGATGGACCTCGATCTTGAGGGCCTGGCCGGCATGGAACAGCAGTCCACCGAGATGGACGTGAAGGAGCGCAAGTTCGTCGAGAAGGCCATCAAAGAAAAAGCGGCCGGTCCGAAGGTCGACCCCAACATGCGCACGTGCCCGACCTGCCAAAAGCAGACGCTGTCGCACGACCCGTATGTGGAAATCCTCTGCTCGAACTGCTGGAATCCGATCCCGCCGAAGGTACGGGCCGTATCGGATCAGGACGTGGCCCATCGGCTCGCGACTCGTGCCACCGAGGGTTTCTACGCGCAGATCGGTGAGAGCATTACGTATCCAATCCCAGCGCTCGGCTCCATCTTCACGGCCGCAGGCGTTGCGTTTGCCGCGGGGATCGTCCCGATTGCGACGCTCGCGACTCTTTCCAACGTCATGGACCAATCCAATTACGGAGGGTATTACGATCAGAAGTCGGTGAGCCTATCCACCCAGTCGCTCATTCTGATGGGCACGTTTGCACTCGAAGTGTTTTTCTTCTCCGCCGTGGCCATTCACGGATTCTTCGACGTGGTGCGAACCACCTCCATCGGGACGGACAAGCCGCCGGCGATCACATGGAGCCCCGGGCAGTGGGGCAAGAGTTTTGCGGGGTTTGTTTTGCTCGCGGTCTACCTGCTTGGAATGACGGCGCTGGCGCTTTGGCTGTCCGTCGACGGCGGCGTCATGGTTGTGTTCGAGAATCGGAGTATCGCGTCGTTGATGCAGATCGGTGGCAAGGGATTTCTGGCGATCATGGTGCTGGTCACCATCGGCATCCCGATGAATCTGCTGGGAATGTCGCTTGGCAACACCGTGCAGGCGGTCAGCCCGGTGCGTGTGCTTACCTCCATCGGCAAGACGCATGTGCATTACCTTTTCTTGGTCATGCTTGTCGCGATGTACGGCATCTTCTTTGGCGGGGCGTTTTGGACGATCGTGCATGACTGGTTCGTGCCGCAGATTGAGAAGATGGCCGCCGGCTCGAAGGAAGGCGACTTTGTGAAGGTGTCGTTGGGCCTTCTGGCATGGGGCGTGGTGATGTCGCTTTATTTCTATGGGGCCTATGTCATGGGCCGTCTGCACGGGCTTTTCGCGCAGTCATTTCGCAAGAGCCTCAAGTTCGGGACACTGTAAATCACTCGATGTAAGCCTTAAGCACCGGTGGCAGTTGCGCGCAATGCGGCGCCAAATCCGGCCGTGGGCCGATGGCGTGAAATGTGTGCCAAAGCAGGTGCACGCGATCTTGCAGCTTGTTCGCCTCGATGAATTGCATCATGCCGTGCGCCGCCTTGGCGGTGTAGGTGCCATCCAGTTCGATTCCTTCCGCTGCACGCATTCGCTCTGCAAGACGCGTCGCGCCTTCGGACACAAGGGCGTATCCCCTGCCCAGCGCCGAGCCGACAATGTGAAAACGCGCGCGGTCAATACCGCATTCAGGCACTGTTGCATCGGCGCGTCGCATTTGCTTGTGGACGCGTCGGGCCAGGCGCAGCCACCGCCCTTTGGTGGCGTACCATCGATGACTGACCACGACGCCGACGATCTGCGTCGGCAGGCCCGCCAGTGCGCAACCAACGGCAAGGCCCGCTGCCGTGCCGAGGCTGCCCATCGCAACATACAGGTAGTCCGGGATCGGCAGTTGGCCCGCGTCGATTTGCCGCCGAAGCTCGAATGCGGCGTTGACATGGCCGAGGCAGGAAAGCGGTGTGGTGCCGCCGGGGGCGATCCAGTATGGCCGCTGCTTATGCTCGTTACGCCGCAGAAGTTCGCGAATGACTTTCGGAATGGCGGTAACGTAATTCGCGGGGACATATCGCGTGCCGACGGAGGCTCCGAGTAGTAGATTTCGTGCGACATAGGCGGCCTTTGGTTGCGGCACGACGATGGCGACGGTGTCGATGCCGAGCTGACGGGCGTGCCACGCTGTCTTGCAGACATGATGGCTGCCAACCGCGCTGGCCGTCACGATGGTGCGTGCGCCGCGAAGCTGAGCATCGGCCAACAGGAACTCAAGCCCGCGTACCTTGTTACCCGCGCCGTGCGGATGGGAGAGGTCTTCGCGCTTAATAAAAAATTGACGCAGCCCGAACTCGCTTGCGAAGCGCTTCGCCTCCTGCACCGGCGTTGGCCAGTGCCCCAGTGACATCCACGACACGCACGACGCGAGTTTCGGAAACGCATCGAAGAGCGGAAGTGTGGGTTGTGAACGAGGCGCGTCAAGCATGGGACACAAGATGCTCCGAAACGTGCTCGGCGAGGGCTGCAATCGTCATCGACGGCGCAACGCCCGTCGGCGTGGGCAGGATGCTTCCATCGGCGACGTACAGGCCCGGGTACCCGAACATCTCGCCATTTGCATCGACGACGCCCAGCTCTGCGCGATCGGCCATTCGTGCGCCGCCGAGTGGGTGAACGGTCGCGGGTTTGGTTCGAGTTGCAAATGCCGGCGGTGCAATCAGCGCACCACCCGCAGCGGCGGCGAACTCGCGAAGGCGTCGCATTCGAGCGGCGTGGAACGCTGGCGACGGGCCGGCCGAATGATGTTGCAATCGCCCGCGCTCGTCCAGCGAGAGTCGACCGGGCGAATCATCAAACCCCATCACCGCGATGGACCAGACACGCCCGCCCAGAAACGCACCGGTCTCCATAAGAAAAAGCCGATCGGTGTTCCAACAATCAATCCAACTCGTCACTGGAGGCCCGTCGTCGCGGTCGATGTCCAAAGAGAAGCCGGCGACCGCTGCGCCGAAATCGCCGTTGGTGTAGAACCGTTCGCCGAGGGCCGCGCTGATCGCCGGAAGCGTGGCGTAGATGTCGCGGCACCGCACTAAGAACGGAACGGTGTTCATCGTTCCCGCAGCAAGCACCACTTTTCGCGCGGTAAGTTCGCCCTCGCGCCAATCATCGTCGACCAACTGGCGAAGTCGCACGCGATAGCCGCCCGCGATCGGCGTAATCGACAGCGCCTCATGCAACGGCAGCACTCGGGTGCCGGCGCGCTCGGCTTGGGCGAGGTACGACATGTCCAGAGTTCGTTTGCGATAACCAGGCCCGCCGCGAAGCCAAGTGGCGATGTGACCGCGAAGTGTTGACGGCGAGGCATGATCGTTGTGGCCGCGCTTTTCCACGACCAGAGGCAGCACGACGGCCGGCGCTGCCATACGCTCGCCGATCTCCTGCATTCGCCTTGTGCGCGACGGGATTTCCGCCAGTGGCGTCGGACGCAGGACACGCTCCGCGCGTTCATAAAGTTCACGCATTCGCCCGACGGTGAGCGCGGCGGGCCAGTCGTTCGCGAACACTTCATCGGGCGCGGGCATGGTGACGGCCGTGTAGACATGCGAACCACCCCCGACCGCGCATCCGCCGGCCGTCGCAAGCCCGTGCTGCATCTTGATATCGAAAAGGCCCGGTTGTTCGCGACGATTAATCAGCGGGAGTCGTCCATCAGCAAGCTTTTCATAGGCCGCGTCGTCCATGCGCCGACCGCGTTCGAGCACAACGACCCGCAGGCCCGCCTCCGCCGCGCGAAGCGCACAGACGCTGCCGCCAAAGCCCGAACCAACCACGATGACATCTGCATCCATGCGCAATGCGATTATACCCCGCTATCATGCGCGCATGGTCATCGACGTTCACTGCCACGTCGGCTACTCGGCCCGCCGCGCGGATCCTTCCATCGAGCGATTCTCATTTGAGCGCGCAGGTGCGAGCGGATCGCCGGGCTTTGACAGCTATCTTTCGCCACGACTGCTTGACCGTGCGGCGTGGTATTTCGTGAAACGCTGGCTCGGCATCGACCCCCGCCTTGGCCGCGGCGATGAATTGGACCGACGCATCGAAGCGGTCAACGAATCACACTGGTCCGCGATGCCCGGCGTCGATCGCCTGGTGTTGCTGGCGTTTGATGAATACTACGAATCGTCCGGTCGGGTGATTGGGATGGCTGAGCGCGGGCATCGATTCGGAAGCGACCTGTACGCCTCGAACTCGTATGTGCGCGACCTTTGTCGAAAGCGGCCGGACCGTTATCTGTTGGGTGCGTCGGTGCATCCCTATCGCGCTAATGCAATCGCGTGCCTCGAAGAAGTTGCCGCCGCGGGCGCCGCGTTGATCAAGTGGCTGCCGATTCACCAGAACATGGACATCACGGACGAGCGGTGCGTTGCATTCCTGCGAGCGGCGGCGCGACTGCGGGTGCCGATGCTGATTCACTACGGCGGCGAAATGTCCCTTTCACGGCAGCACATGGAATTCGAAAGTGCCCTGCCGCTCCTTGGCGTGCTTCGGACGCTTCGGTCGGCGGGAGCAATGCCGACTGTGATCGTGGCCCACGTGGCGACGCCCTCGTTTCCGTGGCAACCGAGGCGACATTGCCTTGCCTTTGTCGATGCAATGATCAATGAGTTTCGCGACGCCCCGCTCTATGCCGATATCTCAGCGCTCGCCGCCTTCGGGCGCACGGGCTGGCTGGCGCGATTCGCAAGGCAGCGCGATGTGCAGGCGAAGCTCGTCTGGGGCAGCGATTACCCGATCCCGGTGCTGACGTCGCTTTTCTGGCGGCACTTGCCGCGCACCGAGCGCAGACGCCTCGCGGCGATTCCATCGTGGGTCGAACGTGATTTGCAGTTGAAGCGCGCCCTCGGCTTCGACGACGCGGTCTTCACGCGGGCCGCGACGATTCTAGCGCCGGCGGCGACGCACGCCTGAACGCATGAACGCCATTCCAGCCGCAAGCATGAGCATCGGCGTCGCGCCAGTAGTGCCGCAGTATTGGCTGAGCAACTGGGCAAGGGCCGCGAAATCGAGCGCCGTGCCGCCGCCGACGTTGTCGATCGGCAAACCGTAGTAGAAGTTGCAGTCGTCAAACTGCGCCTCGGCATCGGTAAAGAAATTGACCACTCCGACCTGAGTCGGATTGTCCCGGTCGGTGATGTTCATCGTCTGGAACTGGGCCTGTGACAATGCAAAGACGCGACCGCCGATGACGCCGACCCGCTCCACCTTGCCCTTGTTCTCGAAGTACCCGCGAGCCGTCAGCGCCGTATCGCTGAAGTCAACAAGCTGCACGCCATTGGTGCAAGTCGGGCCTTGTTGGTTCACGTCACTCGCAGACGTCGGGTCGCTTCCACCTTCGGAGCCGCTCCCACTATTCGGCGGGCTGGTGCCGCCGCCGTCCCCCGGCAAAGGCACGACGTCGGGATATTCGACATGGCGAAACGGAACCGCGATCAAGTTTAGATCATCAACAATCTTGAACGCCTTTTCATCGTAGGTCGCATCCGACTCCGTGAACGAACCCGGCGGGCCGAGCACCACGCGGCCGAGTTGCGACGGATTCGCAGGATCGGTCACGTCGTAATAGGCGACCGCAGGCCGATTGCCGTCCGTGTCATCAATACCGACGGCGATCAGGCGATCACCGCGCGGCTCAATATGCGTGGAGTAGCCGGGTACCTCCAACTGGCCTGACACGCTTGGATTTGCTGGGTCGGAAATGTCGAGCACAAAGAGCGGATCGACGCGGAAAAACGTCACGGCATAGCCGCGATCACCGTCAAAGCGAACCGCCTCAAGCGATTCACCTTCTTCGACGAGTACCGACGCGATCGGCGTGATGTTGTCGAGATCCGCAAGGTCGTAGGTATAGAGATTCACTTCATTGAAGCCGAATCCGTTGGTCTGCGTCACGATGCGCATGACGCCGAGGTAGTCATCAAGGAAGAAGCGGTTACGAATCATGCCGGGCACGCTGACGGTGCCGCGAATCACGATGAGGCCGGTCGGGTCGGAGATGTCGATGGCCTGCACCAGCGTATTCGTGCCGCCACTGTCGGGGTCGTACTCGTGTGATGCCGCGAGAATAAGCGCGTCGGAGACGTGGATATCCAGCGATGTACCACTGAACGTCTTGCGCTCGACCGGGATGACATTATTCGGATCGGCCACATCAATCGACGCAACGAAACCCATGTCTGCCTGGTTGTCGTCTTCCTGTCGGAAGTAGAACGGATAATCGTTGGCACCGACGACGTAAATGATGTCGCCCACGCGCCGGCTTTCATTCGCGAACCCGGCGAGATTGATCTTGCTGATCAACTGCGGGACGGCGGGATTGAGCACATTGATAATCGCAAGCTGGCTGCCTTCGAAATCCGGCGCGGGCACGGTTGGTCCGGGCAGGATGGCCACGTCCGTTGAACTTGCGGTGCCGGGCGCGCCGAGCGGAACCGGATCGCCGCCGCCATAGTAATAAGCATAATCCGCACTCAGCACGACATAGGCCTGATTGTCGCTGACGTACATCTCAATGCCGCGACCCTTGAGGTCGAACGAGCCGAGCAGTGCCGGGTTGTCGGGGTCGGCCACATCGATGATCAGCAGGCCTTTGTATCGATTCAGGGCGTACAGCTTGCCATCGACGATCTTGATGATGTCGGCCTCTTCGATGTCGCGCGTCACATTAGCCAGATCCGCAGCGGCATCGGCGGCCAGCGGTGTGCCGGCCCCGAATCCGCCCTCCCCGGACAGATTGGGCGCACCGGTACCCTGATTCAGGGTATTGCATCCGAGGCCTCCGGCGCTCCAAGCGAGAAAACTCAAGACAACGAGACGATGGGAGAGAAAGTTTTTCAGGCGGGTATACATGACGATTCCTCACGCGAGGGGAAGGTGGGCTGGCAACTCCGAGAAAATGGCATGGCTCGGATGTCCAGTGCGAGGAAGGACCCTTGTAAGTATAGTCAATCGGCGTTCTGATGCAAGGGAGGATAATCATCCACAGGGCATCACGCGGATGGCACGAACGGGCCGTGTCGGGCAGTATTGCTCACAAACGCCACACCCTGTGCAACCAGTACCAGTCGTTTTCGGGTCGATCACTGCGATTCGCCCGTCGTCATCCACGTAAATCGCCGTCGACCCCAGTGGGCACTTTTCCACACAAATGGTGCAGTTTTCGCCGGTGGTCCGCGCGCAAACGGAATGATCGACAGTGGCAATCCCCATGCGAATTGCGAACCGATCCACCAACGTCAGCGCCCCGCTCGGGCACACCTTCATGCACGACAAGTCCTCGCAGATGACACACGCCTGACGCGCCGGCTCAACATACGGCGTTCCCTTGATGCGGGGATCGCTCGATGCTGACAGAGCAATCGCATTCGCAGGGCAGGAATCGGCACATTTGCCGCATCGCAGGCAGGTTTCGAGAAACCGACTCTCCTCCATCGCCCCCGGCGGACGAAGCATGGTGCGTTCGGCGGCCAATGGGACGGGAATGCGTTTTTCCACATAGTCCGCCAGCGGCCGCAAGATTCGGCCCAGCCCGGCCGCGAAAAAACGACGCCGGTCGTGGGGCGGTATGTTTTCAATCGGGTCGTCGGGCATGGTGTTTGGATTCTACAACGATACGGTACCCAATACTGGCGATCACTTCCGCTGAGTTTTGCCAGAGCGGGTCTTGATCTACAGGGTTCGAGTCTCCGTTTCGACGGCTCGTTTTATTTTGCTGCAACCCACGGTTCGGCCGAGGGGCTTGGTCCACGGGGCCGGTTGCCTCCCGTCGGTGACGCTCACCTACGACCAAGCCGGGAATCTGACGGTCAATCCCCTGGCCCGGGTGGTGGGTGATGCGCCGGGGGCGTCCGGCGGGCAGTGGTACAAATACGACGAAGAGAACCGCGTCGTCGAGATTCGCAAGACCGGCTTCAACGGCGCCCTGCTTCTGCAATTCACCTACGACGCCCTGGGGCGGCGCGTGCAGACGACCGAGTACATCGATCCACAGAGTGGCACCTCGTGGGACGGCCTCAGTGGCCATCCATCGCCGCGAATCACTCGGCACATCTATGCGGGTCTGGAGCCGATCCAGGAGTACACCTGTGGTGGACCGGGCACCCCGGCCTGCGATGGGTCCTACACCCTGGCCCGCGAGTTCATCTGGGGCCGACCGCTGAGTTCCTCGAACGGTCTCGAGCCGGTGGCGATGGTGGATTACACAGGCGCGAACGGCGTCAGCGGTTGTAGCACGGGCGCCCCGCCGGCGGGCTGCGTGTATCACTACCTGCGCGATGCGCTGGGCAGCGTGACGGGTTTGACCGACTCGACCGGCCATCTCGTCGAGCGGTACACGTGCGATCCTTATGGAAAAACTCTTATCGAGCGATACGACCCGTCCGCCAACGGCGGCGCGGGTGCCTGGATTGCCACGAATGCCTCTTCCTTCGGCAACCCGTGGATGTGGACGGGGCATCGGTATGACGCCGCCGTCGGGTTGTATCACACGCTGTTCCGACACTACTCGCCGCAACTGGGTCGATGGCTGCAACGCGATCCGATCGGGTATGCCGCCGGGTCGGTGAACTTGTATGAGTACGTGTTGGGCAATCCGCTGTATTGGGTCGATCCATTCGGATTGGAGGCCTACAACGAGACCGCGAGTGACGCAGAGGCGGCGGAGGGCGCCTACGGCGATGCGGTTGGACAACTCACAGGCATGATCAACACCGGCGCGCAGATTGCCGAGGCCGCCGGTGAATTTACCGGCGGAGTACTGATTACTGCGGCTACAATTGTGACTCCGACGCCCGGCGACGAATTGGCCTCCGCCACAATGCTGGCCAACCGCTTGGGCCGCCTCATCGGCAAGCTCGAGGATCTGGCCAAGAAAAGTGCGAAGGCCAAACGGCTGTTGGAAAAGGCCAAGAAGCTTCGTGATAAGGCTGCGAAAAAGGCTGATGAACTCCGCGAGACGAGAAAGTCAAATGGTTGCAAAGGCAACCCGGATCATCAAAATAAGGTCAAAGAAATAGCAGAAGAAAAGCGCAAGACACTTGAGGATGGCGAGGAGGTTCTTACTGAAAAAAAGATTCGTCATCCGGAGTCAAATCGGCGCCCAGATGTCCAAGTTGTTGGACGAGACAAGAAAGTCAAAGAAATTGTGGAAGTCGAGCGCCGCCCAAATAGCGCCCGAAACTTACGCCGCGAGCAGGAGTATAACGACCTAGGAATTCCACATGAGACAGTTCCTCTTCCTCCGAAGCCTGATCCTTGACGGAACGGAGTGCGCGATCAACCAGACAGATTGAGTATGTAAGATCGAGTTGGAGTTCAGTTCGAAATGCCGGAAATAGATTTTTTCTTTGTTGACAACGAAATGGAAGCTCTGATGGACTATGCGCTTGGGTTGGGCTTTCAGTTCACTCCAGCGATTCATTATGTTACGGTGCCTCCGCCACAATTCACTGAACGAGCGGACATATTACAGTATTCCCCAGATCATCCGTTGTGGCACCTAACCAGGAGCGACTACGCAGACTTGCCGTTTTCTATGAAGCGATTGGATGGTGGCCGTGACGTCGGTAAATATTACATTGTGCAGCGCGAAGGCGGGCCAATGATTGATCTCTCATGGTCGGGAATTCGCTCAAAGGATAACCTACCATTTGTTTGCTGGGGCAATTTGTCGCATTATGCAACATTCTGGTTTCCTGAAACCAGTGAATTCAAGCGAGTTCCTGACTCACTGCGGGTCGCGTTTAACCAATTAGCCACATTTATTAGGGCCCATTCGGTCGCAAGTGATAATCCTGTAAGCGAGAAAACCGGCAAGCCTTGGCGTTCTGTTAGAATTGGAAAGGAGGCAGCCCGTCAATGGGCCAATGGTTTGAGGCTTGGAACTGAACCCTATCTCCGCAAACCCAAAATGATGCCGTCGTAGCAATCTCCTGATACGGATTTGACCAGTACCCTTTAGAACTTGACCTGCTCCCGGGAACTTGATCCAGATGCAATGAGAGTCTTTACTGCCCGCCTGGGCAAGGAGATTTTAGAGGGTAGCGGTATCGAGGTGCAAACTCGTCCAATTCCTCCAAAGCCCAACTGATCTTTATGTCTGATCGAGAATTTGTTCATTCAACGATTGATGTGGCATCGACGCTACTTTTCGCGCTCGATTCCGGCATGCAAGTAATTGTGGATACTCCCCAACTTGAACCACGCCCACAGCTGTTGTCTCTGTCACAGGCCGCCAAGATGGAAAAGGGCGTATTCTATCTCTTTCGCCCTGAATGGGTCTCTGGCTCGTTTCATACGATGATGATCTCTAGCGGTTACAACAAAGGAAAATATTTCGTGCAGCCTCGCACAAACTACACCGCCATTACGGCTTCCTTTCACGGCGAACGAATTGAACAAGGACTACGGAAATTGGGATGCGCGATTGTCTCTCATCACCGCGATTGGTTGGAATTGCCTGCCAAGATTGTAAGACCGGCTCCGCCCGATGCGAAAGAATGGTTTAAGCGAATTGTCTCGCATTTGTCATCTGGTGTAATCGTTCGGGCAGGCGTTCATAAATACCACATTTGTAAAGGCGTATTAGCCGACCATGCATTCGGACAGTGTCTCCCACCCTTCGACTTTATTCCTTGGGATGAAAGCATTCTAAAGACTGGAGAGAAGTAACTAACCACGGCCAGAAGGTGTGGCATTAGGTAGCCCTCAATGAGGGCTAAGGGGTACAAATACGACGAGGAAAATCGCGTCGTCGAGATTCGCAAGACGAGTTCCACCGGCCCCCTGCTTCTGCAATTCACCTACGACGCCCTGGGGCGGCGCGTGCAGACGACCGAGTACATCGATCCGCAGAGCGGCGCCTCGTGGGACGGCCTCGGTGGCCGCCCATCGCCGCGCACGACCCGGCACATCTACTCGGGTCTGGAGCCGATCCAAGAGTACATCTGCGGCGGACCGGGCGCGCCTGCCTGCGATGGGTCCTACACCCTGGCCCGCGAGTTCGTGTGGGGAGATTCCGCGCGCTTCCCCGAGCCGGTGGCGATGGTGGATTACACCGGCGCGAACGGTGTCAGCGGTTGTGGCGCGGGCACCCCGCCGGTCGGCTGCGCGTATCACTACCTGCGCGATGCGCTGGGCAGCGTGACGGGTTTGACCGACTCGACCGGCCATCTCGTCGAGCGGTACACGTGCGATCCTTATGGAAAAACTCTTATCGAGCGATACGACCCGTCCGCAAACGGCGGCGCGGGTGCCTGGATTGCCACGAATGCCTCTTCCTTCGGCAACCCATGGATGTGGACGGGGCATCGGTATGACGCCGCCGTCGGGTTGTATCACACGCTGTTCCGACACTACTCGCCGCAACTGGGTCGATGGCTGCAACGAGACCCGATTGGGTATGCGGGTGGTTCGGTAAACCTCTATGAGTACGCCGTAAGTGCTCCGCTTTTCTGGATCGACCCGTATGGCTTGGATCTGATCACCTTTAGTTCGATACAAGGGCTAACCAGCTCGCCAATTGGTGGGCACCATTGGGTGCCGCAGGCCGTCAGGCGAAACCACCTAGACGACCTTAGCCCTGAAGCAGATGGTGTACTTAAGAAAAACACTTCGGGGCCCCTCGACGATCACGGTTGGACTAAGGAGCATCTGGAATACAATGACGAAGTGGACAAGGAACTTCAAAAGTTCAAGAAGAAGAAGGGGATTAGCAAGGCCAGGAAAATGAATGAAGCCGAAGCAAAGGAGTTTGTCGAGACAATTCGAGACAGATGCGGTAACGAGAAGATCAAGCGATTTAACGAGGCGATAAAAAAGTCGGTAATCAAGACTGAAAAGGAGGTCGCCGAAAAGACAGAGGAAACAGTCGTGAAAAAAGTCGTGAAAAGAGTGAGAAAACGGGTTGGCAAAGGCATCGCTAGCAAGATCGTTCCCTTTATCGGTGTTGGGTTTTTCGCCTACGATTGGTATCAGGGAGGACTTGGCCATGCAGTCAACGAAGCGACATGGCCGGTGAGCGAGATCTGGGTTGACTAGTCATCATGATTAGTAAAAATAATAATAAACGTTACATTTATAATACTCCAAGCACTGAAGACTGGAGCGGATTATGGAAGAGCACTCCTTCGGACTCCAATGTCTCAAATGACGAATATGAAACGGTATATGAGGCGTTCGAAAAATGGTTAGGCGGAATTGGAACAGTCGGGTATTCGGACGGATGCGATTTTTACTTTCGTGGCGATAATTATGGAGATCGTACACAGTATCTTGAAATTGTGAGTCCTTCTGTATTGCGAATGGAAACTCTCATGGCGTTACAAGGATTGCTGCAAAAACCGAGATTTGCGCAATGGCGAATCGTCATCCCAACTTATCTGGATGCGCCGTCTGGTATTATGGTCTACCCGGCAGCGATCGTTGTTGGAAAGCCGGGACATGAAATAACTTCATCGGAATTAGAGGATATTCAACGTCGAATGCTTGCACGAAGAAATCGCAAGGACCAGTAGGCGCAAGTCGGTTCTACCCGACTTTTGATCCGCTTGGTGAAGAGCACAACCGTCTGACGGGGATGGATCGGGGCGACCTGCTCCCGGACCGTGCTGGCGTGGCGACGCCGATCAACAGTCCGCACCTGGATTCGAAGCAGCAATGGACGGACCTGGACCGGCGGGGGAACTGGAAGGACTACCGATGGACCGACTCACCGTCGGGGACGCCGGCGCTGCATCAGCGGACCAGCACGGTGAGCGGAGTCAAAGCGTATTTGAGCGGGAAAAGGGTACGACAGTCGCTAGCCGACTTACCCATCTGACTTCGGCGCGGCGATCGCCAGATGTTCGACGATTTATACCAAGCGTCGCAATCGCACAACGCGTTTCGCCAAATGACGTGGTTCGCCCGTAATCTCGGCACCGGCATCCACAACTGGACGCAATCGCAGGGCCATGTACCATTCGCAACCGGATCATGAACTATCGGCTTCTGCCCATGCCGCCACGCGTTCGCGTGGGACATGGCGTGTCAGAACGCCGTTGGCTACTTGGGAACATCGACCTTCATGCCCGATTCGACCGACACCGTTATTCGCGTCCGCAATCTGCGCAAGCAGTTCAACAATAACAACGGTGAACCGCAGACGGTGCTTGATGATGTGAGCTTTGATGTTCACCGCGGTGAGACGATCATCATCATGGGCGGCAGCGGATGCGGAAAAAGCACGCTGCTCAACTGCCTCATCGGCGAATACGACGTGGACGGCGGGGAGATCTGCTACCGTACCAAGGAAATGCCCGCGCCGGTCAACATCGTCGGCATGGAAGAGAATCGCCTCAACGAGATCCGCAAAAAGTTCGCCATCCTCTTTCAGAGCGGGGCGCTCTTCAATTCGATGAGCCTCGCCGAAAACGTGGCGTTGCCCCTTCGCGAACACAGCAACGTGAGCGACGCCGTCATTGACATCGTCGTCACACTGAAGCTTCAACAGGTTCACATGCTGCCGCATCGCGACAAGATGCCGTCGCAGCTTTCCGGCGGGCAGAAGAAACGCGCCGGCCTGGCCCGCGCCACCGTCCTCGATCCGGAGATCATCTTCTACGACGAGCCGTCGGCCGGCCTCGACCCCGTGACCAGCGCCGCCATCGACGAGCTTATCATGGACCTCTCGAAGAAGCTGCACGTCACCAGCATTGTCGTGACGCACGAAATGGATTCGGCCTTTCGCATCGCCGACCGCATGGTGATGCTGGACCGCGGCCGCGTGCTAAAGATCGGCGAACGGGCCGAGTTTGAAGCCCTGCGCGGCGCCGACCCTGAGAAACTGGAGTCCCGCGAGGATCGGCTCATGAACCAGTTTCTCAACGGCTTCATCACCGGGCCGCTGACCGACGCCGACGGCCTGAGCCAGTTCGAACAACTCTTGATTGCAAGTGAACGCTAGGAGTCCGAAATGTCCGCGAAGCAAAACAGTTTTCAGGTGGGCATCGTCACCATCACCGTGGTGCTCATGTTTTTTGCGATCCTGCTGTGGATCAGCAAGGGCTTCAGCGGTGATACGCGACCCGTCACCATTCGATTCAAGTCCTCGCCCGACATGCCCACGCTCGCGGCCGGTTCGGATGTGCTCGTCGGCGGACAAAAAGTCGGCAAGGTTAAGAAAGCCTCACTCGAAAAAGGACCGTCCACGGACCCGAAAAGCGGTGTGACCACCGAACACTTCTTCGTCGTCGTGCACGCCGATCTGCGGAAGGACATCATCCTCCGCTTAAACTGCAAGGCCATCGCCGAGGGTCCGCCGCTCGGGGGCGACGGCATCGTAAAAATCGACATCGGAAACAGCGAGGACCCATGGCCGGAGGGCCGCGAGATCGAAGGCTCGGAGCCGGCCGGCTTCGCCGCGATCCTTGCATCGTTGCAGGATGAATTCAACGGCGACGACCCCAACAGCCTGCTCGGGCAGATCAAGACGCAGCTTTCCCCCGATGCCAAGGCATCGCTCATGGCCAAGCTGCACCAATCCTTCAACGACATTAACGCCATCACCGGTGCCCTTGGAAAACAGTTCAACGCCGATGAACGAGCCACGCTCCTCGCAAAGATCACCGAGATCGCCGACAACGTGAATGCCGCGACCAGCGCGCTTCGCGCCGAGTTCGCCACGCAGAAGCCCGACGTGCTGCTCGGAAAGATTCATCTCGCCATGGATGCCATGAACGACGGGCTTGGAAGCCTGTCCCGCGTGCTCAAGACAAATGAGCCGGTGATCAATCGCACCTTCACCCACGTCGAATCGGCCGCCGGCAATATCGCAAACGAAACCGATCCATCCCGGCCGGACAGTCTCATGGCCCATTTCAAGGATGCCGGCGATTTGCTGAACAAGACGCTCGGGGACATTCAGACCGTCACCGCTACGACGCGCGATGTGATGGTGCTCAATCGCGAGAACATCAACCGCATGTTGGCGAATTTCAAAGAGGCCTCCGACCATGTGAAGACGGGAATGAAGTACGTCCTGCGCCATCCGTGGCGGCTTCTCAATGCACCCGATCCGACGGAAATCAAACAGCAGGCCATTTTCGACGCGGCTCGCAGCTTTGCAGAAGCGGCGACGCGGATTGACGACGCGGCCAGTCAACTCAAGTCCCTTTCCGAATTGCACAACGGGGCCATCCCCTCAACCAGCCCCGACCTTGCCCGGCTGGAGACCGAGCTAAAGGCGACACAGGAAAAGTATCGCCGGGCGGAAAACGAACTTTGGCGGCAGTTGGGCGTGAAATAGCAGGTCGCGTGGCATCGGCGTTGGGGGCGGTTGCTTACCGTCCGGCGATTTTTCCCGAGAATCTTCAATCGAACCCCTAGTGGTATATGAGCGGACGATTACCGATGCATCGGCGGTATTCCGCACCTTGAGAACCGTGGTTTGTATAATGGGCGAATGTTTGCCCATTCGACCACGCATGGCACCCTGCTGGCCCGTATTGCCAATCCGGGCGACGCCGAGGCCTGGCCCGAGTTCTGCGCGAAATACGAGGAGATGATCCGCGCCTTTGCCCGTCGACAAGGCGTGATGGGGGCCAACGCCGACGACATCGTGCAGGATGTGCTCATGTCGCTGTCGAAGGCGATGCCGGGATTCGAATACCGACCGGAAAAGGGGAAGTTTCGGTCCTACCTGAAGACCGTCGTGGTGCGTTCGATCTATCGTTGGCGCGAGCGGGAATCCGGCGAAGCCCGCGCTCAGGATGTGGATGAGATAAGCCGTGCCGCCGACAACGACGAGGCCCTAAGCGTCGTTTGGGAAGAAGAATGGCGACAACATCATCTGCGCCGGGCCATGCGAATGATCCAGGCGGAATTCAATGCGGCCGACCTCGCGTGCTTTCAGGCCTATGTGGTCGATGGTGAAGGCGCGGCCGAGGTCGCGAGCCGGATGGGAATGACGACGAGCCATGTGTATGACGCCAAGTATCGAATTCTCAATCGACTGCGTGCCGTCGTCGCGGATCAAATCGAGGACGAAGGCTAAGCAGCCTTTGGCCAAGGGGCCCTCGTGACAGACAGTAAATCACTTTCCAAATGGTGCGACGACGACGACCAGCTTGTTCGGGAGCTGCGCCGCGCGAAAAAATCGCACGCCGCGCCGCGAATCCCCGGCTATGAAGACCTCAAGGAATTGCGCCGTGGTGGTCAGGGCGTGGTCTTCATCGCTCGCCAGGTTTCCACCAGTCGAACCGTCGCCGTGAAACTGGTGCTCGACGGCGCTTTGGCGTCGCGAGAGGTTCGCCTGCGGTTTGAACGCGAAGTGGAGCTGGTCGCCACGCTGCGGCATCCAAATGTTGTCCGCATCTACGACAGCGGCGAAACAGACGACGGTCTCACCTATTACGTCATGGAGTTCATTGAAGGCGCGGGGCTCGACGAGGTGATCGATCACCTGGCGCCAACACACAGACCGGCCGATTCCATACTCGATTGTTGGTGTGACCTGTTTCGCACGGAGCGCGATGTGCTCGCGATGTTCGCGAAAATCTGCGACGGAGTTCAGCACGCCCATCAAAAAGGCGTCATTCATCGCGACCTCAAACCGAGCAATGTCCGCATCGACCCTGCCGGCGAGCCGCACGTACTCGACTTCGGCCTGGCCAAGCTTGCCGACGCATCACCCGAAGCCACTCGCATGAGCCGCACCGGCTCCTTCATGGGGTCGCTCCCGTGGGCCAGCCCGGAACAGGCCGATGGCACCCTTCGCTCGGTCGATGTTCGCAGCGATGTGTACTCGCTCGGCGTGATGCTCTTTCAGTTGGTGACTGGAGAGTTCCCCTATCGTGTCGATGGTACTCTTCGCGAGACATTGCAGAACATTCAAACGGCGATGCCACGCTCTCCGCGGGATGTCCGTCGCGACATCAACGATGAGCTTGCCACCATCGCGCTCAAGTGCCTCGCCAAAGAACCCGAACGCCGCTACCAGAGCGCCGGCGACCTTGCCCGCGACATACGCCGATACCTCGCCGGTGAGCCGATCGAGGCCAAGCGCGACAGCGCGTGGTACTCGGTTCGCAAGACGATCGACCGCTACAAGACCACCGTCCGCGCATTCGCCGTCCTGCTGATCTGCTCGCTGGTGTTCAGTATCGCGATGGTATGGCTGCGTGCCCGGGCCGTGGACGCCGAGCGACTCGCGGCGCAGCGGCTCGCGGCGTTGGAGATCGCGCACAAGGCGGAAGTGGAAACGCGCGAGGCGCTCAAGGCGCAGATCGCGAAGAAGGACAAGGTCCGCGCTTTCCTCGATTCGACGCTCCGCGCCGTCGACCCGTGGAAGCACCCCGGTCGCGACCTCGGCCCTCTTCGTGAACTGTTGGACAGCGCCGTCGCCCGCCTTGGCACCGCCTTTCCCGATCAGCCGGAAGTCGAAGCCGTGATTGCCGGCACACTCGGGTGGGACTATCGCGAACTCGGGATGAATGAGCCGGCCGAGAAACTTCTCCGACGAAGCTACGAGCTTTCGTCCAACGCGCTGGGGGAAGAACACCCCGATTCGATGAATGCACTCACGAACCTGGCCACTCTTCTGACCGATCAGGCGCGGCACGCTGAGTCGGAGAAACTCTTTACGAAGCTATACGAGTTACAAAAGAAAACGCTCGGTGCAGAACATCCGACGACACTGGTGACGCTCAATAATCTCGCACTCGACATCGACTGGCAGGGCCGATCGGTCGAGGCCGAGGCGATGTATCGCACTGCGCTTGAGACGCAAACGCGTATTCTCGGCGAGGCCCACCGCGATCGGCTGAGCACACTGAACAATCTCGCCGCGTGCCTGCCGGCGCTGGGAAAATCGGATGAGGCGCAGGCATTGCAAGCCCACCTAATTGAGATTCGGACAAAGACGTATGGCGCCAATGATCCCGAGACGCTTCAGGCCCGCAGCAATCTGGCGACGATTCTCCTGCAGGCGGGCAAGATCAATGAAGCTGAGACCCTGCTTCGCGAATTGCTGACGTCAATGGAAACCGTGCTCACGCCCAATCACCCGATGACGATCGGCGCGATGCACAATCTCGCGGATGCCCTTTCCAACCTCGGACGCCTCGACGAGGCGCTCGCACTCGTCCGCCGCGCCTTCGATGCACAGGTCGCGTTCTCCGGGCCGGATCATCCGACGACACTCAATCGGAAAAATGAGCTGGCGTGTGCGCTCATTGAGGCAAAACGATTTGACGAGGCCATCCCACTCGCCACCGAACTTTGCCGGCAATATGAAACGCTCGTCGGCGCCGCCGACTGGCGCACTCTGAATTCGCTTGGCAACCTTGCCTTTGCGCTAAACCAAAAAGGCGACACCAAAAAGGCTGAGGAGCTTTGGAACCGTGTCATTGCGACGGCCGATCCGAATCGCGAGGCATCCGCGACGCCGGCCGTAACGGCTCGGGCAAACCTTGCGGCCCTGCTGGCCGATCAGGGTCGCTGGGCCGAAGCCGAGTCCACTTTCCGCGCGGCCATTTCAACACAGGAGAAACTGAGCCAGCCGGACAACTGGCGCACGGCCTACATGCGCGCGGGGCTTGGACGAGTTCTTGCCGAAACGGGCCGTCTGGATGATGCGGAGAAACTGCTTGTACCGGCCTACGACGTGCTGCGAGGCGCACTCGGAGACCGCCACGACCGAACCCAGCGAGCCATTGGCTACCTCATCCGGCTGTACGAGCGACAGGGTAATGAACCGGCCGCGAGTAGCTTCCGGCAGAAAGTCGCCGACAAATCACCAGAACCAACGTCCCGCTGATCCTGAACCGGGCCGAAGTGCGGCAACCTCCTGTTTTTCAATCACTTAGGTTCGGGCACGACTGCTGAGTTTAGCTCGAAACACCGAGCCTCACCGTTGGTTGATCCTTGGCCGATAGTCCTTTACACTATGTGGCTCGCTTGGATAGCTCAGCGAGCCAATGGCCTCAGGCGATTTGACCCCGGCAATCCTCGAAAGGAGCCTTGCGGAATCCCATGATCAAAGTGCGACCCCGACCAGGTGAACCCGTTCAGCAGCTCATGCGACGTCTCAAGAAGCTCTGCGAGCGCGAAGGCGTCCTCCGCGAAATGAAGCGAACCGCCTACTACGAGAAGCCCTCCGACCGCAATCGACGCAACCATCGCAAGGCCCAGCGCCGAACCCAAATTCCGAAGTGACCGCCACCCTCAAATAACCGTTCAGTTCTATCGCCGTAAATCTCGCAACGCTTCGTCAGCCATTCGTACTTTAAGCCGGTACGATGGAGGGCACGCGCCGACTGGCGCCGAGCCTTGGCATGACAACAGCGATCATCTACCTGTTCAGCATTATCGCCGTCGGCATGTTGATCGGCGCAATTCGAATTCGCGGCATCGCCCTCGGGTCGGCCGCCGTTTTTTTTGTTGCCCTGCTCGCCGGTCACTTTCAAATAACGCTTCCTTCAGAATTGACAGAGCTTGGTTTGGCGCTCTTCGTTTATAGCGTCGGCCTCCAGACCGGTCCCCGATTCTTCAGCATCTTCAAGGCGAGGGGAACGGCATTCCTGTCGGTGGGGCTTGCTTCGACCATCGCCGGCGCAGTTATGGCGCTGCTTATGGCGTATCTGCTCAAGATGCCGGCGCATGTTGCGGCCGGCATGTACTGCGGCGCGGGCACCTGCACCCCCGCACTCGCAGGCGTCCTCGATGCCGTGCAGCGCGGTAACCCGACCGGCGTCGCGCCCGCATCCGTCGGCTATGCATCGGCATACCCGTTCAGCGTGCTCGCCGTTGTCCTCACGGTGCAGTGGCTTCCTCGAATCCTTGGCACAACCGCCCGCGATGCCGCGGCACGATACCTGGCCGAACAGGCCTCGCGTAATCCCCCGCTGGAGGAGTGCGCGTTTCGCATTTCCAATCCGAATTGCGTCAACATGTCCATCACCGAGTTCCAGACCCTGCATATGACCCGCGCCGTCATTTGTCGAATCAAACATGATGGAGAAATTGCGGCCGTGCGCCCGGACACCCGACTGGGCATGGGCGACGTCGTCCTCGCCGTGGGGGAGCCCGACGAACTCGCCAAGTTGGAACACGTATTGGGCGACGTCGCGGTTGAGCCGATGTACGACCCGACCGGAAACGTGGCGAGCGATCTTGTTGTGGTCTCAAATCGATCAACCGTGGGCCGAACACTACGTGAAGTGCAATTGTGGGAGCGGTTCGGAATCGTGGCGACACGCGTACGCCGCGAAGGCATTGAGATGACTCCGCATGGAGACCTTGTCCTTGAATTGGGAGACGTTCTCCGGCTGGTCGGCGCACGGCGTGACGTCATGGCGGCGGCTGATGTGTTGGGTCGTCAGGAGCGCCGGCTCGACGAAACAAGTTTTATTCCGTTCGCCGCCGGTCTTGCGATCGGGGCGGCCGTGGGGCTGATTCCGTTGCCCCTGCCCGGCGGTATGGAAGTCAGGCTTGGGCTGAGCGGTGGAGTGCTGTTGGTTGCGCTGATACTCGGCCGGCTGGGACAGGTCGGCCCCATGCGGCTCTATGTTCCGAATGCAGCAAAGCACTTTGCTCGCGAGTTGGGACTGGTGATGTTTTTGGCCGGCGCCGGCACGGGCGCGGGCCGGGCGTTAATCCCGGTCTTACGGGAGACCGGTCCGGCTCTGCCGTTGGCGGGCGCGGCCGTAACATTGACCATGATCGCCGCTGCCTCGTTGACCATGTTCGCCATGCTCCGATGGAATGTGCTGTATGCCGCCGGTGCCCTAAGCGCCTGCATGACCAACCCACCCGGATTGGCCGCGGCGACCCAGTTGTCCGACACGGATGCCGCAGCATTGGGCTTTGCAAGCGTCTATCCAGTCGCTCTCTTGGGGAAGATCGTGATGGCGACAATCCTCTATGTCCTGCTTTGCATGTGACCATGCGTACCCCCTGTCAAAACCGGTCGCGATCGGCCAGCCCTGATGTGACGCAATCTCGGTTCCCAATCCCAGCGACCATTAGTATTCTCTCCGCATGAAATCAGAGCGCGTCTATTGGGCCAGCTACGCCGTCTTGGCGATTGGATTCGCGCTTCGCTTCGCACTCACCGTTGCAACGCCCGCTCGGCTCGCTTACGACGACCATTTCCCTCCAGTCGAAATCATCGCGAACGAACACCGCTTGCCCCTGCCCGCCGAATGTTGGGAGTGCTATCAGCCGCCTGCCTATTACATGGTCGCCGCCGCCGCCTTCGGTTTGACTGAAAACGCAAGCAAAGCAGTGGGCTCGACCGATCAAATCGCCGCCGCCCATGCGAAGAAGGCTGTCCAGTTCCTCTCCACTCTCGCGGGCTGCGCAACGCTGTGGTTTTGCCTGCTCATCCTGCGCATTCCCTCGCGCCGGCCGCCCACGGTGGAAGCACTCGCGCTCGGATGCGCTGCCCTCCTTCCGCAGCACATCTACATGTCTGCGATGGTGACCAACGACGCATTCACCTATCTCGTGGCCACCCTCGCCGTCTTTACATTCTTGCGGGCATCGTCAAAAAACTGGCCCCTCGGCGGTTACGCCCTTAGCGGCGCCCTCGCCGGACTGGCGATCCTCTGCAAGGCTTACTCCATCATGACGGCCGCCGCACTTATCGGTGCACTTCTTCTGCGTCGCAACGACAAGCCAATCGAACCACCCCGCAAGAAGCGAGATGCCAGCACCACCCAACGATCACTGCTTGCCCCCCTTTTCGCGTTTACCGCCGCCTGTTTGGCAGTCGGCATCTGGCCGACCGTTCGAAATCTCGCCCATTACAACAAGCTCCACGTCGACAACTTCGATATGTTTCAGACCGCGATGCAGTCGCAATTCCCGGGCACGCGCGACGACATTGAATTCACGACGTTTCGATTTCCCGCCCTCGTAAGGCACCCGTGGGTCCACATCTCGCAGGTCAACAGCTTCTGGACCGAGCTGTATGCCCGCTATTGGTTCGACTACGAGGGAATCCCGATCAGCCTCTCGGTTTCGCGCGAGTGGCGCGACCACATTCGCAGCCTGCACATAACCAGCTCACAACGCACGCGCGAGGACTGGCAGCGAGCCCTTTCATGGAGGGACGGTGCTGTTCCCGCTGTGCTGCACACATCGGCGGTCGCATCCTATTTCGCCGGTTTGCCGATCACGCTGATGTTGCTACTCGGTTGGGTCGTCGCCCTCGGCCGGCTCCGCGCGTCGACGCCCGCTTGCATTCACGCCTTACACGTGCCCGCGTGCATCCTCGTGCCGCTCGTGCAGGTCTGGCGGCTGCCGTTCATGTCGGCCATGAAAGCCGCCTTCACACTTAATGCCGTCGCCTCGGGTCCGTGGCTGATTGCCGAGGCCCTTGAGCGAGTCCCTGCCAAAGCCCGCCCCATCGTCAGTTTTCTGCTCGGCCTGGGCTTGCTGATTCTCGTCGTCGCCAATGTCGCGTTTATCGTCTACATGGCCCAGCGTGCCGCATAGCCGCCCATTCGACGCGCCTGCCCGCATTCGATAAAGTGCCGCGAAAGTCAATCAACACGACACGATTCGAACCATGCCGACGCAAACACCCATCACCATCACGCTCGACGGCGGGCCTATCGCCCTTGAAACTCTCGACCTCGCGCTCGGCCATCCGATACGCGCCGCCATTCCCGATGCAGCATGGCAGCGTGTCCGCAACTCGCGAGCCGTGATCGAAAAGCACCTCGCCGCCGGCAACGTGATTTACGGCGTCAACACCGGCTTCGGAAAGCTCTGCAACAAGCGTATCTCCAACGCCGAGCTTGCAAAGCTGCAGGAGAATCTCATCCTCTCGCACGCCGTCGGCGTCGGGCCGCCCATTCCCGCCGACATCGTCCGCTTCATGCTGCTCTTCAAGATCAACGCCTTGCTGGCCGGCGCGAGCGGCATTCAACCGGCCTGCGTGGAATGGCTCGTGGCGATGCTCAACGCCGACCTGTTGCCCGTGGTGCCGACGCGCGGCTCGCTCGGTGCCAGCGGCGACCTTGCTCCGCTTGCGCATCTGGTCATGCCCATGATCGGCCGCGGCAGCGTGCTGGAGAATGGCGTCGAGAAGCCCGCCGCCGAAGCCATGGCCCGACACGGGATCAAACCAGTTGCGCTGGCCGCGAAGGACGGCCTCGCCCTGATCAACGGCACACAGATGATGCTCGCCTACCTGGCGGAGATCGTCGTGCGCGGCCGTCGCCTCGCCAAGCACGCCGATGTGATCGCCGCCATGTCGCTGGAGGCCGCTCGCGGAAGCTTAAAACCCTTTAGCGAAGGTCTGCTCGCACTTCGCCCGCACGCCGGAGCGGTGGAGGTTGGCGAGAATGTCCGCCGCCTCATGGTCGATAGCGAGATTCTGATTTCCCACGCCAATTGCGACAAGGTTCAGGACCCCTACAGCCTGCGCTGCGTGCCGCAGGTTCACGGCGCCTGCCGCGATGCCCTTCGCCACGCGGCCGCGACGCTTCAAACCGAACTCGCCTGCGTCACCGACAATCCCGTCATCGTCGGCGACGACGTAATCAGCGGCGGCAACTTCCACGGCGAGCCGCTCGCACTGGTGCTTGACTATCTCGCGATGGCCCTCGCCGAGTGGGCCAACATCTCCGAGCGCCGCACGTATCTCCTCCTCTCCGGCCCCGACGGTCTGCCGACGCTGCTCATGCAGGACACCGGCCTCAACAGCGGCTTCATGATCCCGCAGTACACCGCCGCCGCTTTGGTGAATGAGAACAAGGTGCTGTGCACACCGGCCAGCGTGGACTCCATCCCCTCCAGCCTCGGTCAGGAGGATCACGTCAGCATGGGCGCGACCAGCGCGCTGAAGTGTCGACAGGTGCTGGAGAATGCGGAGACCGTCCTCGCTATCGAATTACTCTGCGCCGGCCAGGGTCTCGACTTCCGCCTCCCCACGAAACCCGGCATCGGCCCGCGCCTCGCGTTGGAAACGCTGCGCACCCGCATCGCCCACGCAGACGCGGACCGGGCGTTTGGCGAGGATATTCAGGCGTCCATCGCGCTTCTTCGGGAGCAGAAAATCGTGCAGGCGGTGGAAAAGGCGGTCGGATTTATTCACTGACGGCGCTGGTTTTTGTGGCGGGTTGGGTGCAGGGAAAATCCTTTGTGTTCCATTCAACCAGGTCGATGGTACTTGGGTGGGGAGCCTCGGGGTTTGCCTCAAAAAATTGGCGAGCACCGTCCGGGAGGGGGTTGCGATGTACAAGCTCTCCACTGGAATTGATAACGAAATCGACGGCTCCCACCTTTGCAAACCGGGAATCTGGCGACGCAAATAAGACAACCTGGATGTGTTCTACGGGATCATATTGTGATGGGAGTGCAAAAGGTTCTTTTAGAACGGGAACAAATAGCCATCCGCACGCAAACTCCTTCGGACAAATAGTTTTGTACCAAACGGGCTTCTCCCATTTCGCATTACCCCAAGCAGGTTCATAGGGATAAATCCACGCATTGCTCACGCCATTCAACGATGGTCGAATGGCGAAGATCACAAGCGGGTGTCGTGAAGGGCTCTCGCCCCCTAGCGAGACTTCGTCGCGGTCGGCCTTTGGGGCAATACAGATGAGGAGCTTCTTGTTTGGCAGCCACGTCGCTTCACTGATCCCGCCGTCCTGCCAGGCGGAATACAGGACATTGCCGTCAAGGTCGTAGATTCGCAAAACCCCTTGCGAAATTAGGCGGTGCTGGTGGTATATCACGAGTTCCATGCCGGGGTGATCGGCATCGTCGAAGATGTCGAAATACCATCCGGTTGCGACGGCGAAATCCTCCGAGAGGTATTGGCGTTCCTTCGCGTGGGGCGGGCGAGGCCATGCGTCGTCCGGCATTGCATCAAGGATTGTTTGTTCAACCGTTCTTTTCCAAAGTAAGTTGCCGGAAGCCGTGTCGAACGCGCACAAATGATTTCGGTGTTCGCTCCCGAATCCTGCAGCGTACCCAATGACGACCACACCGTCGGCCACAAAGGCTCCCGATTTGGAGAGCATGAATGCACACCTGATTCCACTTGCGTCCTCGGCAGTCCAACGGCGCAGTACCTCGCCCGAATGCGAGATTAGTTCTACTAGATTCCCCTCGCGAGTCAGGCGTTGCTTCAATGTGTCTCGCGGATTGCCGTCTTTTGTGAGTAGAAGTCGAGTCGGTGTGTGGCGGACGTAGGTGATCGTCACTATTGCAGCGCCGACAATGATAAATGCGAGGAATACCCCCATCACAATGGCCGCGGCCTTCGGCCTTCGCGCCGCCCAGCGAAGCAATCGTGAATAAGTCGTTGGTGGCCGGGTGGAGATCGGTTCACCGCGGAGGAACTGACGAAGATCTCCCGACAAGTCGCCGACTGTTTGATATCGCCTCGCCGGTTGCTTCTCGATGCACTTGAGCAGGATGGTTTCGAGGTCGCCATTGACGGGTTGGAGTGGGGGTTGCTGCACAGGTTGGAAACCTGTGCCACAGTCCACCGGTTGAAAACCGGTGCCACAGGCTGGGTTGATTCCCTTTCTACTATTCTTAAACGCGCTGGGTCGCGTCGGCTCCTGATCGCAGATGATTCGTGCTGCCGAGTGAATCGTCATGTTCGACACGTCGTACGGCATTCGCCCTGTCAGCAATTCGTAGAGGATTACGCCGAGCGAATAGACATCGCTTCGCGTGTCGATGTCCATTGCATTCACCGTCGCCGTGCCCGCGCCGCCCAATTGTTCGGGACTCATGTAGGCCAGCGTGCCGAGAATCTGCCCGGCCTCGGTGTGCATCGTCGTCGCGGCGATGTCGGAGTCGACGGTGCGTGCGATGCCGAAGTCGATGACTTTTAGAAGGGGCCGTTCAGAGCCGCGCCCGTCAGGAAGCGGGTTCTTTCCGTTGACCTGTTCCGTTGACCCATGCAGAACCCGCTCCCTCACTGTCGCGGCTCTGTTTGAACTCTCCTCACCCACCAGCACATTCGCGGGCTTCAAATCCCGGTGGATCACCCCCTTCTGATGGCCATATGCCACCGCGTCGCAGAGTTGCAGGAAGAGTTCGATCCGTTCGCGCTGGTCCAGGCCACTGGCGTTCGCAAAGGCCGTCAGCGGCTTGGCGTTGGGCACATATTCCATGGCGAAGTAGTGAACTGTGGCACCGGTCTCCGACCGGTGAGTCCCCGCGTCATACACCTGCGCAATGTTCGGGTGTCGAAGGTGGGCGAGGATGCGCGATTCGACCTCGAACCGCCGGGCAATCGCCGCCGACCAATAACCGGTGTGCAGCACTTTGAGCGCGACATCCCGCCGCGGGCTTTTCTGCTCCGCCAGATACACCGTCCCCATGCCGCCGCGGGCGATGGATTCCTTGATCGTATAGCCCGCCACGCTTTGGCCGATGAGCGGGTCGGTTTCGCCAGTGCGAAACTCACCGATCTCCTTTGGCCGCAGAAAATCCGCGTCGGCCTTTGAGTCGTTTTCTAACAGCGATTCCACCTCGGCGCGAAGGCCGGAATCCGACCCGCATCGATCCGCAAGCAATGCCCGTTGCTCGGCCGCCGGTGCGTGTCGGACGGCGTCAAAGATGGAAAGGATGGTTTCCCACCGATTCGGCATGTTTTTTCCACGTAGGGTCCGCTGTGCGGACCAATGAGGATCCAATAATCCGCAAAACGGACCCGGCTTCGACAGCGTAGGGTGCGCTGTGCGCACCGAGTAATCAATCATGGTCCGCACAGCGTGGAACACTCGCCGTGGCGAGGACCCTACTTCGACTACTTCGTCAGCGCGCGATACAGCCACGCACGGGCCATGCGCCATTCGCTGTCGACGGTGCGCGGCGCCAGGCCCATCAGCTCGGCCGCCTGATCAACCGACAATCCCGCGAAATAGCGCAGGTGAACAACCTCCGCCGCCCGGGGATGCTCCGCCTCGAATCGTGCCAGGACCTCTTCCAATGCAATCAAATCGGTCGGGTCGGTATCGAACATCACGGCCTCATCGACCGCCGACCCACCCGCCGCCGCGCCGAGAACGCGACCGCCGCGCTTCAGCCTGGCCCGATGACGTGCGTCATCCACGAGGATGCGGCGCATGGCATTCGCGGCCGCCCCGAAAAAATGTCGCCGATTCGCAAACGTGGCACAGCCGTCTCCGTTTGCGTCTTCCACTTTGCCAAAAAGCTTCAGGTATGCCTCATGCACGAGGGTCGTCGCGGCGAGGCCCTTGGCCCGGTTCTCGTCGGCCAAATGGGCACGGGCCATGGCCCGGAGTTCGTCATAGACCACGTCCCACAGGCGCTGCCGGGCGTCTGGCTCCCCCGCGCCGATGGCGTCTAGGAGGCGGGTAACAGCATGGGTGGCGGTGTCTGGTGTCATGGGACCGGCCCTCGGACGACCAAGCAATCTTACCAAAAAAAGGGGAGAGAAAGGAAATGCAGAAGCGGTCGGGACTGCGAGTCAATTCCCCGTCGAAATTCTGTGCGCTCGCCGCGGGCATCTGCCGCACGATTTCGGGATCAGGTTGACGGGCAGGAGTCGCCGGCCAATTAGCCTGAGGCACTAGCCGTGTGGAAATCAATTGCGGAGGAACAAGAATGCGTCGAAACAATATTGCCCCAATGCCCTGGTACTTTGCCTGCGCAGGATTGAGTCTTGGATTGCTCGGGATAGACAACGTGCACGGAGAAGTTATCGGAACTGTCTTCAATCCCAACAATGGGCATCTCTACTATTTGCTCGGCGTAACAGGTTGGGTCGAAGCCGAAGCCGAGGCGGTCTCGTTGGGTGGCCACCTCGTAACGATCAACAATCAGGAAGAGCAGGACTTCATTTGGTCGAATTTCGGCCCAGATAGTCCCTACCAGAAGGGGCCGCTTTGGATCGGCCTCAATGACGAAGTCGCTGAAGGTACCTTCGTTTGGTCCAGCGGCGAGCCGGTGACCTACACGAACTGGAAGCCAAGTGAACCGAACGGCGCCACTCCGGATGAAGACTATGTGGCGATGGACACCGCGACTAATTCACCAGTGGGATACCCAGGAAAGTGGAACGATTATCACTACACTTCGCCAGGATCCTTCGCGGCCGTCGTTGAGCTTAACAATCCCACGTACCTACTGGTGAGCAACGGCACAGGCGGCAATGGCGTCGCGAGATTCGACGCGGCAACCGGCGCATTCCTCGGCATGTTGGGACAGTCCGAACTCCAATACGCAAACGACTTGGTGATCGGCTGTGATGGACTTCTCTATGTCGGCAGCGACATCACGAGCGACGTACGTCGCTTCAATCCCACAACAGGCGAGTATTACGACGTTTTCGCTGAGCAAGGACAGCCGAATTGCAGAGGCATGACCTTCGCGCCTAACGGCGACCTTTTTGTTACAGGAATCAACAATCCGGGCGTGTTCCACTACGATGGACTAACCGGCCAACTCGTTGAACCACCACTTACCCCGCCAAACGACCCAAACTTTAGGCCGCATGGACTTGAGTTCAGGTCTGACGGTGCGCTTTTTGTTGCCAGCGAACTCAGTTCCAAGATTTACAAGTACTCATCAGGCGGATGGGAAGTGTTTGCATCCGTTCCGCAGCCGCGCGACATCTGCTTTGGCCCGGACGGCAACCTCTACGTGGCCAATGTGTTACCGCCCACGATTGAACGATTCAACGGCATAAGCGGTGCGTTCATTGACACATTCGTTTCAGGCAGTGACTTGTCCTCGCCTATTGGCCTGACTTTCGGTCCCTACGGCGATCTGTACGTCGCCGATCACACTCCTCAAGGAAAGGTGTTGCGATTCGACGGAACAAATGGTGCATTTGTAGAAGTTTTCGTCTCGGCGCCTTTGACTATGCCGACCTTCTTGCGATTCGTTTCGCAGTCTCAGCTTGCCGACGCCGATGGCGATGGCGTGATCGACGATTGTGATGGCTGCCCGAACGATCCAAGCAAGACCGCCCCCGGCGTCTGTGGTTGTGGCGTACCGGATACGGACACTGACAGCGACGAAGTTGCAGACTGCATCGACAACTGCCCCACCGTTCCCAACCCCGATCAAGCCGATTGCGACAGCGACGGGCTTGGCGACGTCTGTGACACCGATGACGACAACGACGGCGTCCTCGACGGCAACGATGCCTGCCCCTGCAACAAGCCCGGCCTGGCCGTCGACTGCGCCGGCCGCCCGCTGCGCGATTGCAACGGCGACTGCCAGGTCGATGGTGCCGACCTTCAGTGCATCGTGAATGAGCTACTCGCGCAGTGATTCGGGTCGGCAGAGTACAGATACAAACCGGGCCGGGCGCATCACGATGTGTGCCCGGCCTTTTTTCTGTCGTTCGCCGATCGGCAAAAATACGACTACCCAAGAACCCGCTTACTCAGGTGGGCGGCTCGTGGGAATGAACCCACCCGCGCGGCTCGAATGTGTGTTAAAACAGCCCCGCCACCGCTTCCACCAGATCATGAATATGCCGGCTGACCATCCACATCGGCAGGATCAGCAATCCCGCGCCCAGCATCACCAGGCATGCACCCATCGTCGAGGGCAACTGCGAAACGAGGCTCAGCCGACGCTCCAACTCGGGGCCGACGCGGGCGACGATGGACTGGCGAACGGACTCATCGGCCTCCACGTGAATGCTCATGTTTCGCAGGAGCGCAAACCGGCGAACGTGCAGCGTGACGCGGCCGCAGTCGGACACCCACTGACGACCATCCCACTCTCCGGTCAGACCGGCTGCCCGCAGGGCCTGCTCGATGAGCCGAAGCCCGGTCTGCTCGGAGATGTTGTAAATCACGAAGCCGTCGCTTGCCCGAGGCAGGAACTTCCAGAAGCCCAGACCCGCGGCAAAGGCCGCGAGACTCAGCGGAGCCCACCCTTGTGTACCGGCCAGGGCGGGCACCGGCCAAAGCAGGAGCGGCACAAGTACCGTGGTGAGGGCAACGAAGTCGCTCCGGCAAGTCGTCAAGTACGGCCGCGAATGACTGTTCACCAAACCCAGTACGAGAAAATAGAGGGCGATCGGCGCGACATTGCCAACGAGCATGAGCACGTCGGCCGGTTGATAGGATGCAATGAACATCTTGGCCGCCGATCAGGGGCACCGGGTCACAGGTTGAAAACCTTTGCCACATTCACAGGTTGAAAACCCGTGCCACCGGTCAGGAAGGTCGCTGTCCCTCGGAGGGTCGATCCACATGCGAACCGACCTGGGCGACCTTCCGATACCCCAGGTATTTTAGCACTTCCAGCACCTCGGTCCAACTCGGGAAGGGGCGCTTGTTCAATCTCTTATATTCGTCCATCGCCATGACGAACTCGAATTGATCGTCGTTCAACTCCCCTTCTTCGGCGGAGCGTCGGCTGTCCGACCGCCGCCGACCCGGCCCGCGGCGTCGCTCCAGGCCGTTGCGCCGATCCACGGAGGGCTTTCGCCGCTCGCTGCCGGTAAAGGGCGTCTCGGGGGCGGCGGACTCAGTGGAAGGGTTTTCAGACATGTGAACTTTCGGGGAAGGGTGCGCCGAACGGGCGCTTATTCTTCTTCGTCGAGCTCGTCTTCATCATCATCGTCGAGCAGATCGTCGTCCTCATCATCATCGTCGTCGTCATCGTCGTCGATCAGGTCTTCATCGTCGTCAATCGCTTCGATTTCGTCGTCGTCCTCGTCGTCGACCAATTCCTCGTCTTCTTCTTCGACCGCGCCGTGCTGCACGCGCGACGCCAGCAGTTCCGAGGCCTCCACGAAATGTTCCTCGGCGACAAGGATCGCGACGCCCTTGTCCCCGCCGTTGGTGTCCTGTTCATACCTGGAGGGGATGTGCGAATCCTCCAGCAAGGCGCAGCATTCCTTCGCCTCTTCGATCGAGGAAGCAAACATCACTTCGACAAACTCCGCGTCTACGGCCTTGTCGAGCACTTCACGTCCGCCAAAACTATCTTCCACCATGACCGTCCACTCCGTGAGTGACCTGTGAATCTCGTTCCAACCCCCGTCATTCTCCGACTTTCGGCCAGCCCGTGTCAAGCATATTGGTAAGCGGCCGTTTCTGCTGAAAAACTGCGTATCGCCGGGAGCAATTTCCCTCGCCCCAGGGCCTGTGAAATTTACGGGAATCCCCTTGACAATCCGCGCCCGATCCGCCCTACCCGACGATGAACCGCCGCCGCTGCAGATAATCCCAGACCACGAACCGGTCCAGCTCCGTCCCGGAGACGAATACCACCCGCCCCTTGGTCTGTTCGGCCAGGCGATAGGCGAACTGGATGTCTTCCTCGCTCTGTGCCCAACTGGACAGCAGAAAGATATTGATCGTGATCCCCTGATCGCGACAGAGCAGCCCCTCACGCATGGTGAAATGCTCGGTACGCTTGTCGGGCGGGTACAGCAGGTACAGCCAATTCTCCTCGAAGTGCGCCGTCGGCAGGCCGTCGGTGATGAGAATGATTTGTCGATTCGGCGTGTCCTGAACCTGGAGCATCCGCCTTGCGAGGGCCAGGCCATGCTGGATGTTGGTGAAGTGCGGGTGAATGTCCCGCTCGGTCAGTCGGTCGTCGCTCATGTCGGCCTTGAGCCGCACCCAGGGTTCGTGCGTTGTGACGGGCTTGGGCAGAAGCTGCGGCACTTCTGATATATGACGACGCTTGGGTAGCGTGTAGATCTCCACGAAATCCACGAAATCGCCGGGGTACTCCGTGCGAATCAGCCCGTGCAACGCGAGCGCCATCCGCTTCACGTGGATGTACAGCCCGTTCCACCGCATCGACCCGCTCATGTCCATGCATAGCACGGTGGCGCACTTTGGGTTGTTGCGGGTTTGGTGAATCTCAATGTCGGCGGGCGTCAGTCGCGGCGCTGCCGTACTGCCAGCACCTGCCTGTCGAATCATGGCGTTCATCAGCGATGTCGGCACATCCATGTTTGCAAGGCTGTCGCCAAACTCATACGGTTTGGTGCGCGGTAACTCCACGGCGCCTTCGCCGGTGACGTTGTCCTGATGCCGGCCGCTTCGCGCGGCGTGCAGGTCGCTGAAGATCTTGTCGAGCAGCTTGGATTGAAAAATGCGAAAGGCCTTGGGCGTCAGTTGAAGCTTGTCCCCATCCTGCTGCAGGCCCTGCTCCTCGGCCATGTGCCGCAGCAACTCATCAACTTGTTGTCGCAACCGCTGGAGGTTGTCGACGTCCTGTTGATCGGCGAAGCGGGCCAACTCGTCCAGGTTGATCATGTAGAGCTTGGCGTTCTTCGCGGCCTCTTTCAATTGTTCGATGAGCCGGTCGATCGTTTCGAGTTCTTCTTTGATCGCGAGCGCCTTGGGGACGTCCATCTCATTGCGCCCGGTGAACGTGTACTTGGCGGCGAGCTGATCCACTTCAAATCGCTCGCCGAGCCGCTCCATCAAGTAAACGAGCTGCGTGGCAAACTCGCTCTGCTCATCCTCGGTGTACCAAAGTTGTTCCAGATCGGACATCTGCCCAGACTGCACGGCCTTCTCAAACATCTTTCGCCGTCGGTCCGGGGATTTCGCCGCAGCCGCCGAGTCGGTGAACGCCTTTCGCGCTGCGTTCGCCGCCGCCGATGTCTCGTAGGTTTCCAGAATCCGCCGCTTTCGTTCCTCCAGCATGGCGAGCAGCGCCGACACGCTCGGGCCGAGTCCGCTGATCTGCGAGGGATCGATCTCGATCGCGTTCGCCAGATCTTCCGCCGAGAAGTTCCGCATGGAGCCGTATGCCAGCAGATGCTCAAACGCCGGCGTCACCAAATCCGGCGGCTCCGACGCGGGCATGGGAAACCGGCTGGGGTCGTAACTGTTTACCGTCTTGCGTTTCCGCTTGAGTTTAGCCGATCTTAGAATGGTGAAAGAGGAAGGGCGGAGCCTTCTGGGAGTTCGCCATGGATGGCGGCCGGCTGGCGCGGGCACAACAGGCACAGACCGAAAAGGG
>JACRIM010000040.1 GCA_016235815.1 Planctomycetota bacterium
ACGCTGATGGCAGCCGTGGACCGTTGGCAAAGAAATCGCAACACCAGCCGAGCGACAATCGACTGGCAGTTCACCACGGCCGATGCAAGGATCAAGCTCCGACGGCTATACCCAAAGATTCAATAGAGACGAGGCACTAGTTCCAACCCCGCCTTGGCCACGCTTGCCACGTGATCGGCATGTCGCCAAAGGAGCGTCATGCCCACGAGTCCGCCGATCAGCAAAAGCAAGAACGCCAGTGCAAAGCCGGCTGCCATGCGATTCCGGGCGACGGCCTTTCGCAACACATACCAGTGGCTGTCCGCCTTGGCCGAGACGGCGTCACCCGCAAGAAACCGATGGAGGTCGTCGGCCATCGCATCGGCCGAGGCATAGCGGCGATCTTTTTCTTTTGACAGAGACTTCAGAACCACGCGCTCGAGATCATCGGGAATCGGTCCAACGGTTCCGCGCCGATGCGGATCAGCCGCCGCCGCCGTTCGACGAAGAGAATGGGGTGGTCGGGTAATGATATTGGAGCGGACTTCCTCCGATGGTCCGTCCACGGGGTACGGCATCTCGCCGCAAAGCATCAGATAAAGGATGACGCCAAGCGAATAAACATCCGATCGCGTGTCCACGTCGGCCGCGCGCCCCCGGGCCTGCTCGGGGCTGGCGAAGGAGAGCGTGCCGAGTAGCTGCCCGGTGTGCGACAGGCGGTTGGTGGGTAAATCTGCGGTTCCAACGTCCGTGTCCTTCGCGAGGCCGAAATCGAGGAGGTGCGGCTCTCCATCGACATCCACCAGAATGTTCCCCGGCTTCAAGTCACGATGGACGATTCCATTCTGATGCGCGAATCCGACAGCGCGACAGACCTTTTCATAAAAGCGGACAACGTCGTGCACGCACAGTGCATTCACATGGACATAGTCGTCCGCGGGAATGCCGTCGACAAACTCCATGACAAAATACTGATGCTTGGCGGTGGCCTTGCTTTGATACAGGCCCACGATATTCGGGTGGCGCATGTGCGCGATAATCTCGGCCTCGCGGGCAAACCGCGCGCGCTGACTTGGCGATGAGACCGGACCATCCCGGAGCACCTTCACCGCAACCGTGCGATTTGTTTCAGTCTCGAGCGCTTTGTAGATGATTCCCTGCCCGCCGTGGTCAACCCGCTCGATGATTTGCACACCGGGGATTTCCAGGGGAAGCGTGTCGCAAAGCGCCTCACCGTCCGCATCATCGGCAGGGCGTGCGTCGGCCGCGGGCAACGCGCTTCGGGCAAATGCCTTGGCCGATCGGATCCGTCGCGCCACCTGTAGCTCCGTAAGAAGCTCGGGCAGCAGTGCCTTATACCGCTTGGAAATCTCGTCGTCAGACCACGAAGGATCCGACTCTTCCAGACGGATGATCTCGCCGACCGCCGCCCTGATACGGAGCGTACGGTCCATGCCGACCTGCGACGACGAAGCACGTTTCATGAGTTTTTGCAGTAACCGCCGCATCATTCACTCTGGTTCGGCGACAACGCGCCATAGGCCGAAAACCGACAGAACCGACTGACACGTCGCACTACCTATGCGATGCCCCCGTCAGATATTTGCTCGGATTACCGAGGTTGGTCTTTAACTGACGGAGCCCCCGAAATATCAGAGCGCGCACCGAATTCGTCGAACGATTCATTCGCCTGCCAACTTCCGGAAGAGGATACCCCGCGATGAACCGAAGCCAGATCGCCTGGCGACATAACGGGGGAAGTTCGGAAATCGCCGCGGTGACGGCATCGGTGGCCTCGGTTACGCCAACCATGCTGCTTGGGGTGCGAGTTGAAGCGACAAGGCTCACCAGCACGTCACGAACCGACGTGCTCTTTCGGGCGTTGAGCGGAACATTGGTCCCGTCTCCGCCCCGTTTGAGTCGTTGGAGATGTCGAATGGAGTTAATCAGTTGCCTGCGGCACAGCGTTAAAAGCCATCGCTGCGCGCCGCTCGGTCCGGAAATGGAAATCGTCGGCAGAACCCGGAACGCATCGATCCAGACCTCCTGCAACAGATCGTCGGCGGAAATCAGTGATCGAAGTCGGCTGGGGATTCGCCTTTCGAGATATTTACGAAGCATCGGCGCGGTTTCCTGAAGGAGTTCCGCGAGTGATGCCTCGTTTACTTCTGCCTGTAAATCGCTCATGGCCGTGGAATCAGGCGTAGTCCTGGAGGATCGCTTCTCTCAGGGGCCGATTTCACGATTCTACCATGAAACTCAGGTCAAAACGCTATCCGGTAGGCGTGCCTCGATGCGGGTCAACCGCGGGGGCGTACCGAGCGATCCTGGCGGGCGGGGAAAGCCCGCGAAAACAGCCCGGCTCGCAACAAAATGGCGATAGGGCGTCATGAAGCGATCGGTGCTACGGGACGTGTGTCAAAATGGGAATTATTCCAGTCAATGCACGCTGGGTTCAAGTGGTTTGTCCACTTCCACGGGATCCTCATCGCCGTCCAACTCCAAGTCGCCATCCGTAAAGAAGTACCGGCCATAGGCCGTCTGCAGCGAGTAGGGCGCATTGGGATCACCCGGAACACCCGTTTCCGCAGCCTCAATAACGAAAAGCAGTTCCGCATCCCCGAGGGTCTCCGGCTCGCCCCAGCCGGCCAGCGCGGGCAACACGGTGAACTCTGTTTCAGCCGGTGCGGAAATATCGGCATGGGCGACCCACCATAACCCATCGGCCGAGTCGTTTACCTCAATCGGTCCGGATTGCCACAGCTGCCATTCGCCATTTCCAATGGGTCGGGCAAAGCTCGCGGCGTCGATGCCCCACCCGACGGAGTTTCCCTCGACGGCGCCCGGAGTCAACCACAGCGTCACGACAAGCGAAACACTGCTTTGCGGATCGGAGGGGATGGTATGAAAGATAAGTGAGATACACTGAGATTCCGGCGGCTGAGGCTGGCCCATTACCATAGTCGTACTCACTGCAAACAAGAATGGTGCTATCCATCGCGTCGACTTTTTCATGTCCTGCTCCCTTGTTCTTTCTGCGCGAACCGGAGGCGCGGCGATCCGTGTGGACGCAATTCGCCTGACATGTCGTGCGAGACATGCGCACCCGACGCTGCGCGCAGTGCTCAACAGCGCACGGCCGACCGGCCATTCGTGATTAGGTTTTTGCTGTTCCGGCCCCTCTAGATCGGACTCACGCCTTCGGGCGCGCAAAGGTGCTGACAATCCTCATGCGGAGGAGATTGATGAGGTCCACCAAGTCATCGATGTCTGCGGGCTTTGTCGCCCGGAGCCTGGACTCAATCAACTCCACGGTCTCCATGATTTCCGCGAGTCCGACCGACGCATCGGACGGACTCGGCGGACTGTCGTGTTCCGGCATGTCATTGGCCTTGCGTTCGTCGCCATGATCTCCGGCCGCCAATACGATCTCAGAGAGCCTCCCGTAATTCGTAGTTTTTCAAGAGCGGTCCGCCGCACCCGGTGTTTCAAACGCTTCGGGTTGGCGACACCACGTCTGCCATATACTGTTAGTAACAACATCCACGGTCGATGCGCTCACGGAATTTGCCGCGCTAGAAAAAAATTCTGTGCGGAACCGCCGAGAGTGCGCGATGGCCATATTCCGGAGGGATTCTGGCAGCCTATGGTCGATGGGTTCGATAAGCCGCGTAACGCTTGCGCTTCCGGGCTGGTCACTGTTTTGGACAACGCCCACCAAAGCCAAAATCCGTCGCACCAACCCGCATTGACGCTTCGGGCTGTCGATGGCCGATCCAACCCCCATTTACAGGACGGTCGCCGCACAAATCGGGCCGCCGCACTCTTCAGACTTATTTGTCTCTTTCACGCCGTTTGCCTATAATGGATGACCATGCGAGGGGGAACGGGCGGACTCGCTCATTCCTCAGGGGTGGAGCCATTGGCTCCGATCAAGAGAAGCACCGCAAAACCACGAGAGCCGAGTCTCCCATGAGTCCTATTGCACTTCGTCGCTGCGTTGGCGTCATCGCTGCGTTCGCTTTGACCCAGCAGGTCGATGCACAGTTGCCGCTTAACACAACGACCGCGAATTTCCATATGCCCGGCACACAGCCCGGCGGACTGACGACATCAATCGCCGGTTCCAATTCCTGCGGCGGCTGTCACGGCCAAACGGCACCCATCTTCAATGACTGGACCGGCAGCCTCATGTCGCAGGCCGCGCGCGACCCGCTCTTCTACGCCTGCCTCGATATCGCCGAGGCCGACGCACCCGGTTCCGGCGACATCTGCATTCGATGCCACGTCCCCAAGGCCTGGCTCGAAGGGCGCTCCACACCAACCAACGGTTCCGCCATCACCGCGTCCGATCGCGACGCCATCAACTGCGCCTTCTGCCATCGCACCGTCGATCCCTTCAACACGCTCGGCGATGCCCCCGATGTCGACGCCGGCATCCTCATGGCGCTCGGCGCAAACGCACCGACGCAGATGTTGGACCGCGGAATGCCCGCGACACCCGGCAACAACGGCAACGGCAACTACGTCGTTGACCCGCTCGACCAGCGACGCGGCCCGTGGCCGCTGCCACCGGATGACATGACACCTGCCGTCTGGCCAGAAGCCGACTGCCTTCTATACCACGACCCCGCGCCCACCTACGAATCGCCGTTTCACCGCCGCAGCGACATCTGCGGAACCTGCCACGACGTCAGCCTGCCGCACTTCAAATACAATATGGCCGGCACTGCGCTCCTCTTCAACGGCACCGGCGTGGCGCATCCGACGGGCAACAAATACGACATGACCCCCGTCGAACGCACGTACAGCGAATGGCTTCGCAGCGACTTTGCCGCCGGCCTCGGCGTCAATATGAACGGTCGCTTCGGAGGCCCCGGCGCGACGTATGTCTCCACGTGCCAGGATTGCCACATGCCCTACGACAATGTTCTGGCCTGCCAGTTCAACGCGGGGCCGCGCCCGGACATGCCGCGCCACTTTCTCAACGGCGCCAGCACCTGGCAGCTCGACGCCATCGCCCAGCGTTGGGGGCCGTCGGGTCTCAACGAAATCAACGCCAACAAAGTCACTCAGCTCGCCGCCAACAAGGCGCGCAACATCGACATGCTCGGGCGCGCCGCCGACCTTGAAGCAGCGCTCGACGATTCACAATCGCCGGGAATCAAGAAACTTCGCCTCCGAGTGACGAACCAGACCGGCCACAAACTACCCAGCGGTTACCCCGAAGGCCGCCGCATGTGGCTCACCGTCGAGTTCTTCGCCTGCGATGATTATGTGAACCCCATGACCGTCTACGGCGGATACAACCTCGCCACCGCCGACCTCGACCTCGGCACGACAAAGGTCTACGAAATGGAAGGCGGCCTCGACAATGATCTCGCCGCCGCCCTCGGGCGCCCCGCAGGCCCTGCGTTTCGCTTTGTGTTGACGAACAAAGTTTTTAAGGACAACCGCATCCCGCCGCGCGGCTTCAACAACACGAAGTTCACTGCGATTCAGGCCGCCCCGGTTGCCTATTCCTACGCCGACGGTCAATACTGGGATGACACCTATTTCGACATTCCCGCCTACGCCGTCGGCGCGCGGGCCACGCTCTACTACCAGGCCACCAGCAAGGAATACATCGAGTTCCTTCGCGACAACAACCCCAACCCCGGCAACCCGAACAACAACGGGCAGATCGCCTACAACCTGTGGGTTTCCAACGGCAAGAGCGCTCCGGTCCCAATGGCCACGGTCGGCTCGCCGAGCCTCTTCAACACCGATCTCAAAGGCGACACCGATGGCAACCGCCAGGTAACCGTCAACGACATTCCCAATTTCGTCGGCGTCTTGGTCGGCGCAATCGTGGATCCTAAGATCGTCTGCGCCGCCGACACCAACTACAACTTGATTGCCAATGGCGACGACATTCAGGCGTTTGTCAACAAGCTGATTAATCCGTAAACGTCATCGAGTGGATGATGCGACCCACCCCCATCCAATGGGTATGATGGTCTCGTGCCCGCTTCGGCTATCACATCTGTTCCCCCATCACCTCGCCTCGACTCGGTCGATCTGCTTCGCGGCTTGGTCATGGCATTCATGGCCCTCGATCATGTTCGTGATTTCTTTACCAGTGCCCGCTTCATGCCGGAAGATCTCAGCCGCACGACGCCCGCGCTTTTTCTCACACGATGGGTCACCCACTTTTGCGCCCCGACCTTCATGTTCCTTGCCGGAGTCGGAATTGGACTCGCCCGTCAGCGCGGCAGGTCGTTGGGGCGCCTGTCGCGATTTCTCATTACGCGCGGACTCTGGCTCATACTCCTCGAATTCACCATTGTTCGCATCGGTTGGGATTTTAATTTCAATTACAACGGCGGACTTCTCTTCATTGTGCTTTGGGCCCTCGGCGTTTGCATGATCGGGCTGGCCGGCTTGATCCACCTCCCGCGCTTCCTTCTCGCAATTCTTGCGTTGGGAATGATCGCCCTGCACAACCTGTTCGATGGTATTCACGCCGATCGCTTCGGCGCATTCGCCCCGCTCTGGAATCTCCTGCACGAACCGGCGTTCATCGATCGACCCTTCCTCAAGGGCTTGGTGCTCTATCCGCTTATTCCGTGGATCGGCGTCATGTCGGCCGGCTACATCGTCGGCCCGATGCTGACCCTGCCGAATCCCCTGCGACGTCGCCGATTGCTGTTGATAGGCGCGACGCTCTCGCTGGCGTTCATCGTCATCCGCGCCATCAACCACTACGGCGACCCGCAACCGTGGTCGCGGCAATCATCCTTCATCATGACCGCGCTGTCGTTTTTGAACACCAACAAATACCCACCATCGCTGCTCTTTCTGCTCATGACCCTCGGGCCGGCCATCATCACACTCGCATTAACCGAGAATGCCCGCGGCCCTGTTGCCCGCATCCTCATTACCATTGGACGAGTTCCCTTTTTTTACTACCTGCTGCACATCTATCTCATTCACTCGCTCTGCGTCGTTGCGGGTGTGGCGCAGGGTTTCCAGGCGCGGCAACTCATGGTGGATTTCATTGGTTTGCCGGAAGGATTCGGCTTTGGCCTCGGTGTGATTTATGCGGTTTGGATTGGCGTGGTGCTGTTGCTCTATTTCCCATGCCGATGGTTTGCTGGGGTCAAGGCGCGCCGGAGCGATGCGTGGTTGTCATATCTATGAAAAGTGAGAAACGTGGGAAGTGACCGGCGACTACAAGCGGCGCGTGATGCGGCCGCGGGTGAGGTCGTAGGGCGAAAGCTCAAGTCGAACCATGTCTCCGGGCAGGATGCGGATGAAGTTCTTTCGAAGGCGGCCGGAGATGTGGCCGAGCACGGTGTGCTTTTTGCCGCCCATTTCAAATTCGCAGCGGAACATGGTGTTGGGCAGGGCCTGCGTGACCTGGGCCTCGACTTCGATAACGTTGTCCGTCTTCGCCATAATGTCTCGATTGCCGCATTCCGAGCACGGTGCGGAAACACCCGCCGTCGGCCGGAAAACGACGCATCATACGCCGCGACAAGCCCTTACGCAAGCAGACTATGACAGTGCGTCGATTGACATCGCCGCGCCGCAGTTGTAGCGTTTCACATCAGGAAGAGGCGGCTCGGACGCGCCGTTCACCCAAACGCAAAGGAGACACCATGATCACTCGACGCATTTCAACGCTCGCCCTCACCCTCGCCGTCGCAGTCTTTGCCGGATGCAACTCGGCCCTCGTCGGCACCTGGAAGGCCGACGCCGCGCCGGCCAACGACAAGTTCTACATCCAGTCGGCCACGTTTAAGGATAACAACACCTACACGGCCGCAGCCAAGGAAGGCGATCAGAACGTGCGCCTCGCCGGCACTTACGAGTTCAACGGCTTCAATCTGAAGCTGAAGACCCCCGGCAAGCCGGACCGAACCTACAACGCAATGGTAATGATGGGCAAGACGCTGGAACTCAAGTCCGACGGCAAGAAAGTGGTGATGACGAAGCAGTAGGGCATCGGCCCGGTCGAGGCCCCCGACCGGCCGCATTTGCGACTAATCGATTTCTTCTTCTTCCTCTTCAGCCTCGATGTCGCGCGTCCGCCGTTCAGACTGGCCTTCGCAGGCAAGGCAGCGCTTCGCAAACGGGAGTACTTCCAGGCGCTTCTTGGGGATGGCCTTGAGACAATCGATGCAAAGGCCGTAGGTGCCTTGGTCGATCCGTTCTATGGCTTCGTTGATGTCCTCAAGTTGCGCGGCTTCGATGGCCATCAGGCCGACGGCCAACTCATCTTCAAATCCTTCGGATGCACGGTCGCTTATGTCGGGAAGGTCGCCGGACTTTTCGGCCATCTGGGCCTGCGTCGCCGCCACCACGGAAACCAGTCGCTGGCGCTGACCGGCCAGCATCACGCGCATGTTTCGTTGCCACTCTTCGTCGACCTGCGGCTTTTGCGGCTCGGGCGGAATTTCAGGCTTGGGCGACTCGACGGGCTTGGGTTTCGCAACCGGGCGGGGCGCGTGATCAGTTTTTTTTGTGATAACCGGCTCAGCTTTCTTCGAGTCAACAGGTTCGGATTTCTTTGCGATGACCCGTTCGGGTTTTTTGGGAACGACGGTGGGCGACTTGGGTTTGCCCTCCGGCTTTGCTTTTGGCGCGAGCTTGGCCTTGGCCGGCGCTTTTGCGGCGGGCTTGGGCTTGGCGGCCTTGGTGGGCGCGGCCTTTTTGGGTGCATTCTTCTTGGGTGTCGCCATAATCGTTCGTAACCCCTGTTAAAGCGAGGCGCTTGGGTTGGTTGCGGTGTTCGAAGGCGTCGGCGTCGGCCTTTGTTTCGCCGCAAAGGACGCAACAGGATGATAGTCCGGTGTGGGGAAGTCAAGGGCGAAGATGGCCAAGGGTAATTGCATCGTAAACCCCTGTGAAATACGGGGTAAGGGTTTGCCGCCCCCCGGTTCGCTTGACGGCCTTTGCAGCCGGTGAGGTTATACTCGGATGCGTAGCGCCCGTAGCTCAGCTGGATAGAGCAGCGGTTTCCTAAACCGCAGGTCGTAGGTTCGAATCCTATCGGGCGCGTTGTCAGAACGTTGTGCCGAACGAGAAGCTGAACACCTGTTCGTCGTCTTCGTTGTCCTTCGCGATCGGGAAGGCAAGGTCGAACGCCAGCGGGATCGGGCCGAAGTACTTGATATAGACCCGGGCGCCAACGCCCACGGCGGCGCGCCACGAGTTGATGCCGAAGTCTTCTTCGACCGTCCCCATGTCGAGGAAGGTCACGCCGCGGATCAACTTACCAACCACCGGGAAGCTGTACTCCACGTTTGTGAGGAACATGAAATCGCCGCCGACGCGGTCATTGCGAATCCCATCGCGCGGGCTGATGCCGCGGAACTCAAACCCGCGAATCGACCCGATGCCTCCCGCATAGAAGCGCTCGAAGACCGGCGCATCACCAAAGATCTGCCCGGCCGAGGCCCCAACCTGCAGAATGTGTTTGCGGTCGAAGCTGTCCTTATAGAGCGTGAAGTACTTCTCGTATTCGCCGATGGCCTTGCCGAAGACCCAGTCGCCGCCAAACACGCCGGCCTGCTCGTAGGAGACCTTCAACTTGTCGCCGGTGCTCGGCAGCCACGCGCTGTCCGTGCGATCGTGAACCAGCGTGCCCTTGAGCGACGTGAGCCAACTGCTGCCCTTTGCTTTCTCAATGTCCCTGGCCGAAAGGAATTCGACGTCGCTGATGTCGATGTACTCAAAGCGCGGGGAAATCTCAGCCGCCCAGCCCTTGAGAATGCCCTCGCGGAAGCGTTTGTCGAGGCTCGTGTAGAAGCCGATTCGCTCTTCATTGTATTCATCACGATCGCGTTGAAATACATAAAAGCCCGTGCCGAAGCCCAGATCCTTGTCGAGCAAATAGGGTTCGCGAAAATCGATCCGACCGCGATTCACCTCGGTGCCCGGCTCGATCAGGATTCGCATGGTCTGGCCCGCGCCCTTAAAGGCCTTCCCTTTGAACAGCTCGGAGGAGTTTCGCGGCCAGTCGAACAGATCGAAGTTGCGATTCTCCAGCATGATTGAACCGGTGAGACCGTTGTTCGTCGTAACGCCGACGCCGAAGCGGATTTCCGTCGTGTCTGCTTCGGCAACGTCGATGAGCGCGTCGCGCACACCCGGCAGTTCGCCCTGCGGCGTGATCGTCGCCTCGCTGAAAAGGCGCGATTCGACCAGCCGATTCTCGGCCTCCTTTGCCGCGACCGTGTTGTAAAGCTCCTCCGGGAAGAATCGAAGCTCGCGGCGGACAACCTTGTCCTTCGTACGGCGGTTGCCCCGAATCTGAATCCGCCCAAAGCGGTACTGAGCCTTCTCAGTGACGCTGACCTTGAGATTGACGAACCCGTCCATCTCGTCAAAGACGTAGTTGGTCTGCACGTCGGCGTAGATGTAGCCGATACGCCCATACTCGGCGGTGAGCTTGTCGCGGTCTTCCTTCAACTCATCGGCATCGATCGGCCGGCCGACGCCCGATTTCATCTGGGCAAGGATTTGATCATTGCTGAACACCGTGTTCCCCGCAAAGGCGATGTCCTTGATGAGGTGCTGCTGGCCTTCTTCTACCTGAAAAATGAGCGTCAGGTCGGATTGATTGTCGGCAAGTTCCACCCGATAGCCGACCTGGGCGTTCAGGTAACCACGATCGTTGTAAAACTTTTTCAACGCCGCCACGTCACGCTGGGCCGTCTCATCGTCAAATGCCCCGGTGCGAAGAAGCCAGATATACGTGGAGGTCTCGATCTTCGAATTCAGTTTCATCGGGCTGTAGCTGTTCGCGCCCTCGAAGAGAATCTTGCGAACCTTGATGCGGGGGCCTTCCGTGATTTGGAACAAGGCACGCTGTTCGGAGGCCAGCACATTGCGATCCACGTCGACGGTGGCGTGGGCAAAGCCCGCCTCTTTGTACTTTCGCTCGATGGTCTGGCGGGCCTGTTGGACGAGATACTCGCTGATGGGCGAGCCGGTCGAAAGCTCAATCTCCTTGAGCAACTCCGACGATTTGAACTTCTTGTTGCCGATGAAATCGATGGACGTGATGAACGGCCGCTCGACGACCACAAAGACGGCGATCAGCCGGCCTTCTTCCTCGCGCGGTTCCGCAAACGGGCTGCCCTCAAACTTGCCGGTCTCGGCGAGACGGGCACAGGCCGCCGCGATTTCCTCGCGCTTCCAAACCGCGCCGGGCGCAATGCGAACAACGGTTGCAAGATAGGCGGAGTCCGATGCCCGATTACCCTCGAATCGAATCTCATCGATGACCCGGCCGTCCGGCGCGGCAACGACCGCGGGCGGAGCGGAGCCGCCATCCTGAAATACACCCATCGTCGTAGCGAGGACGGCCAAGGCGAGGGCCAATCCAACGTACGATCGCGCGGAGAGAAGCGTATTCAACATCCGTGTCCGGCGAATCATCCTGCCCCTAAAGAAGACCGTGGGTCAAGCGGTTTCTCAGTGCTGGCGGGCCACTATACACGGCACCAACGACCGCGAATAGCCTGCGTCTCACTACTGAAATCGGCGAAACGCGCGCTCGAGAGTGATCAAGAATGGATGTCATTCGAAGGGCGCGAAGGATGCCGGATCTCGGAATGTGAAAATTGGATCCGCGCCGGCACGACTCCGAATGCAACCTTATTCTTGCCAATGATTTAAGAAACTCGCCGTCAGGCATGAATGAGCAGCTTGGTCTCATGAGGCAGATTGGCCGCCACCTCGGCGATCACGTCGCCGCGAAGGGCGCGGAAGACGGTTCCCCGGCGCGTGACACCCATGATCACGTAATCGACTGCATAGGTACCCGCGAAGTCGAGAATCATCTCCGCCGGAGAGCGGGCGACGCAATAGATCGGCATGAGCGGAATCTTGAACTCGCGGGCCAACTCATTGGCATGAGAAAAAATCGGAACAGCGTCGGCGTCGTCTTCCATTCGAATCTTGCCGATTGTCGGCGGGCCGTATGCAAGACGCAGATCGCGCACAAAGAGCACAAGTAGGTTCGATCCGCGGGCATCGGCCTCCTCGGCGGCGAACCGAAGCAGTTCGGGATTACCGCGCGTGGAGACGAGAATCTTCGGCAGTGCAGGATCGAATGGACGGACGCCCTCCATCGAAAGTGCGCTGGTCCCTTCAGGAAGCGGCGGTGCCTCGAACCATGCACCGACGGTTTCGGCGACCATCGGAATGTAAGGCTTCATCGCCGGCGCCTTCTTGACCAGAAAGCGCAGGATATAGCCGCCAAGAATCACCGATCCGGCGAAGATCGTTGCGTCATGCTTCTGAACGGCGATGGTGATCTCCACGACGAACAGAAACGCGGCAATGATTCCAAGCCCCACTCGCTCCCACAGATGGACATCCACCTTGCGGTTGATGCAGGTCGAACTGAGGTTCAGCGTAATCGCCCCGACCACACCGATGGCATAAAGGTGCGCCAGTTTGTCGACGTCGCCCTCGAACAACAGCACGATCGTGCATATGACAACCGCCGTAACCAGCCCCATCCACGGCACGCCAAATGCGTTTAACTTCACGAATCCCGATGGCAATTCCGCATCGCGCGCCATGGCATATTGAACACTGATCATGTCCGCGACCGCGGTATTGACAGCCGAAAGCAGCAACAAACCGAAGATAACGGCCGCAATCGCGGCGAACTTCGGATGGACCACCTCCGCCGCAATCACCTTCATCATCGTGTCGCGCATGTCGGTGTCGTGGGTCGTCAGAGCGGCGGCATCCTTCGTCGCGAGGATCTCGTTCGGAGCAGAAGAAAGCCCCGTCATGACCACCGCGAAGAACATGTTGAAGACCACGACCTCAAGTAACACGAACCAGATCGCTTTCTTGGCGGTTCGGCGCACCGGTTCCACCATGATGCCGGTCATGTTCGCGATGGCTTCAACCCCTGAAAGAGCCAGGATGATGTGAACAAAGCTCGTCCATTGGATTCCCGTCGGACGGCGATCCGCCATCACGTTGCTCAGCGAAAAGCCCTTGATTGAAAACACCGCGATGATCAGGATGACCACGAACATCGCCATTGCGATGTACGAAGCAAAGGTCCCCGCTTTGCGCGGACCGATGAAGTTGATCCCCGCAACAACCACAATGGCCCCGATCGCCCAATAGGGCGCTGTATGCGTCGACGCCCCGAAGTATCGAAACGCATCCACAGCCGACAGAGCGGCCGTAATGACGTAATCCGCGAAAAGCAGGTAGGCCCCGAGCAATGCGACCTGTTGGTGGGTGGCCTTGGCAGAGGAATAGACGCCGCCGCCGTCATGAAAACAACGACAGACCACCGTGTAAGCCCACCCCACCGCCACAAGCAGCAGGCACATCGCCAGGATGTGGTAGGGCGACGACATCCCCGAATAGAAGAACGCCAGACCCAAAACGTAGAGTCGACTCGTTCCCCAATCGCCAAACAACATCCCGGCCGCGTGCAGCCAGTTCAACTCCCGGGGACGCTGGTGATGGATTTGGAGTGACAAGGATAGGTTCTATGTCGCTGGGGTTATGATTGGGGCCGATGTTCCCACACCGCCGCGCGATTGTACGCAGTCGGCCCCCCCACGCAATATCGCGTCAAATGCCCCTCCCTGCCGACCATAATGGAAGCCGAATTATGGACTTACGCGCGATCAACAAGACCATGGACCGGGACGATCTTTCCGCCGCGAATTGCCGTCTCGTCCTCATCGAGCTGTTCGGGCTGATGCGGCGAATGCAGGCTGCCAACGCGAAATACTCCTCATGGTACGGTCGTGTCGATGCCTGGCCGAGCGTGTGGGAACACGTGAATCGCGGAGAGAAGTACGACCCGATCTCCGAAAACCCGGACGAACTACGGGTACCGTGGTTCCTGCTCTGGGAAATCGCATGGATGGTCGCCAACACGCCGATCCGCCCCGGCGCACGCGTCCTCGACATGGGCGGAGCAGGCTCCCTGTTCACCTGCTATCTCGCCAGCCGCGGCCTCGACGTCCACACCATTGATCTTCAAGACGAGCTTTGCCGTCGCACGACGGAGATTGCCGATCGCATGAACTGGCGGCTCACGGCCCGCACCATGGACATGAGCCGGCTCGAATATCCCGACGCACACTTCGATCATGTGTTCAGCGTCTGCGTTTTTGAACATCTCCCTGTTTCAGGGCGTATCAAATGCAATGAGCAGGTCGCCCGCGTCCTGCAACCCGGCGGCACGGCGGCGTACACGTTCGACTACGCCAATCCACAATCGTTCGGGCGCATCGATTCGCCGGCGGATGTCATGCAACAGTTCGTTGAACCATCGCGATTGCGGCTCGCCGGTGACGGCGTGTTTCGCGACAACGGAAAACGCTATCTCGAAACTCCGCAGTGCTTTGGCTTTGGCCGTTTTACGCGCGGGATGGCGACGCTTCATGCCGCGTTGACCGGCCAGGTAGCCCCCGGGCGTGCGGTCCATCGGAGTACGTCCTATACGATGGGAGCCGTGTTCCTAGAAAAATGACGATATCAATCTTGCATCGATGCGGTCCGATAGGAATACACGCTTTGCCAGCACTAACAGCCACAATTTTTTCGTTTTCCGCCGGTTTTCGGTTGGCAGATAACCGATAGCTGTTATAAATCCCTTGGCTGCGGAATCGGCAGTTTCTGCCCGGTTTCAAAGCCATCCGCCGATGGTGAAGGTAGCTCATGCAGGCCCAATCAGTCGCAAATAAGAACCGACATTTCAAGACGCTCATTTTGCTCGTCGTCTCGATGACGGTCGGGGCGTTCTTTCTCTTTTGGCTTGGCCAGATGACGCCGGTGACGCCGCTGTCGGCCCGCGCCAAGTCGGCTGCCCCTTTCAAGGAAATTGCAGTCCGCACGGGCATGGCCGAAACGCGCGACAAAAGCTTCTTCCATCTTCGCATCGACGAGGAAGGCCGCCTGTTCCAGACCACCGCGTGGAAGGCCAAAGCCCATGATCCCCGCCGACTCGGCACCATTCAGATCGTGCTGACCGTCTCCGAACAGGACGAGGGCATCTCAGCGGCACAGCAAAAGTGCCTTGCCAGGCTGCTCGCGGATCTCCGCAAGGACTTTGCGATCGCATCCAGCAACATCCGCCTCGATAAGATGCCGACCTTGGCCAGCCACGAAGACTCGGATGCGCCAACGTCCATCGGGCTGTAGTTCCAATCGTCAGCATTTGCCCCAATCCGCAATTAGCCGCCATCGCTCGTCGCTGAAAACGTAACCCCGGTTCTGTCGTCTACTCGCGCGCTCAATCCAAACGGAGATACCCGCACCAAGGCGAGGATGAATCGGTTGGTGGCAAGTCAAAAACTGGATGTGTAAAAAAGGCGTGCGGCGCCCTGTTTGGTTTTGGCGCGGTCAAAGGGCGCCGCAGCGAGTGGAAGCTTGTTGTCAGACGTCAGTGTTCGAGCCAACCCGATCGGGCGGAACACGCACTAAATCGTAGGCCCGTACTCTGATGGTCGTCCCCACTAAAATGACGAGCGGGCGAAAACCACTACTGTCGTCATAACATTATACCTGAATTGATGTTATCTGTCAATAGCGGCGTGCAGGAAAGCGGAGAATTGCCTTCATCCGGCGGCACGGCGGAGCTTCGCCGCTGCCACGAAGGCGTCCAGATCCTGAAAATCCCAGCCCTCGCGAGCAATCAATCTGCCCCCACCGTCCCGAACAACACCACCCCAACAGTCAACCAGAACCCTCGCGGCAAACCGGTCGCACATCCCTTCCTTTTGGCGGGGGTTCCGCCGGGCTCGCCGCACCAGCCAGTGATAGAACTCGTGTAGGAAAATGAACAACGCCAGTTGGTGGGCGTCGGCGATCTCCAGGGTGTACATCTCACGCCACCAGCAATTGTTACCCGTCTGGGCCTTCGCGAGGTGCGTTCGAAGGGCATAGGGGTAACGCAGATGACGCCCCAGATTGATGAAAATACGCCCGGTCTGGTAGTAGCAGACCCCTGAAAAATCGGCCCCTCGGCTATACCGGACCCATACGCACAGCCCGTCAGTCGGCCAGCCCGGCACGGCCTCCCGGCACATGGCAAGAAGGCGGTCGGTATCAAGATGGGTGCGATTTCGGAGGATCATGCCAGATTCACGTTATGCAGTTCGGCGGTGTCAGTCCCTAAGCTTGCGTCGACGGGGATTGTCACCCGGAAGGTCGAGCCATGGCCGGGCGTGCTTTCGACGGTAATGGTCCCTCGTAGGAGGCTCACCAGTTCCTTGCTGATCGCAAGGCCCAGACCGGTGCCGCTGTGTTCCCGGGTCATGGAATCGTCGAGTTGTTTGAACTTCTCAAAGACCAAGGCCAGCTTTTCCGGGGCGATGCCGATGCCGTTGTCCTTGACGGAAATGGCCACATTTCGCTCGTCCACTCGAATAACAGTCAGTTCGACGCGCCCCCCCTCGGGCGTGAACTTGATCGCATTGGAAAGCAGGTTGTAAAGAATCTGCTGAATACGACCCGGGTCTGAGGAGATCGGTTCCAAATCGTCCGGCAACTGTGCGGAAAGCTGGAGGCTCTTTTTATCCGCGAGCGGTCGTACGAAGTCGATGAGGTTTCGGCACAGTTCGCAAAGATCCATGGTGGCGACGTGCAATTCAAGCTTGCCGGCCTCGATTTTCGCGAGGTCGAGCAGGTCGTTGATCAGACCGAGAAGCATTCGTCCGCTGGACATGATGTTTTCGGCGTAGCGGTGCGTGCGGCCGCCCTGTGCCGCGGCGGCTTCGCGAAGGAGTTCGGCAAATCCAATGATCGAGGTCAGCGGCGTGCGCAGTTCGTGGCTGACGATGGCAAGGAACTGGTTTTTGATCTTGTTGGCTTCAAAGAGCGCGACGTTTCGCTCGGCGAGTTCATCCATTCGCGAATCAAGGCTTTTATTGATGGTGCGCAATTCGTTTTCCGTCGCCTGAAGGTGCGTCAGCATGGCGTTGAACGAGCGCGACAGCTCCTCAAACTCGTCGCCCGTGGCGATGGTGCTTCGGACTCCGTGCTCGCCCTGGGAAACGCTGGTCGAGACGCGCGTCAATTCGCGAACGGGTGAGAGAATCAGTTTTTGGGTGATCAAATAAAACACGAGGACGGCAAGCGTGCCCGCCAGCGCGCCCGCCATGATGCTGAGCACGAAGTTGTAGAGCAATGCAATGCGGGCTTCGGGCACCGGGTATTCCACGGACACCACACCGAGCAAGGTGCCTTGCGGATAGGCGCCGCCGGTCGACCGGATGGGAAGTGCGATGCGATAAAGCAAATTGCCGTCAATCGTGGAGTATCCCGGTTCGGATTCCTGGCGCGCCGGGTTTTCCGCGAGGATGCGAATCGACTCCGCGACATAGTCATCCGCGTTTTGCGGAGGCCGCGGATTCGTGGGATCCGGGATCTCAATCAGCCGGGGTTGGGGGCCTCGAACACCATATCGGGCCGCTCCACTGGGCCACCAGCTCTCGAGCGTTTGTCGTTTGAGGGCCCAGTTGGTTCCGCCTGCTTCAGAAACAGCCAATGCCAGTCGGCCGATTTGGCGTGCGACAAGCCAATTCTGCTCATGCACCAGATCGCGCATGCGCAGCCACGGCACGAACAACGTCGCTCCGATGATCAGCAACACCGCAAGGCCGAAGAGCATTCGGCACTTGGAGGCCAGCGATATTGAAAACACGGATATTCGCGGCACGTCGCGCAACTCCAACAATGGCCGACACCATCATACGCGCAAGATTTGACGTCCGCCGGAGCGGCGCGGCGCAAAGCAAAGCTGTTGACGCACTTACGTCACGCCGATATGATTCAAAGCTCTCTTCGATGAAATGTTGGAGCATTTTCGCATGATTGTCCGCACCGGGATTCTGGGACTCGCCGTGCTGGTGTGTGCCGTGGGCACAACGGCCGATGCCCAGCAAACGCGCCAGGGAGGCGGAGCGTCCGCCGTCCGGGGCGGGCTTGATCGGGTCGCGGGAATGCGACAGGCGCCGCGGTATATCTCGTCGGCAACATCAAACAGAAATCGCCGGGGCACCTATAAGGAAAATGCGTACTCCGGCGTGCTTACCCGGATGGACCAAGTTCGGGCACTGATGCCGCGCCGGTCAAAGTCCCTGATTCGAGAATATGAACCACTGCCGCCGGGCCCGATCCAGGTCATGTTGGATCGCCGCAATTTGCTCAGTGTCCGTTCGCCCATCGCCCGAAAAGCGACGGCGTCCATTGGACGCAACATCATGCCGATCGGCCTTGACCCCGGGCAAAATACATTCACCTTTCTCCCGCCGAGGCAGACAACGTCGACCAGCGTGACGACTCAGCCGGTCACACAATCCGATACCCTGTATCAAGACGTATTGGCAAATCGGCTCGGCCGACTCGCCGAGGAGTATTACACGTCAGGATCACGGGCGTTCAGCAAGAAGCAGTGGATTACCGCGAAGAATTATTTTGACTTGGTGCGGGAATTGGAACCGGACAAACCCCGCGCGCACATCGCCATGGCGTTGGTCTCCACCCAACGGGCCGAGTTCGCGTCCGCCTGGATGCACATGCTCAAAGCAATTGGCGCCGCCCGGACAGCGGACGACCTTCGAATCGATGTGAATCAGTTCTTCACCAGCCCCGACGAACTTCGCAAAACGCGGGAAGAAGTCAACAGGGCGGCCCAGCGATTTCCTGAACTGGGGTCCATCGCAGGAATGCTGGCCTACTACTCGTTTCTGAACGGCGACCTGGGCACGGCCGCGGATGCTGCCGCAAATGCTGAAAAGAACACGCCCGAAGATTACACCGCGCCGATCAAGAAATTCCGCGGGATGCTGCTGGAACTTCGAACGGCTCCCGCGTCGCGCCCTGCGATCTAGCACGCTCATCCCGGCGCCGATCGAGGGGGGAACATCAACAATCCACAGCGCCGCGCTGTGATAGAGTGCGCTATGCAAGGTTCGACGCAGGACAACTACGACACCGACGCACCCATGGGCCTGCGCCGCCTTATTTCGCGCTATCGCATTGTCGTTTCGTCCACTGCCCATGCCGCGTTGTTTGCGTTCGCGCTCTTCATGGCGTTCGGGCTTTATTACAACTTCAAGAATTTTGAACAGTGGCTGCCCCACTTCTTCATGCCCCTCGTGCCGATTGTGGTCGTCGCCCGCATGATCGTCTTCGCATGGATGAAGATGTTTCGCGGATCGTGGCGCTACGTCGGCATGCGCGACGTGCTCGCGATCACCAAGGCCACTCATATCAGCACCATTGTCATCCTCGCCATCTACTTCACCATTGAGTGGATTCACTTCAATTCGTTCGGCACCAACTTTTTGGACGCCTCGACATCCTCAGGGCGAAGCACGATCCAGTTTCCACAGTCCATCTTCATTATGGACTGGGGCATGACCATCGCCGCCGTCTGTGGCGCGAGGATTCTGGTTCGCCTCTATCACGAGGAAATCCGGCCCGTCTCCGAAACCGGCACGCGCCCCTGCCTCATTGTCGGCGCCGGCGACACCGGCGAGGCGCTGCTCCGCGAAATTCTGCGAATGCCCATCGCACGTTATCGCGTGGTCGGTTTCCTCGATGACGATGCATCGAAGATCGGAGCCAGGATTCACACGGTGCCGGTCCTGGGGCGCACGAGCGAAGCCTACAACATCTGCAAACGTGAAGGCGTGGAGGAAATTCTGCTCGCCATGCCGCGGGCGCCGCAAAAAAAACTGCGCGAAATCGTCGAGCAGATTCAGGGCCTCAACGTTCGATTTCGAACCATCCCCGCCATGGAAGCGGTCATCGAAGGCCGCGTGAAGGTCTCCCAGATTCGCGATGTGGACATCAAAGACCTGCTCGGCCGCGAACAGGTCGCGCTGGATACGCCGCGCATCAGCGAGTTTCTGCAGGGCCAGCGCATTCTCATTACCGGTGCCGGCGGCTCCATCGGTGCGGAACTCTGTCGCCAGGTGCTGCGTTTCAAGCCGGCCCGTCTTATTCTCGTCGAGCAGGCAGAGAACAATTTGTTTGAAGTCGACCGCGAGCTCTCGCGATTGGCCCCGGAGATCCCCCGCACGTGTTATGTCGCCGACATCTGCGATGCCAAACGCGTCGATTGCATCTTCGCCGCCGAGCGTCCAGTCGCCGTCTTTCACGCCGCGGCCCACAAGCACGTGCCCATGATGGAGATCAACGTCGGCGAGGCAATCAAGAACAACATCCACGGCACCAAAACCGTCGCCGACGCCGCCAAACGCCACAACGTCCGCCGCTTCGTGATGATCTCCACCGACAAGGCCGTGAATCCGACCAGTGTGATGGGCTGCACCAAACGCGTCGCCGAGATGTACATTCAGCAGCTACGCCAGGGCGCGACGACGCAGTTCATGACCGTGCGCTTCGGCAACGTCCTCGGCTCCTCCGGCTCTGTCGTCCCCATTTTTGCCAAGCAGATCGCCGCAGGCGGGCCGGTGACCGTCACCGATCCGCGCATGACGCGCTACTTCATGACCATCCCCGAGGCGACCCAGCTTGTTCTGCAGGCCGGCGTCATGGGTCAGGATGGCGACATTTTTGTGCTCGACATGGGCGAACCCGTGAAGATCGTCGACCTCGCCCGCGAAATGATCACGCTGAGCGGTCTGCGACCCGGCGAAGACATTGAGATTCAGTTCACCGGCATTCGCCCCGGCGAAAAGCTCTACGAAGAGCTTTCCGTCACCGGCGAAAACATGGGCAAGACGACGCATGAGAAGATTTATGTCTGGCAGAATCGCACGGAAGACTGGCCGCGTGTTTGCCGGCTGATGGATCAGTTGGTCGCGTCGGCCGACAGCCTGTCGGAGCAACGGCTCAAGGAATCGCTCATGGAGCTGGTGCCGGAGTTCACACCCGAAACGCTTGCGAAGCAGACGGCGACCTCCGCCTCCACAGCGGAAAACATCCCACATCTGCCAGGCGAACTTCGTGTCGCCAACAACGACTGACTCACCCACCGCGCAGACCGGTAGCCGGTCGTGTACACAACGCACCTACGTTTCAATCGCGAAACTATTTCTTTGGGGGCTGCGCCGGGGCAGTGGGCTTGGTGGGCTGCTTGATGGCCGGCACTTCAAACGTGGTCTGGCAATAGTGACAGCGGACATGCTGACCGCGGAACTGACCGGGAACCCGAAGCACCTTCCGGCACTTCAGGTTCGGGCAGATCATCATCACGTTTTCGACCGTGACGGCGGGTGTTGTCGGTGTTGCTCTCGCCATAGTCCCTACAGATTACGATACAAATCGTGCACCCCGCTCGGGGGCGCGTCCGAATCAGTATCGACCGACGGCACCGCTGGATTCGGTAAAACCCGCCACCCTCCGACGCAACGCGGTTGCCACGCCTGCCTTATCGGCGGTGGGCGGCCCCATCGCTCGCCATCACCATTCATACCGGACGGTGTAAGTGACCGTCTTCTCGCCGTCGGGCGGCACCACCACTTCAAAGTGGATGGTCCGGGCATCAACCTTCTCGTACTTATCGCTCGATTCGGTGATGGACCAGGTCGTCCAGCGGAACAGGTTTTCCCGGATGACCACCTTCTGGGCGTCCTTCTTGTGATTGCGGACGGTGATCTTGTAGCTGTCGGTCATCGTCTTGCGATTGGTGTCCATCGTGAAGTTCGTCTGCGTCCGCTCGCCGACGACGTCGAACGACTGGCCGAGCTTGACCAGCACCTTCTCATCCTTCGCGGTGTGGTCGATCAGGTCTTCGCCGACGAACTCTAGCGTGCCGTCGGCCGTGTCGCGCTTGTAGACGCGAATCTTTCCCTTGGGCAGCGGCATGCCGAGGTGGCTGTCCTTGTCGTTCTTGAATCGCAGATAGACATCGACCTTCGGGTTCGACTGTGTGCCGAGGTTGCGATCCTGCATGGGCTGGCCGAACGCGCTCCAATGGGCCGCCTCGGGCAGGCCGTAATAGACGAGCAGCTTCTCAACCTTCACGTCGCGGGCCGTGGGAAAGAGTGTGATTTGTTGCGTGGTATTCGCAAGCACATCCGTCCGCCGCGGCAGGGTGTAGAGGTGGTATTCGAAGAAGGCCTTCTCCTCGAAGCCGGCGTCGGCGGCCATGGCCATCTCCGCCATCTGCCGTTTCGCGAATCGTCCTGCGCCCGGCGGTTGGGCTTGAATCCGCTGCACGTCGCCGGCAATGAGCTTGAGTCGGGTGTTCTTGAAGCCCGCGCCGCAAAGGTTCATCAACGTGACCCATGCACCGAGGTCGGCCTTGGTTTCGCTGTCGTCGATGACAAGGTTGTAATCGCTGCGCCAGGTCAGCCCGTTTGTCTGATACGTCGTCTGAATCGAGTGTTCGCCGGTCTGCGTGGAGGCGACTTTCCACACCAGCGTCGGGCGCGTGATGAGACCGCCGGGAAGTTCGCCGAGTTTCACTTGCTGGCCCTGACTGCTGATCATCCGCACGCCGTCGGTGGTTTGCAGGACGAGCTGGCCCTGCACGGCGGAGAGAAGTTTGCCGGTCACGGTCTCGGCCTGATCGCCGCGCGTGAGGATGACGGAGATTTCCCGGTCGAGGTATTTTTCGTAGAGCTTCTCGGGGCTGACCAGGTCGAACTGGAAGTTCTGCTCCAGCACGGTCGACCCGCCGGGGTTGGTAAGGTCGGCGAAGCTCACCGTGGTCGGGTCGATGAACTGGGCCACGTCGCTGAAACGCAGCTCGTTCGAGCCTTCGGTGAGTTGGACCTTTCGTGTCTCTTTGACGACGCCGAAGCCCGGCACGGCCCACGCGAAGTTCGGGTTGTTGCCGATCTTCTGCTGGGCGATGAACTGCTGCGGGTCGAAGGAGGCGGGGTCGGCGGTGGAATAGACCGTGAGGGCCGGGCCTTCGTCGCCGGCGGCGGGGGGCGGCGGCGGCGATTCGGCGAGGGCACGTACGGTCACGGACAGGGCAACGAGTAATGCGATTCGGGCGGCCATGGGGATACTCCTTGTTGGGGTCATCGTATCGATTCCGTCGCTTTGACGCTGGGCAGTACGGCGCGGTTCCCACCGTGGGGAAGATAAAAGGGTCCGCCCCGGCGGCGTCCAATTCCCCGGCGTGCTTCCATTTTGTCCAGAAAAGAGGAATCTTGAGCCAACCCGCGCTCAGAATCCAGGACGTCAGGGGTCCGAGGGGTCGGGGAGTCTCGTCGCAACACGGAGTTGGGGAATCGGCGTGCAGGGGCGTGCGGATTCTGCACGAGGAACAAAAGATTGTTTAACGACCGATGGGCATTTCGCCTGCGGTTGAATCAGACGATGTTGCAACCGAGGATCGATCCGATCGAATCCGCGATGACGGGCGCCGGCCAGCCGAACACGCCCAGCACCAGGTTGTAGACCAACTGCCACAAATCCGCGAACGCATTCATCACATCGCAAAACGGCATGGGAATCTCTCCGACGATAGGGGTCGTTGTTCGCTCCCATAATCGGCTCAGCGGGAATGGTCCGTAAATTAAAAGTCGCGCGGCGGGCAGGCGAATTATGCGTGTGTCGCAGTTTTCGGCCCCGACTCGTTTCCCCCGCGATGCGGGCATTGCGCGGCGTTGATGCAAGTGTCCGCCATGCGCAGCCGTGCGACCGGTGTTCCGCCGACAAGGTGCGACGTCACAATCTCCTCCACGTCGGCCGGCGAAACAAATCCATACCACACCGCCTCGGGATAGACCACGATGGTGACGCCGTGTTCGCATTGATCGAGACAGCCTGCGGCGTTCACGCGGATTCGCTTGGCCAATCCCCGCTCCTTCACCAGCGCCTTGAGACGATCGCGAATGGCGGCCGAATCCTTCGCCGCGCAGCAGCCGCGCGGGTGGCCGTCGGGCCGCTCGTTCGTGCAAACGAACACGTGTTTCTCATAGGCAGGCATGGGGCGTCCTCTAATCGCGCCGGGGCATCTTAATCCCGCCGTCCGTTATTCGCAGCCGCCGAATCAACAGATTCGCCGTCGGCTTATGGGCCAGTGCCATGTCGTTCTCAAGGGCCTCTCGCAACGATGCGATGAATGGTCTATTCGCGGCATGAAACGTCCGGCTTTCAAACTCGGCTTCCTGCCTTGCGAACGTGCTTTCCGGAGAGGATTCCTATGTCGACCGCCACGCTGACGCCCGTCAAACCCAATGCGAAGAAGCCCGCCACGCCCGAAACGGCGACCCCGCACAAGCATCTGGACTTCAACCGCATCACCGACGAGCAGTTCCTCGTGGCGGCCGAGCACATGAAGCTGGAGAAGGAAATCCAGATGCTGCTTCGCACGCCCTATCGCGAGCTGATTGTGCAGATCCCCGTTCGCATGGATGACGGTCGGCTCGAACTCTTCCACGGCTATCGCGTGCAGCACAACGCCGTGCGCGGCCCGTACAAGGGCGGCCTGCGATTTCACCACGAAGTGGACCTGAATGAAGTCCGATCGCTCGCCGCGCTGATGACCTGGAAGACGGCGCTCGTCGACATCCCGTTCGGCGGCGCCAAGGGCGGCGTGACCTGCGACCCGACCAAGATGTCGCGCAAGGAATTGCAGGGCCTGACCCGCGGCCTGACGCAGAAGATTGACATGGTCCTCGGCGTGCATCGCGACATCCCCGCGCCCGACGTGAACACGAATGCCCAGGTCATGGCCTGGATCATGGATGAATACGGCAAGAAGCATGGCTACACGCCCGCCATCGTCACCGGCAAACCCGTGAACCTCGGCGGCTCGCTCGGCCGCGAAGAGGCGACCGGCCGCGGCACGACCATCATCACGCGCGAGGCCTGCAAGGCCTTCAAGATCGACCTGAAGAAATCCACCGTCGCCGTGCAGGGCTTCGGCAACGTCGGCTCGTGGGCCAGCCGCTTCATTCATGAACTCGGCGCGATCGTGACGGCCGTCTCGGATGTGAAGGGCGGCATCTTCAATGGGCACGGCCTGGATATTCCGAAGCTGGTGGAGCATTGCAAGAAGACCGGCTCGGTCGTCGATTTCCCCGGCTCGAAGCCGATCAGCAACGATGAACTGCTCACGCTTGATGTGGACATTCTGATCCCCGCGGCGCTGGGCGGCGTGATCGATCGCAACAACGTGAGCCAGGTGAAGGCCCGCATGATCGTCGAGGCCGGCAACTCGCCGATCACGCCCCGCGCCGATGATTCCTTGCGAAAGCGAAACGTCATCGTCGTGCCCGATATTCTCACGAACGCCGGCGGCGTAACCGTCTCGTATTTCGAGTGGGTGCAAAACCTCCAGCAGGTCCGCTGGGAGCTGGACCACGTCAACGCGCAGCTTGAGAAAAAGATGGTCAGCGCCTGGGACAGCGTCTATCGCGTCCACACCGAGCAGAAGCTGCCGCTCCGCATCGCGGCCTACGTCGTGTCGCTGGGCCGAGTGGCCGAAGCGACGCGCCAGCGGTTCTAACCCGTAGGGTCCGCTGTGCGGACCATTGATCGTTCGCAATCCGCTTCACCACGAGCCCCGCTGCGCGAGCAGGTGGCCGGCGATGGATGCTTTGCGACGATGTCGCTAAAAAAAAGACCCCCCGCAAAATAGTGCAAAAGCCCGCAAAAGGACGCAAAAAAGTCCTGAGTCCTGAGTCCTGAGTCCTGAGTCTTGAGTCTTGAGTCTTGAGGCTTGAGGCGCTGGGGGAACGGGAAACGGGGACGGTCCAGAGGGGCCGAGGGTTTGAGGGGCCAAGGGGCCGAGGGTTCATAGTAGGAGCGACGGAGCCACGAAGCGACGAAGCGACGCAGGGGAGGGTGGGGTTGCTTTGCGACGTTGGTTCGTAAAAAAACTACCCCCCACAAAAAACCGCAAAAACCGGGCTGACGGCCACAAAAATGCACAAAGGGATTGCTAGTGAGGCACAAAGGCACAGAGGCACTGAGGCACTGAGGGAACGGGGAACAGGGAACGGGGAACAGAGTCGGGCGCGCAGGAACCGCAGAATGCTCCCAGTGGCGCAGATGAATGCGCTTCTGCGCGTTCGGCGTGGAATGATCTGATTGAGGCATGGGCGCACCTGTTGATTGCTCGTCTTTTTCCTAACGACACCTATCAATCTTGTTCGCTGTTTCAGCGGGATGTTCGATCCTGCGTTGGAAATGCGGGTTGGGGATTTGTAACATTCTTAGAAGAGTCCTAAGGTCCGCCCAGGCGGATGTTCCACCTGAGGTGGTGAGCTCCGCCGCAGCGGATGTTCCACTTGAGGCGCGGGCCAGGGGGAATTGCGGCAGTTGGTCTTTTGATTTGTTGCAGGTTATACAGATTCTCCAGTTTGACATTTGTTCGCATATTGTTAGGGGTCAGGGGGCTGGGGGCCGGGTAAAAAGACATGGGATTAGGTGGGATTGAGTCGCAGAGCCACGAAGCCACGGAGCGACGCAGGGGAGGATGGAGGTTGCTTCGCAACGCGGGGTGTGGGTTGACGCACATTTTGGGTTTTTTGTCCGGTGATCGCGATGGCGCTAGCGCCAAGGGCGAGTGTTGAGGCTTGAGTCTTGAGTCTTGAGTTCCACCGCGGCGGACCTTCGGCCTGAGGCTTGAGGCTCCC
>JACRIM010000041.1 GCA_016235815.1 Planctomycetota bacterium
GGAAGCACCCCCGCAGCGGCAGCGGCTGAGATGGGCAGATTCGACCGATGCCGACGGCGACGGGACTGTTCGGAAGATGCTTCCCCACAAACCCGGAACGTCCACCTTGACTCGCATCGCTTCATAGATGCTCGCCGTTTCAGCCGGGCTTCGTTTTGTTGATAAGTCGTTTGGCGGGTGAGGGTTGGCGTCGCGGCGGGTGCGGGTTTTGCAGGGCGAGCCGGTTGCCGTGGTGGAATGGTCGAAGACATCGCGTCGTTTTGTGTTTGGGGCGTGACGTCGGTCGCGTGAATGGTGGGATTTGGAATCGCGTGGGGGCTCGTTATTCTAACGTTTGGATGAGCCGGCAGGAGTGCGTTTGTCGAGAAGGGACTGGAAAAGTTGAATGACCCCTTTTACCCTTGACCTGCTCTGTAGAAAACCACGACTCGCCTGACGATCATCAGGTTGTGGGTGATGACTTTCAAGTGCAGGGATCGGTTCTGTCGGTGGAATGAATGGGTGTTGAGCGTCTCGCCGAGTCGTCGCTTGATCATGCTGATGACGGTCTCGACCTGCCATCGCTGGCCGTATTGTCGGCGTTCAGGCGGGCGTTTGAAGTAAGTGCGCATCTGTCTTCGGTACGGGGTGGACGGGGGCTTGTCGGTGGGACGGCCGATCAGCGGCGGAATGAGCGTGACGAGGCCGTGGTCGTCCCGCGCATGGCGATGGACCCACTCGGCGTCGTAGCCTGCGTCGGCCGCAACGGTGCCGAGCGATCGCCGGGCCAGTGCCTCACGTAGGATCTGCTTGAAATGAAAATGATCCGGCCCGGGTCCGCGCCCCGGCACGGCCGCGAGGATCAAATGAGTCCGACAGTCGGCCAGGATTCCGACCTTGGGGAATCGTCGATAGGTCATGGATTGCAGGTGTTTGTCGGCCCCGCGCGAGCGTCGGCGAACAAAGTAGTGGCTGACGTGATGGGCCTCAAAGCCGCTGCCGTCGACGGCCGTCAGCGGCGCGCGGTCCCCAAGGAGCCCCGCCTGGCTTGCGAGGGCCAGCGTTTGATCGAGGAGGGCGTGAGCGGCGTTTTTTTTAGAAGCCGGTCGGCGGCCTTCTGCAGAGTGGTCCAGTGCGGGACTTCGGTCAGTTCGATGACCCGGCACAAGTCGGGCGAATCGATGAGCAGTTGCATGACGCCGCGATAGTCGAGTTTCATGAACTCCTTGAGCGTCAGACAGGCGAAAAGCTGATGCTGGGTGAACTTCTTGGGGCTGTAGCGATGGGAAAACGTCGGTAAGGCCCGCCGGGCACAAGCGTAGCCGACCTCCATCATCCTCCGCGGCGATTTGGTGGTCTTCATGACCATCTATCGACAACCCAGCAAATGAAACTGGAGACTTGGTTTTCTACAGAGCACCCTTGACCCCTTTTACCCTGGGACGGCATGGGAGGACGGCAATGCATCGACTAATGTTTATCGACCAACACAAGGCAATGTTGTGAACAATTCAGGAAATTCGGGTGGCTTAGTTGGACCACCTTTCCCCTGAAGGGGAGAGAACGAGACGGAATCTGAGATGCAGGGTTAGAGAGGAGCGGCAAGTGCTTCAGTACGGCACAGGATTATTGGATACATGCATACAGGCAATTGTCGTGGTTCTAATTCTTTCGACTGGTTGTAGGTCAAGGTCAGCTATTATGATGTCCCCGTCAAGACCAGACCCAGTTGTTATTAATGACTCCGTAGACTGGATATCACCTCTGTCTTGGGGGATGACCTTTGAAGAGTTCAAAGCCAAGAATCCTGTGATTCGTACTGGGCACAGCGAGATGCGAACTCCAAGTGAATTGTGCGGCTCTTATTCGGTCGTACTTGCGAATGGCGCCAAGGTTCGTGCATTATTCTCCAAAGTTATTGGTGGTCGCCTCGTAGCGATCCGCACAAGCGACTCCAGTCTTGTGTTTCTTTGTGGACTTTCGACCACTTCAACTTTTGCAGACCTTAAGCGTTGCAACGTTGATGTCACTCCAATCAGAATGATGGGATACGGAACGGTAGTGAATGTGACTGACAGTCTAACCTATGTGTTTAGATCGTGGGATCGCGGACTTTTCGATGACGATAAGCCGGTTTGGGTAGATATCTCACATTCACATGTGCCATAGTGTCTTGGCTCGCAGTTCAAGTGGAATCTTGGGGCATGTTTTTGTGAGAGCGTTCGGGGCCGCTACGTCGCAGCCTGAGTCAGTTGATCCAGGTTTCTCCTTAGCGGCTTCGGCCCAACTCTGCCTGCGCCGTCAACGCGTATCTGACCCTCGATCCGGATGGGACGGCCAACGGGCCGCCCTGCACGGCGGGATGCCTGTCGCCGGTGACGCTCACCTATGACCAGGGTATTCGTCCGGCCAACCCCGTCTACCAATCTCTGAGCGAGGCGGTCATGCTGCTTCCGTAATGGACGGAGGAACGTATGCCGCGCGAGGGAAGTCGTGACCTGACGAAAGAGCCGTTCTGGCGGCGCATGATTGGCGGCCAGGCGCGGAGCGGGCTGTCGATCAGCGGCTGGTGTCGGCGTCATGCACTTCAGGAGTCGGGGTTTCATTGGTGGCGCCGAGAACTGTCTCGGCGGGATGCGGCCCAGCCGCGAAGGAGGCCCCGCCGAAGGACGTCATCGTTCGTGCCGGTCCGTATCGCCGGGCCGTCGGCTCCGGCGGAGTCGAGCCAGCCGGATGGTCAGATCGAGATCGTGCTATCGGGCGAGGGGCGCTCACGACCGATGGCGAGATGGTGCGAAAAGGGAATCACGTACCAACACTCCTCCACCTCTTCGGGGTGGAGAAAGGCCTGAAGCCCTGAAAACCCGGGGTACGGCTTCGCCCAACCCCGAGCTGAGTTCCATGACCCCTTTGGGGTCGTGGGGAATGAGCACCTCTCGCACCGACGGTCGGAATTTCGAATTACCGGAGTGACGATTTATGGTCGATTGGCGAAATCACGGGGAGGGGCCGAGGTTTGTGCGTCCTCCGGACGCGATAAAAATTTTGGGGGCACATCTCCGGCGGTTGAAACCGCCGGCTACGATCGTGCGCCCTCCGGGCGGCGGAGGGCGGGGAAAAAATGGACGCGTTTAATTCTTGCCTGGGCTACAAGCCCCTGGCTACCAGCGTGCGCCCTAACGGGTGGGGAACGCAGGCGGAGACGGATTCCCCGAGGGACGCTCACGCCCAGCAATGCGTTGCGTGCGAGATGGGAATGTCTCCAAGGCGACTCTTCGACACGCACGAGCGACCAACGTGCGCCCTCCGGGCGACGCGGCTGAGGCGTTATCCGGGGGAGGAGGCTGAGACATTGCTATTCATGGCGCAATGCGTCGATGGGGTGGAGGATGGCGGCTTTGAAGGCGGGGATCATGCCGAAGAGGACGCCGACGCCGGCGGAGCAGGTTAAGCCCAGCGCGACGGCCCACATGGGGACATTCACCTTGACCATGGATGGGTGCAGCGAGGCGACGTAGCAAATCGAATATCCGAGAAAGACGCCGATGGAGCCGCCGACGACGGCCAGCACGACGGCCTCGGTTAAGAACTGGGCCATGATGTCGCGGCGGCGGCCGCCGACGCTTTTGCGGAGGCCGATCTCGCGGGTGCGCTCAGTGACCGACACGAGCATGACGTTCATGACGCCGATGCCGCCGACGATGAGGGAGATGCCGACGATGCCGGCGAGGACGCTGGTGGCCGCGACTTTCACGCGCTCCAAGTCGCGAAGCAACTCATCCTGCGTATGCACGCGGAAGTCGCTGATGGTGCCGGGCGGGATGTTGTGGCGCTCGCGGAGGACGCGGGTGATCTGCAGGGCGCACTCGGCGGCATCCTTCTCGCCGGTTGCTTCGACCATGAAGGGCATGAAGACGCGCATCTCGGGCCAGACCTTCAGCGCCGTGGTGTAGGGGAGGACGACGACTTCGTCGGGGTTGTCGTCCATGACCTTGCCTTTCGGCTCCAGGATGCCGAGGACGCGGAAGCGCTGGCCGGAGATATAAATATCCTCGCCGACGATGCGCTCGTCGCACTGCAACTGGCGGAGCATGTCGGCACCGAGGGCGCAGACATAGGCGCCGCGATCGACTTCCAGCGGGCCGAAGAAGCGGCCTTTATCCACATAGAAACTTCGGATGGACTGGAACTCCTCTGTCGCGCCGCGGATGCGCACGTTCGAAACTTTGCTGCGGCCGAACTCGATGGTGGCCTGGGAGAAGATGATCGGTGAGATGCGGCGGACCTTGTCGCAGCGTGCGCCGACGGCGCGGACATCGTCCACATCCATGGTGACGCGGCCGAGGAGGATGTCTTTGAATCCTTCGGGCGAATAGGGAAAGACGAAGATGAGGTTGGTGCCGAAGCCGCGGATGATGTCGGTGACGTAGTTGCCGAAGCCCTGGACCATGCTGACGACGGTGATGGTGCTGGTGACGCCGATGATGATGCCGAGGGTGGTGAGGACGCTGCGGCCCTTGTTGGCCCAGACTTGCACGAAGGCGGTGAGGATGTTTTGCCAGTGGCGGAGGAGGCCGCCCGTAAGGGAATGTACCGCTTTGCCGAGGCGAGACTCGGGCGGAATGACCAATTTCGAATTACCAATTACGAATGGCGACGCGAGCGCGGCCGCGCTGTGTGGCATCGAGTCATTCGTGATAGGCAATTCGCCGTTCATTCGTGCCTCAACGCGTCGATGGGGTGGAGGATGGATGCTTTGAAGGCGGGGAGGATGCCGAAGAGCATTCCCGCGCCGAGCGAGAAGCCGGTGGCCAATGCGACGGACCACATGGGCACGCTGATGTCGACCATCTTTGGATGCAGCGAGGCGACGTATGTGAAGGCGTAGCCGAGAGCGATGCCGATGCCGCCGCCGGTGGTGCTGAGGACGACGGCCTCGGTGAGGAACTGGGCGAGGATGTCGCGGCGGCGGGCGCCGACGCTCTTGCGCAGGCCGATCTCCTTGGTGCGCTCGGTGACGGAGACGAACATGACGTTCATGATGCCGATGCCGCCGACGATGAGGGAGATGCTGACGATGCCGGCGAGGAGGGCGGTGACGGCCATGCGAATCTTGTCGAACTGCTTGAGCATCTGATCCTGGCGCTGGACCTGGAAATCATTCTGGGTGCCGGGTTCGAGTTTGTGGCGACGGCGGAGGACGCGGGTCAGTTCGCCTTCGGCCTCGTTGATGAACTTTTCGTCGGAGGCCTCGCAGAGGAAGCGAAGGTCTTCGCGCTGGGAGGTGTAGAGATTCAGGGCGGTGGAGTAAGGGATCATGACGGTCTGATCCTGATCCTCGCCCATGAAGCTGCCCTTGGTCTGGAGGATGCCGACGACGCGAAAACGCTGATCGCGGATGAGGATGTGCTCGCCGATGACGGACTCATCGCATTCGAGGAGCTTGAGCATGGTGCGGCCGAGGACGCAGACGTTTTCGCTGTTCTCGACGTCGATGGGACCGAAGAAGCGGCCGGCGTCGGCGTAGTAATTGCGGATGACCTGGTAATCCTCGGAGACGCCGCGAACGGCGATCTGCGTGGCCTTGGCGCGGCCGTAGGAAACGTCGGTCTCGGTGAAGATGAAGGGGGTGATGCGGGAAATGTGCGGGCATTCGGCGGCGACGGCGCGGACATCATCCATGTCGAGGGTGACGCGGCCCATGCCGAAGGCGTCTTCATCCTGCGGTGTCCAGGAGCGAACGATCATCTGCTTGGTGCCGTAGCCTCGGAGCATCTTGGACATGTAGTCGCCGAAACCCTGCACGAAGGCGACGACGGTGATGATGGCCGTGACGGCGATGATGATGCCGAGGGTGGTGAGCAGGGAGCGGCCTTTGTTGGCCCAGATCTGGCTGAAGGCGGTGGTGATATTGGATGCGTGGCGCAGGGCGGTGGTGCCGAGGCGGATGCGGAGCGCGTTGGCGCGAGCGAGGAGTCGGGCCGTCATGACGCAATCCTTTGCGACTCGACCGATTCAAGGCCCTCGCTCGGCACGGTGTCGGAGGAGACGAGGCCGTCGCGAAGCGTGACGACGCGCTTGCAGCGCATGGCGATGTCAGGCTCGTGGGTGACGATGATGATGGTCTGGCCGGCACCGTGGAGCATGTCGAAGACGGCCATGATTTCGTTGCCGGTCTTGGTGTCGAGGTTGCCGGTGGGTTCGTCGGCGAGAATGATGGCGGGCTGTTGGGCGAGTGCGCGGGCGATGGCGACACGCTGGCGCTGACCACCGGAGAGCTGGTTGGGGCGGTGTTTGGCGCGATCGGCCAGGCCGACCATTTCCAAGGCGGCGATGGCGCGTTGTTTGCTTTTCGGAAGCTGCGAGTACATGAGCGGGAGTTGCACGTTTTTCAGCGCGGTCATGCGCGGGAGCAGCTCGAAGTTCTGAAAGACGAAGCCGATCTGTCGTCCGCGTATTCGGGCGAGGCCGGATTGGGAGAGCTTGGCGACATCTTCGCCGGCGAGGAAGTAGTCACCCTCGGTGGGGACATCGAGGCAGCCGAGGATGTTCATGAGGGTGGATTTGCCGGAGCCGGAGGGGCCCATGATGGCGACGAATTCGTTTTCATGAATGGAGAGCGTGACGCCGCGGAGGGCGTGGACGAGTTCGGTGCCGACGCGATAGATCTTGCGCAGGTTGCGGAGTTCGATGAGCTTTTTGCGATTGTCGGTTTGCATCGGATACGTGAGCGCGAGGACGGGCTTCGATCAGCCTGCGCCGTTTTCGCCGGACTTGTCGTTGCCCTCGGCGAGGTGCTTTTCGTCTTTCTTTTCTTTTAGCTTCTTCTCGTCGTCCTTGGAGAGGGCGACTTTTTGGCCTTCCTTCAATTGGTCGAGGCTGCGATAAGGCCCGGTGATGACGGTTTCCTTGGGGTCGATGCCGTTCTTCATTTCGACGAAGCGGCTGTCGGCGATGCCGGTGTCGACCAGGCGGACGCGGGCGACGTCGTTGTCTTTGACGTAGACGACTTTGATGTATTGCGCCTGGCGGGCCTGCTCGGAGAGGTCGCGGTTGCGAATGGCGTCGTACTTGCGGACGACATCTTCGGGCAGATCTTTTCTCATGCGATGGACGACGGCTTCGACTGGGATGGTGACGGCGTCGGATTGTTTGGCGACTTCGATTTCGACGTTGGAGGTCATGCCGGGGCGGACGCGATCGTCGTTGGACTGGACTTCGAGGATGGTTTCGAAGCTGACCACATCGCGGCCGACGACCTTGGTGCTTTTCGACGCGACGCGGACGACCTGCGCGGGAATGGATTTCTGCTGGTCTGCTTGGAGAAAGATGCGGGCCTTCTGGCCGGGCTTGACCATGGGCACGTCGACTTCATCGACGCGGGCGCGGACCTGCATTCGGGAGAGGTCGCTGATGGTCATGATGACGGTGCCGGGGTTGTTCATGGTGCCGGTGACGACGATCTCGCCCTCTTTGACGCTGAGCTTGGAGATGATGCCGCCGATGGGGGCGGTGATGACGGTTTTCTTCAGGTCTTCCTTGAGGCGGGTGAGGTAGGCTTCGGATTCGGCGAGTTCCTGCGTGCGCATCTCGAGCAAGGCGCGGGATTTTTTGAAGGTGGTGCTGTAGTCCTGGCGTTCCTTGTCGCTGGTGGCGTCGACCTCGGTGAGTTGGAGCTGGCGGCGATAGTCGCGGTCGGCTTTTTCGGTTTCGGCTTCGGCGTCCACGATGGCGGCCTTAAGCCGGGCGACGCGGGCCAGACCTGACTGGACCTCGGCGCGGAGGTTGGAGTCATTGAGGCGGCAGAGCAAGTCGCCCTTTTTCACAATGTCGCCTTCTTTGACGGGCATTTCGTCGATCTTGGCGACGATTTCGGAGCGGACTTCGACTTCGAGGACGGCTTCGACATCGCCGGGGGCCTGGACGATCTGGGTGATTTCCTGGCGCGTGGGCTGGGCGATGCTGACGGTCAGCGGGACATCGTCGGCGACGTGCAGGATCGGTTTGTCATCGGCGCCGCGGCGGAAATAGCCGAGGCCGAAGATCACTCCGGCAACGACGATGAGGATGATGAGTGTCGCGAACTTACGCATTCCCTTTGCTCCCTGTGCCACTGTGCGTTACGTGGACGGCTAGCCGGCCATCGCCGGCAGATACTGCAAACCAATGATCGCTCCGGTTGAACTTATGAACATGAGGCCGCAGGCGATGATGGCCGCGCGACGGCTGAGTTGACGCGTGATGAGCAGGCCCATCAGGATGAGAACCCAGAACCAGATTCGGAATGGGTCGATCCCGGCGAGGACGGTGGGCTTGCCCGGCTCAGCGAGCAGGCGAAGCGAGGTGTCGAGATCGAGGGTTCGATAGGTGAGCATCATGACGAGTCGCAGGGTCATGGCGGCAAGATCGACGAACGCGGCGTAGACGGTGATTGACATCAGCGTGTGCCACTCGGGCTTGCGACCGATCAGAGCGACCGATGCGTAGAGAATCGATGCGATGATGAGCGACGACACCAGCAGATAGGTCGGTGCAAAGACGACGGCCGCGAGGCGTTGGACCATTTTCATGAATTGGCCGCCCTTGCGAACGGCGTCCATGGCGTCTTTCAATTCCAGCTTGTCCACGACGCCGTATTGGGCTTTTTCGAGTTCGGCGAGTTGTTGCTCGGTTTGCTGGTCTACAACACGGTCGATCAGGCCGGTCTGGACCTGGGCATAGCCGACGAGGATGGCAAAGGCGAGGAGGACGACGAGGGCTTTCCCGTAGGCCCCGGTGTCCTCCATGCGGGAGAAGGCGGCGGCGGGGCGGACGAACATAAGGGGGATATGGCGCAGACCGATGCCGCCGGTTTCGACCTCAAGCGATGGATTCTCCGCCGTGCTCGCCATTCCCAAGTCACCCATTGCCAAGCATTTAGAACGAGAAACGTGGGCCGGCATCACAGGCGGCCCGCGACATGTATTGTAGCAAACGCCGGGTTTATTAACGATGAGTCGGGCGGAGCAGTTCGCTTATTTCAGCGGTCCGGCGGTGCGTTCGGCAATTTGAGGCTGCGGAGCTTCTCAAGCGCGGGTTCGTAGGCCGGCTGGATAGTGAGGCAGGCTCGGTAAGCGGCGGCCGCTTTGTCCGATTGGCCCAAGGCTTCGTGGCATAGCCCGACGTGGTAATGAGCGGTGACGTGTGTTGGGGAGAGTTGGACTGCCCGTTCACAGGCGCGAAGTCCGCGCTCGAACTGCTTTTGCTCATAGAGAAGCGTTCCGAGTGCGAGTGATGCGACGGCATTATCGGGCGCGGCGGTGACGGCGGCTTCGTATTTGTCAATTGCGTCCGTCGTGCGACCCTGCCGGCGCAGCAGGTTTCCATAGTTAAGAAGCGCGGTCGCATAGGTGGGTCGAACGCGGAGCGCCGCTTTGTATGCCGCCTCGGCACCGGCAAGATCGTTGGTGGCTCGTAGGGCGGTTCCGAGGTTGCTGAGAATCTCAGGGGAATCCGGTCTTGCGCTGAGCGCGGTTCGGTAGATCGGGATTGCATCGGCGTACCGCCCGAGGTCGGCGAGGATGTTCGCGCGGCGGACGATGGTGTCAACGGAATGCGGACGAAGCTTCAGGGCGGATTCGCATTCCGTGAGCGCGCTTTCAAATTGGCCGAGCTGTTGCAGCGCGGCGGCGAGCCGATCGTGGGCATCGAAGTTGTTGGGCGAAAGCTGAATGGCGGTGCGCAGTCGCTCGATTGCATCGTGGGTCCGGTTCATTGCAAGGAGCGAAGCCGCGAGATTGACATGGGCCGACACGAGCGTCGGATTCAACTGAATGGCCGTGGTGTGATGGGACATGGCGGCTTCGTGGCGACCGCGTGCCGCCTCGATCAGGCCGAGGTTTGTTTGGGCGTCGGCCCAGTTTGGTTGCAGAGTCAGGCATCGTTCCAATTCGGCGCGGGCATCGTCGAGGTCGCCCTTCATCATCAGGGCATACCCCAATCCGAGGTGTGCGCGGGCGTAGGTCGGCTGGGCGAGGGCGACGCGGCGCCACATGGCGACTTCGTCGTGATAGTCGCGATTGCGAAGGTAGGTCCGCGTACCGAGCGCAACGGCGCACACGCAAAGGAGCGCGACCATGATGGGCCGACGGATTGCCATGCGCGTTGAAAGGTTCGAGGCCATCAGACAGACGACAACGCTCAAGCCCGCCAAGGGGAGATACATGCGATGTTCAAAGATGACGTCCTTGATCGGGACGACACTTGAAGTGGGTGCGAGGGTGATGAAAACCCATGCGATCCAAAAGCCGACCGTGGGGCTTCGCCGAAGCACGATCACGGAAACGCCGAGCAGAAGGATCAATGCCGCAATCGGCAGGCCCGTTTCGGAGGCTGACTGGCAGGCGGTCCATCCATAGTCGATGCAAAGGTCGCCGGGCCAGAAGGCCAATTGAAAATAACGAATGATGACACGCGATTGAGTGAGTGCGTATTGCCAGGGGGTTATTGCGCTGACGCCGAAGCCTACGGTGTGTGATGCGACTCCGCCGACACCGGTAAGCCCCTGAATGACGCCGGTGACGAGCAACAGACTCCAGGTCGCGGCGAGCCCTGCATACAATCGCCATCGGGATCGAATCGCCGCCCAGGATGTTGAAATAAAAACGCGGTCGTACAAGATTGCGAGGAGTGGAGCCGTCACCATGACCGCTTTGCTCAACATCCCGAGCGCACAGAAAACGAACGCGGCGGATTGCCATGGAAACGGGCTTCGAGATTCGCGCGAGCGCGCCACGGCATAAAGCGTCAGCAGATAGAACATCGTCATCATGCTTTCGCTGCGCTGGACGAGGTAGGTCACGGCCTGGGTATTGAGCGGATGGACGATCCAGATAAGCGCCGCAGCAAACGCGATCGTGTCGGCATTTCGTTGTGTTTTAACCAACGCGCGCCGCACGACTCCATAAAGCGCCAAGCCCGCGGCGATGTGAACCGCGAGGTTTACGGCGTGATAGCTCCAAGTGGAAAGCCCGCTGATGGCGTAGTTAAGCGCGAACGTCAGACTGACGAGGGGGCGGGAATCCTTGAAATGCCCGGAAATCGGAACGACCGAGGTGATCAGCGGGTTATAGGTGATCTGTTGCAGGTCATCGAAGAGCATGACGCCGGCAAAACTGTTTGCGTATGCGATGATCGCGGCGATCGTTAGCATGAGCGAAGCAGCTCGTGGTCGAAGCGTCGGCGAGGATGTGAGTGGCATTGTCACACGAAGCTCCGATGAATTGGTTGTTATAGCAGGTGGCCGGAGGCGACGCGACGCGGCCGGGCGGCGACGTTAGACCTCGACCGCCGGTGCGTTTATCCTGAGTTGACACAAGGTTGAATCCCAGGTCCTTCTGAAAGGGGTATCCCCGTGAATCGCGTATACGTATCCGTCGGAGTTTTGATTGCATTCGGCGCCGGTTCGGTCTCGGCCCAGGACGTGAAGGTTGAAAAGTACCAGCTCGACAACGGCATGACGGTCATCCTGCATGAGGATCACAGCCTGCCGGTGGCGTGCATTAATACGTGGTTCTATGTCGGCTCGAAGGATGAGGCGCCGGGGCGAAGCGGGTTTGCGCACCTGTTTGAGCATTTAATGTTCATGGGTACGCGGCGCGTCGCGGGGAATTCGTTTGACGTATTGATGGAGCGCGGCGGCGGCAACAACAATGCCTCCACGACACAGGATCGGACGAACTACTACTCCACAGGACCATCGAGCCTGCTGCCGACGCTCTTGTGGCTGGACGCCGACCGACTGGAAGACCTCGGCAAGGAAATGACACAGGAAAAGCTCGACAAGCAGCGCGACGTGGTGCGCAACGAGCGTCGACAGACGAGCGAAATGCGGCCCTATGGCAAGGCGGATTTGAAGATTACGGAGTTGATGTTTCCGCCGGGGCATCCGTATCACATCGAGGTGATCGGCACGCATGAGGACTTGCAGGCGGCGACGGTGCGCGACGTGAAGGACTTTTTCGCGGCGTATTACCTGCCGAACAATGCGTCACTGGTGGTTGCGGGCGACTTCGACCCGAAGGAGATCAAGCCGCTGATCGCGAAGCTGTTTGGGACGCTGCAGCGAGGCCCGGAGCCGATTCATCGGAAGGCCGAGCCGGTTGCATTGAAGGACGTTTGCCGCGTGACCTACACCGACGCGGTGCAATTCGCCCGGACGACAATGGTGTATCACAGTCCGGCCGCGTTTTCGGATGGCGACGCGGACATGGACCTGGCGGCGGCGGTGCTGGCGACCGGGAAGTCGAGCCGGCTGTATGAGCGGCTGGTCTATCGAGACAAGATTGCAACGGAGGTATCGGCAAACCAGGAGTCGATGTACCTCGGCTCGTTGTTTCAAGTTGAGGTGACGGCCAAGCCGGGCGTGTCGCTCGATCAGATTGAGAAGACGACGGATGAGGTGCTGGCCGAATTCGTTGAGAAGGGGCCGACCCAGGAAGAGTTGGAGCGGCAGAAAACGCGAATTGAATACATGTCGGTGGCAAGTTTGCAGTCGGTTTTGGCGAAAGCGGATTCGCTGAACCGGTATCAGTTCTACTTCGGCGAGCCAAACTCCTTCAAACGCGACCTGGATCGGTATCGCCATGCGACCACGGAATCGGTGCAGGCATGGTCGAAGAAAGTGCTCACGCCCAACGCGCGGCTTGTGATGCGCGTGCTGCCGGAGGAAAAAGATGCGCCGTCGCCGCGCGACAAGCAGCCGGACCTGGTTGCGGAGAAGCCGTTTGCGCCGACAGGCCCGGAGGTGTTCACGCTGTCGAACGGTCTGGAGGTTCGGCATTGGGAGCGGCGGGAGCTGCCTCTGGTGAATTTGTTGCTGCAACTGCCGGACGGCGCAGGGAACGATGAAGCGTCGAAGGCGGGGCTTTCGGTTCTGTCGGCGGGAATGATCGATGAGGGCGCGGGCAGCCGCGGGGCGCTGGAGTTCTCCAACGAGTTGAACCTGCTTGGTGCGACGCTCATGACGTCGGTCGATCAGGAGTCGGGGCGGATCGGGCTGTCGGTGTTGCGGCGAAACTTCGATGCAGCGCTGGCGCTGTATGCGGATGCCGTCGCCCGTCCGCGCATGGAAGAAAAGGAATGGGATCGCGTGAAGACGCTGCACCTGCAGGCGCTGAAGCAGGCGGAGGATCGGCCGACGCAGGTGGCGGCGCGCGTGGGCATGCGAACTTTCTTCGGCGATGGGCACCCTTATGGCCGGCCGACCGAAGGAACGATGGAGACGGTGAAAGGATTGGACCTTGCCGCGATCAAGGCCCGGTATCAGCAGATGTTCAACCCCAAGGGAAGCATCCTGTTTGTCGCGGGCGATTTGTCGGCATCCGACGCGAAGGCCGCCCTGGAGAAGGCGCTGGGTTCGTGGAAGGGCACGGGGCCGATTGCAAAGCGCGAGCGGAAGGACATGCCCGCGCCGCCGGGGCCGATGCGCGTCGTGCTGGTGGACAAGCCGCAGTCGGTGCAAACCGTAATTCGATTTTATGCGCCAGCGCCGACGTATCGCTCGCCCGATCGGGTGCGACTGGGTTGCCTGAATACGATTCTCGGCGGCAGTTTCACGAGCCGGTTGAATCAGAATCTTCGCGAGCAGCATGGGTACACCTACGGGGCGCGGTCGAGTTTCAACCTGCGTTCGGGGACGGGGTATTTCTCCGCGGGCGCCGACGTGCAGGCGGAATACACCGGCGCGGCGTTGCAGGAATTCATGAAGGAGTTCGACAAGATTCGAGCCGGCGACATTACCTCGGAAGAGGCGGAGAAGGCCCGCAAGACAAATCGCGTGGACCTCGTTGAGGCCTTTCAGGGACTGGGCGGATTGCTGGCGGTGGCGTCGGAGCGCGAACAGAACGGATTGCCGTTTTCGTCTCTGGGAGATGATCTGACACTGCTGGGTTCGATCAGCGAGGCGGACTTGAACCCGCTGGCGCGGCCGGCGATTGCACTCGAAAACGCGGTGCTGGTGCTGGTCGGGGATAAGAAGCTGATCGGCGAGCAGCTCAAGAATCTGGCATTACCCACTCCGAGCGAATTAACCGTGACGGGGGATCGGATCGCGAAGTAATGGATGTTGATGTGCTGAGTTGAAGGTGAAGGCGTCTGACCAAGGACATGAATGAACACGAATGAACGCGAGTTTCGGTTGGTGGATGCCTTTTCGTTCTCGGCCGGCGGCGGCAATGTGGCGGGGGTGATTCTCAACGCCGACGGATTGACCGACCGGCAGATGCAACTCATTGCGCGGGAGTTCGCCGCGCCGGAGACGACCTTCATTCTGACGCCGACGACGAAGGATGCGGCGGTGCGATTTCGATGGTTCACGCCGGGGTGCGAGGTTGATTTCTGCGGACATGCGACGCTCGGGGCGGTGCACGCGCTTCTGGAAACGGGGCGATTCTCTCGCGAGTTGACCGAGCCGGGGACGATGCTGCCGATTGAAACGCGGTCGGGGATTCTTCAGGTGCGCATTGAGACGCTCCCAGACGGGTCGAAGCCGCCGACGATCTGGCTGGACATGCCGCACTGTGAGCCGAAGAGTCGCAGTGTGATCCTGCCGCCGCTGCTCGATCGGCTGGGGCTTTCGATGGATCAACTCGATCCGCGATTGCCGGCGATTCGGACGCAGGATGAGGATGTCATCCTTGCAGTGAAGGAACTGCCGGCGTTACTGTCGCTGGCGCCGTCGATGAGTGAGTTGGCGCGGTATTGCAAGCACGATGGAGTGCGCGGCGTGCTTGTCACGACGACGAATGTACTCACGCCGACGACGGTGGCGCAGTCGCGATTCTTCGCGCCTGCGGCAGGAATCGATGAAGACCCGGTGACAGGATCGGCGCACGGCCCGCTGGGCCTGCACCTCGTTGAGTGCGGGGTGGCGGCGATCTCCTCCGGGCGGGCCGACTTCTATTGCGCGCAGGGAAATGCGGCGCGCGCGGGGTTGGTGCGCGTGGTGGTGACTCAATCGTCGTCTGGGACGCGCGACGTGCGCATCGGCGGCTCCTGCGTGACGACGGCGGCGGGGACGCTGCGGGCGGAGTTTCCGACGGCGTAATCGGCGCAGGATTCGCCGAATCGTCCGGTATCCGGCCGCGCCTCGACGGAAAACCGGATGGCGAATCTCGAAATCCGCTCGCCATTTGCGTGAGTTCATGCCATAGTTTGTCGTTGTGGTCCTCGCGGCGATTCCATCCAAATTCACAGCGGTCGACTGGCTCGTCGTCGCGGGGTATCTCGTCGGCACGACGCTGATTGGCGCAAAGCTGGCCGGCAAGCAGGCCACGATTCGGGATTTCTTTCTTGGCGGGCGCAAGCTGCCGTGGTGGGCGATCAGCGGGTCGATCATCGCGACGGAGATTTCGGCAGCGACGATCATCGGCGTACCGACGATCAGCTACGCCATCGGCGGAAATCTGACCTATCTGCAACTGGCATTGGGCAGCATTCTCGCGCGATGGATCGTCGCAAAATACTTTGTTCGTCGATTCTATGAGCACGAGATTTATAGTCCGTATGACTACGCCGGGGCGCGGCTCGGCCCGCGGGTGAAGCATACGACGACGGGGCTTTTTTTCCTCGGGGCCGTACTGGGACAGGGAGCACGGTTGTTCATCACGGCGTCGGTGCTCGGCGTCGTCGCGGGACTGAATCCGATCCCGGCGATTTGGCTGATGGGAGCGTTTGCCATCGGGTGGACGCTGCTCGGTGGAATGACGACGGTCATCTGGACGGATGTAATTCAGTTCGGCGTCATTATTGTTGGCGCCATCCTCGCGTTGATTGCATCCATCGCCGCGGTGCCGGGCGGCGCTTCGGAGGTGATTCGCGTCGCACACGAGGCGGGAAAGTTTCAACTTTTCGACTTTTCAACGGACCCCTCGCGCGAATACACCTTTTGGTGCGGGATCCTGGCGCTGCCGTTTCTGAATCTCGCGGCGTTTGGGACGGATCAGGTCATGGCGCAGCGGATCTTCTGCTGCCGGTCGGAACGCGATGCACGCAAGGCGATCCTGTGGAGCAACGTGAGTCTCTTCATTCCGGTATTGATGCTCGGCGTGGGCATCGCGCTGTATGCCTACTTCCAGCACCGGCCTTTGACCGCGGAGGAGACGGTGCAACTCGCGACGGACAAGCAGCGGCTGTTTCCGCTCTTTATCCTTCGGGAGCTCCCGGTCGGGGTCCGCGGCATTCTCGTGGCGGCGATCTTCGCGGCGTCCATCTCGACGCTGGAAGGAGCACTTGCCGCACTGTCACAGGCAACGATGAGCTTCTTTCTGAGGCAATCGGACCTTGCGCCCGACGTGGAATCGAGCCGTGCCAATCGTGCCGTGGCGTGGTCGAAGGTGCTCGTGATCGGATGGGGCGCGTTGCTTTGTCTGATGGCGATGGGGTGTATCGAGCTGAGCAAGCAATACAACAACGTCATCGACCTGGCGTTGTCGCTCGCCCGGTATACTTATGGACCGCTGCTCGGCGTGTTCCTGCTTGCGTTTCTGGCACGGCGGAGGGATGACCGCGGTCTGTTCTGGGGTGTTGGGGCGGCCATCGCGGTGGTTCTGGCGTTGACGTGGTACCCGGTGGCCGGCGGTCGGCCGTTGCCGTTGTCGCCTTTCTGGCATTACCCGATTGCGACCGGGGTGACGTTCACGGTGGGTTATCTCGTGGGAAGGCCGATCGGGGAGCGGAAAAATCCGTAACCAGCGCGGACCTATCCACAACCGGAGCGGGGCCGAACCCTGTTTCACGCCCGATTTTCCTTGACCATGCACGTTGTCGACTTACAGTCGGTGCAAATCGCGTGCCCTGACCCATTTCTTTGAATCTCTCTTCTGCTAGCACGCGAATTGCATAGACCCTGCCCATTCAAGGCGGCGGGTGATCCCGGCGCCGGCGGGATGCGGTGAGAGACATCATGGATCGCAATGCGAAGCTGCGGGAGTTGGACCAGTTGCGTGCCCAGGTGGCCGCGGTTGAGGCCGAACTGGTCAGCGACATCAACCCTCATGCATGGGTGCCGACGACGTATTACACGACGTATCACATCCTCGCGGGCATGATTCTGGGCCTGGCCGGGGCGGTGACAAGTCTGCTCTTCAATATTGTCGGTGCGGCAATGGTAGGGATGCACCCGCTGGAGCTGATCCGCGTTTATTTGACGTTTCCGCTGGGCGAAAAGGCGCTGACCATCGACAGCGGATTCGCCCTCGCGGCGGGGTGTTGCCTGTATCTGGGGACGGGCATGATCGGGGGCGTGCCGTTTCACCTGATCTTGAGCCGTTACTTCGGGGCGTCGTCGTTTGCGGTTCGACTCTGCATTGCGTCCATCCTCGGCGTCGGCGTATGGCTGATTAACTTCTATGGCATTATCGCATGGCTGCAGCCCACGCTGATCGGGGGAAATTGGATCGTGGAGCGGGTGCCGGTGTATGTCGCGTTGTCCACGCATCTTGTGTTTGGCTGGACGATGCTGGCCGTGGATCAGTGGGGGAAATTCGCGCCGCCCCCTGTGGCGCGACAGGAGGCGCGGGCGTGAAGCGTTGCAGCATACTGATCGGGGTGGTTTTGATTGCGTTGCCGATGATGCCGGCGTGCGACGATTCGTCGCGGCCGGATGTCGATATGTCGAAGCGGTCGCACTTTGGCTTTCAGACGAGCATCTCGACGTCGCTGATGGAAGAGGGCAAGGTGGCGTACGCGAATTATTGCGTGGGCTGCCACGGAGCGAACGGCGACGGCGTCGGTGAGGCGTCGCTCTTTCTCAACCCAAAGCCACGAAACTTTGTCATCGGGAATTTCAAGTTCAGCTCGACACGATCGGGGCAGCTGCCGACGGACGAGGACTTGCGACGAACGATCAAGCGCGGACTCAAAGGCAGCGCCATGCCGTCGTTCAAGCTGCTGCCCGACCGTACCGTGGACAGCCTCATCGGTTACATCAAGACGTTTTCGCCAAAATGGACGGAAAACGATCCGCCGGTGCCGATTCCGCTGGTCGATGATCCGTATCGAAAGATGGCGGACAAGTCCGAGGCGATCAAGCGCGGCGAGGCGGTCTATCACGGTTATGCGAACTGCTGGTCGTGTCATCCTTCGTACGTGAATGACAAGAAGCTGAACGAGTACATCGTCGCTTTCGGCGGCCAGTCGCGCGAGACGTTCCGGCCTGACATGGATCAGTCGGTGGGCAAGGAAAACGTCGAGGAAGAAATGCTGTATCCGCCGGACTTCCGACGGGATTACGTTCGCGGCGGGATGACGGCCGACGACATTTATCGATCGGTGTCAGCGGGCATCACGGGCACGGCGATGCCGACGTGGGTCGATTCGATCGACGTGCCGGGCAAGAAATCCGGGGATCCGCCCCTCGTCTCCCGGGCGGATCTCTGGGCCATGTCGTATTACGTGCAAAGCCTGATCCTTCAACGGCCGCCATTGATGGAGGACGGCAAGGCGCAGATTCGCAATCGGCCGCGACCCATCTATTTGCATGGCGCGCCGCCGAAAAAGGTGGAACAGCCGGCGACGAGTCAGCCGGGGCAGAGTTTCGAGTTTTGATTGTTGAGCAACCGCGTCGTCGCGGGGCAGGGAATACGTTATGACGGCATTGAATGTGTCCATGAGTCCGCCGGCGTCGTCGGCTGTGAGGCCGGTGGATGGGTTAGTGGATCGGAAGCTGGCGCTGTGGCACCTCGTCGCGTCGCTGGTGTTTCTCGGCGTCGCGCTATTGGCGGGGTTTTCTTTCTCGCTGCAGTTCCTGCAGAAGTATCCTTTCCCCGGCATCGAGTTGCTTTCACCGGGCCGGTGGCGGCTGGTTCATACCAATGGCGTTGCGTATGGGTTTCTTGCCAATGCATTTCTGGGCTGTCTGTATTGGGCCGTGCCGCGCCTGACCGGCCAGCCGGTGTACAGCCGGGCACTGTCGTGGTTCATCTTCTGGGCATGGCAGGCGATCGTCGGCGTGACGGCGGTGGGTCTGATTCTTGGGCACGCGCAGGCGCTGGAATGGGGCGAGACGCCGACGTACGTTGACCCCGTCGCATTTCTTGGATTGATCCTCGTGGCGGTTAATTTCTTGACGCCCATCTTCCGCGCCAAAGGGCCGATGTACGTGACCCTGTGGTATTTCATCGCGGCATTCGTTTGGACGCCGCTCGTTTATGCGATGGGCAATTTTCTTGCGCAGTATCTGGTCGGCGGAGCAGCGGGCGGGGCGATCGGCGGGTTGTTCATTCACGATCTGGTGGGCCTCTTCGTAACGCCGCTGGGTTGGGGGTTGATGTACTACTTCGTGCCGATCATCTTGAAGAAGCCGATGTGGAGCCACGGGCTTTCACTGGTCGGCTTCTGGGGTTTGGCGTTTTTCTATCCGCTGACGGGGATTCACCACTTCCTGTACAGCCCGATTCCGCTGTTTCTGCAACACGGCGCCGTGATTACGACGATTGCAATTGAGTTCGTGGTCACTACCGTAATCATCAACTTCTTCGGTACTCTGGCCGGTCGCGGCGATGCACTGCGGACGAGCCTGCCGATTCGATGGTTCTACACCGGAATGGTTTTCTACTTTACGACGTGTCTGCAATGCTCGTTCCAGACCACGCTGACCTTCCAACGGCTGATCCACTTCACGGACTGGGTCGTGGGGCATGCACATCTGGTGATGTTCGGCGTGTTCGGATTCTGGCTGCTCGGGAGCATTCTGTATCTGTTTCCGCGACTGATCGGGGCGAAGGCCTATTACAGCGACGCGCTGAACAGTTGGCATTACTGGCTGAGCGCCCTGGGCACGCTGATCATGTTCACGGATCTGCTCGTGGCGGGTGTTGTGCAGGGCAATCTTTGGCGGAATCTGGCACCATGGGAAGAGTCGTTGATTGCATCGATGCCTTTTTGGCTTATCCGCAGTGTGAGCGGGACGATGATCATCGTCGGCAACTTCATGTTCTTCTGGAATCTGTACAAGACGTGGCAGATGACCGTCGCAAGTCGACAGACGCAACCCGCTATGCCGGGAACGTCGCCGATGCCGGCGTAACGGCGAGGAGAGATTGGACGCATGTTTGAATCGAAATCAGGCATCTTTCTCATCGCGGGGCTGGGCTTCTTCGCGCTGTCCTTCGTCGTGATGGCCGTATTGCCGTGGATGATCTACTACAAAGAGCCTGAGCAGACTGTCGCGATGATGGCGCAAAAAGGGATGGTGCCGGAGTTCGCCGATCTGGCGGAGCGGTATCCCGAGCAATTCAAAAAACACTTTGGCGAGGTGAACTACAAGACCTATGCCGAGGCATTGCAACTGGGCCACGACGTGTATGTGGCCGAGGCGTGCTGGCATTGCCATTCGCAGTTCGTGCGGCCGGTGTCGAATGAAGACCTTCGCTGGGGCCCGGTATCGCATGCGTTGGAGTATCAAAACACGTTGCAGCGGCCGGTGCTGTTTGGAACGCGCCGTGTGGGGCCGGACTTGATTCGCGAGGCGGCGCGCCGGCCGAATGACTGGCATGTGGCGCACTTCTACAATCCCTTGTCGGTGCAGCCCACGTCGGTGATGCCGGCGTATTCCTGGTTCCTGGATGAGCAGGGCTACCCGAACAAGAAGGGCATGGCGATCATCACCTACATCCAGTCGCTGGGGAGTTGGCTGCGCGAGTATCCGTACTTTGAGGGAGACGGGCCGCTCGGACCGGCGGCACACCCCGAACAGCCCTATGGCGGAAAGCCGGTGCCCAAGCAGGTGGTGAACGCGCCGACCGAAGGGAGCCGTCAATCATGATTGCCCGACCCGATGAGACACGAACAAAGCGCATTGTGATCGGATGCATCGCCGTGGCGATCCTGGGGCCGGCTTCCTACGGATTCTTCGAAAAGCTGTACCTCTTCATTCTGGCGGTTAAGAAGGATCAGTTGGCGGGCTTCACGATCGTGCCGATTGCGAATTATCTGATCGTGACGGCGGGGATGGTATGCCTGCTGCTCTGGGCCACGCGGCATGGAATGTTTCGCAATATCGAAAAACCCAAGTATGACATGCTGGAGCGCGAGGCTGAACTGGACGCGCTGGATGAACAAACGAGAAAGAACGAGCCATGACGAACCAGCACGATGACGCCGCTCCGCAAAGCGAGGGCCGGTATCACACGTATGTCACGCACCACATTCCGTGGTATGTCCGGGCGTTGTGGATTTGTTTCTGGGTGGGCGCCATCTGGTATGTCGTGAAGTTCGCGATACCGATGGCGAGAAACTACTTCTAATGAACGCAACCGACGAGCGAGGGGTGGCGGCGTGCGACTTCTGTCACCTTCCGGTCGCGGGGGCCAACACGTCAGACGGTCCGTTGTATTGCTGTTATGGATGCCAACTGGCGGCGGACATTACGCGCGCACGCGGTGAGGCCGGCCAGTTGAACTGGATGCTGACTCGCATGGGCCTGTCGGTTTTTCTCTCCATGACGGTCATGATGTTCAGCATGTATCTCTATCGCCAGCACGGACTCAGCGCTGAGGATGTGACGCCGCTTTCGCTGCAGCTCGCGAGCGTGATGCGTTATTTGTGCCTCCTCTTCTCAGTGCCGGTGTTCTTCATGCTGGGATGGCCGATCCTCGTCATGGCGATGGAGGGGGCGCGGCGCGGCGTCTATTCGACGGATGCACTGGTGGTGCTCGGTGTGGCGGCGTCGTTTGTGTATTCGTATGTCTCCACGCTTCGCGACAGCGGGGCCGTGTACTTCGAAACCGGATGCGTGGTGCTGGTGTTTATGACGCTGGGCCGGTGGCTGGAGGCAAACGGAAAGCTGAAGGCGTCGAAGGCGGTGGCATCGCTGGAGGGGCTGTATCCCGAGCGCGTGACGATTGTGCGCGACGATGGCGAGCAAGAGGTCGCACCGGGCGAGGTGTGCGAAGGCGATGTCCTGATCGTCCACGCGGGCCAGCGCATTGCGGCGGATGGTGAGATTGTGCATGGGCGCGCTCACATCGATGAGAGCATGTTGACCGGCGAAAGCGTTCCCATTGTGAAGGAAGTCGGCGCGATCGTGCGGGCGGGGACGCTTAACGTGGATGGATCGTTGCGAATACGGGCGACATCGGTCGGCACGCACAGCACGATCGGCCGAATGGTCGCCTTGTTGGAGGAGGCCAAGCGATCGAAGGGCGCGTGGGAGAGGCTTACTGATCGGATCGCGACGGCGTTCGTGCCGTTGACGCTGATGCTTGCCGCGACAGGCTTCGCGCTCGGTGCGCGTCGCGGCGGAATCGACGGCGGATTGATGTCGGCGATGGCGGTGCTTTTGATTGCATGTCCGTGTGCGTTGGGTATCGCGACACCGATGGCCGTGTGGGTGTCGCTGGGTCGCGCAGCGCGGAAAGGAATTCTGTTTCGCGGCGGCGACGTAATTGAGACACTCGCCGCGGCACGGGCGATCTGCTTCGACAAGACCGGCACGCTGTCGACCGGCGAGGCGACCGTAACGGCGTTTCATGCGGCTGAAGGTGTGACGACTTCGAATGCGCTTCAGACCGCGCGGCGACTGGCGGCTGGTTCGAACCATGTCTTGTCGAGGGCCATTGCGGAGTATGCGAGTTCTCGCCATCACACCGAGGGACCGGCGTTAGAGGTACGCGTGGTGCCGGGGCGCGGCATCATGGCTACGGCGAATGCAGAACCGGTGATGCTCGGCAACCCCGCGATGATGGAAGAAAACGGCTGCGTCATGGACGCTCACCTGACGGACGCAGTGGCGCGAATTCACAAGGCCGGTTCGCCGCTGGCGTGCATCGGTTGGGCGGGGGCGGTTCGCGGCGTGTTTGAGTTTGCGGAGCGATTGCGGCCCGAGGCGAGGGCTTCGATGAATGCATTGCGACACATTGGTTTGTCGCCCGTGGTGGTAACCGGGGACCATGAAGGCCGCGCTGCGGCGATTAGCCAATTGCTTGATGTCGAAGCACACGGTGCGCTGCGGCCGGGGGACAAGGTCGAGAAGATCAAGGAGCGGCGCCGCGCCTCAAGCGCGGTGGTAATGGTGGGCGACGGGATCAACGACGCCCCGGCGCTTGCCGCGGCCGACGTGGGCATTGCGATGGGCTGCGGCGCGGACATTACGCGTGAGAGCGGCGGCGTGTGTTTGCTCGGCGAGAATCTGCTTGGCGTGCCGTGGGCCATTTCGCTGGCGCGGCGCACGGTTCGTACGATCAAGGTCAATCTGTTCTGGGCGTTCGCGTATAACGTCGTCGGGATCGGTCTGGCGTTGTCAGGCCGGCTGAACCCCATCTTTGCGGCGTTCGCCATGCTAGCCAGCAGTGTGATGGTTATTGCCAATTCGCTGCGCCTGGGTCGAGGGGATCGCGACGAGATGGCCGGCGCGGAAGATGTTCGAGCCGGCAAATTCCTGGTGGAGGCAACGACGTGATTGCGGAGCTGGCACCCGTGCTCGCGGGAGGATTTCTCGGATCGGCGCACTGCCTCGGCATGTGCGGCGGATTTGCCGCGGCCATCGGTGCGGCCGACGTGCCGTTCTGGCCGATCTTCGCGCGGCAGTTGGTCTACAACGTCGGCCGAGTCTTCACGTATGCATTCATGGGGTGCCTTGCGGGGGCGGGCGGGACCTATCTTTCCAACGTTCAGATCGGGCCGGTCAATGTGCAGCAGGTTTTCTCGATCCTCGCCGGCGCGATCATGCTGTTGGTTGGGCTGTCGGCGTTGCAGATCGTGCGACTGCCGGCCGCGTGGATGAACTACACGACGGGGTTGTTCAGCCCGCTGTATGCACACTTTCTCAACGCGCGCGGGTGGTTCGGATACTTCGCCGCGGGGATCGCGAACGGATTTCTTCCGTGCGGACTTGTCTATTCGTTTGTCGCGTTGGCCGCAGCAAGAGGCGATGTCGTAGGAGGCATGGCGGTCATGATTGCATTCGGCCTGGGGACCATTCCCGCGATGATGCTGATTGGTTGCGGGACAACGATCATGACTCATGCGACGCGGCGGCGGATCTATCGCGTGGCTGCGGTGTTTGTGATTGGGCTGGGCGCGCTCACGATGTGGCGGGGGTGGCCGCGGGAGTCGCCTTGCTGCCATGAAACATCCGCGCTATCGTCCAGCGTGGACGGAGTTGAATGAGCCGCACCGCCGTTAATTTTCTGCTTGATTGTTTTCTGCTGCTGGTGCTTGTGGTCCTGATGTGGACGACGGCGGTGGTGCAGTTCATCTTTCCCGCCGGGACAACGGCCGCGGGGTGGACATTGTGGGGGCTTGATTTCAATTCGTGGCAACGAGTGCAGGGATTCGTGTTCGCCGTGTTCCTGCTTTCGGTGCTGGTGCATTTGATCCTGCATTGGACGTGGGTTTGCGGCTTCGTCGCGGCGCGAATCGGAAAGATGCAGGGCCGGCACATTTCAACGAACGAGGCGACGCGAACGGTCTATGGCGTGGCGATGCTCGCGATCATCCTGACGGTGCTTGGAACAGCGGTGTTCATGGCACAACTGATGGTGCGCGCTCCGGCGGCGCGATGATGACGGCCGATTAGGGCGTGATGCTGTTGATGTAATCCTCGATGTTGAGGTAGCCGTTGCCATCCGAATCTTCGGTGCTGTCCGGCCGGTTGGGGTTGGTTCGATTCAGCCATTCAACGTAATCCGGCACGCCGTCGAGATCACGATCCGTGGGCAGCCACGGCGTTTCGTTGGCGGGGTACATTCGCTCAATCAACTCGCGATCGGGGATGATTCGGGCGACGATTTCGAACTGGTAGATTTCAGGCAAGGCGAGGATGCGATCAAGATCCCGTGGCAATTGCAATCCGTCGGCGAACGTGCACGTCATTCGACTGAGCATGGCGCGCTTGGCGTCGTTAAGGCTCTGGCCGGGCAGCATGCGATATTGGCGGGGCAGGCAGTGTCGATCCGGGTCGTTTTGCGGTTTAAACCAAAGCACATCGGCGCGCGTGCCGTCATGGGGACCGATACGACGAAGCCCGGGGTCCTGCGCCGGGTCGTATCCGGGTGACGGCAGCCCAACGGGATTCTTGGAAACGACATACGCCAATTCGTCGCAGAGACGCTGATCGACGCCATCGCGATAGGCGCCGCTTACGCCGGCCGAGGCAAGCAACTGTTGTTGCATCACGGAGTGAGACATGGTCAGGACGGGAGGAACCGTCACCGGGCTTACGAGCTGATAAGGCGCCTGCAACAACGGAGTCGATAACTGCACCTGGCAATAAAGGTTGGTCGGGCCGCACTGTCCTGTATTGCGAACAAAGTACGAAACGCCGACATCCCATTGCGGTTGCGTATCGAGCAATCGACGCGGGGCGATGTTGTTGGAGAGGTACAGGGCCGTTCGGCCGAGCGGGCCGGTGGGTTCGGAGACGATGATCAAATCTTTGAGGTTCGTATTGGACTGGGGGGAATCGGCGCCCATGTAATATTCGTTGTTGATGAAATTAACGTGTGCGCCGCAATCCAGGATGACCGGAAATGATTCGGCCCAGTTGTACCCGATGTTATTCCGAATATCGAAAACCGCGCCGCTTTTGATCCGCGGATTGCGTGCGGAGTTGTGGGCGAAGATGTTGTAATGGAGGGAAAGCCGGGTGAGGTTGGTGGGGACGGAAGCATCCGAGGACGTCGCGCAGAGCATTCCCGAGCCGGCGGGACCGTAGTCATTACCATAGGTCGCCCCCTCGGCCATGATGCAATTCTGAATGGTCACATTTTCCACGATGTCGCCGATGCCGATCGTGTCGTCGATGCACCATGCGAAGGAACAATGATCGACAACCACATTGGTGACCGTGTGATTCGACACGACCTGCTCATGATTGCCAACCCGATCGAGCGTCAAGGCCTGAATGAACAAACCCTGCAAATAGTCCAGTGCTTCATCGAAGTAGGTTCGGAAGCGAAGGTATCGCAGCACCACGTCGTTGGTTCGAACAATGATCCCACGATGGGCAATGACCACACCCGGCGGCGGCGCGGTTTGGCCGGCAACGTAGACATACGGATAATCGATCCGGATCGGCTCGTTGAGAATGATGGTGCCGCCGACACGGAAGATTACGAATCGCGGGCCGCCGGCCTCGAGCGCGGCCCTCAGGCTACCCGGTGCCGCAATAAGCCGGCCCGTGGCGTCATCCCAAATTTTGTCCGCCAGAGTGGTCACAAACATGACCCGAGGCGTCATCCCGGGGAGGCCGCGACCGCCGAATGTTTTGGTACCGAATCCATATGCGCCGGGGAAGGCAATGATCGACGCTTCCGGAACAGGCTCGTAGACAAACTGGTCGGCGGGGGGCGTGTGACTGGTTCGCGAGGCGGTAACCCCCGCGCCACCCGCCAGTACCGGTGCGGTGGTGCAGAATGCAACAGTGAATGCAACGAATCGAAAAATTGGCGGCATAGTTGTTCGGCGAATTGGAGACTTTGTTCTTAGGCAGGCGAGAGTCGAAGCCTTCTGAAGTGCCATACACCCTCATGGCACCGGTTCCTGAATTAATACGGTACTTAAACGGCTCGACCAAGTCAAGTCTGGCGGGACGAAACGACGTTCCTACATTAGTTCGGAGTGCTCCAGCGCATCGGCTGTCCACGCACGGCTTCGAGGGTACACTTCCCACGCTACGCATCGCCCAGACGCAGGACACCGATATCGTGCCGAGTGAGACCACCAAAGACGCCTCCGAAACTCCGAAAGGCGATGCCGCCCAAGACCTGTCGGGAACGCTTGTCTCCGAACCTGCTTCAGATTCACCTCTGATCGGAGTGCGATATCGCGCACCCGCCCGCCTGGTCGGGGCGCAGGCACACATCGAACGGCCGCGGTCGGCCATCGTCTTGACGGCGCTAAGCCTGACCCTCTCATGCTTGATCTTCCCACCGGTAAATTGGGGTCTGCTTGGATATGTCGTGCTCGTGCCGTGGTTGATTTGTGTTTGCACGGCCGCCAACGCGAAGTTCATCTATTTGCTCAGCCTTTTTTTGGGTCTGGGGTACTTCGGCTTCAACATCGCATGGCTGCTGCCGGTGACGATTCCCGGGCATTTGGCGATGTGCGCGTATTACGCGCTGTTCTTCCCGCTCGCGGCGTGGCCGATCCGGCATATGCATCAGAGGCACGGCGTTTCCGTGGCGCTGAGCACGGCCATTGTGTGGACGGCGGTGGAGTATGTTCGATCGCTTGGTGATTTGGCGTTTCCGTGGTTGCTGCTGGGACACACCCAATACAGATTTCTGAGCGTGATTCAGATTGCCGATCTGGTCGGGGTGTATGGCGTGACGTTTCTCGTCGCGATGGTGAACGGGTGGATCACCGACCTGCTCATTCAGCCGATTCTGATTTGGCGGTCAGATCAGATTGCGCGCCTTCCGCTGGGGACGGTTTCGCTGGCGATGGTGCTGGTCGGCACACTGGCCTATGGGTGGATCCGCAGCGATGAATCGGCGTTTCAACCGGGGCCGCGCGTGGCAGTCGTGCAGCATGACTTTCCGCAATATGTTGATGAGCGAGCCTGGCGCACGCCGTCGGATTTGGTGTTTCGATCGTACTTCGCACTCGGGGAATTGGCGGCGAAGGAGAATCCCGACGTCATCGTCTTTCCGGAAACGGCGATGCAGGGCTACATCAACGACCAGTTCACCGATGCGAACCCCGCCCAACTCGAAGAAATCCGCCAGCGACGCTTTCCATTCTGGGATCGCGGCGACATGGTTCTATTGCAGGCCGAGAGTCGCCGGCTGCGCGATGCGTTTCAGAGTCTGGCCACTTCGGCAGGGGTTCCGATCATCCTCGGCTGCTCGGCGATGGAGTGGAAGCCGACGGCGCTTCCGCCGCGGGCCGAGGGGTATAACTCGTCGTATCTGCTTCTTCCCGGCAAGGAACGCCCCACGGCGCGATATGACAAGAACCATCTCGTCCTCTTTGGGGAGTATGTTCCGTTTCGCTATTCTTATCACTGGCTGTATCGATGGCTGAATTCAATCACGCCGTGGGGGCAACAGGGAGTTGAGTATTCCCTCGGCGCGGGGAGCGGGTTCACGGCGTTTGAATTCGCGTCAAGGAGCCAGGACGGCCGGCGGTATCGCGCTGGCACGCCGATCTGCTACGAGGAGATCATGCCGTACATCGGCCGGGAATTCGCCCGGACTCGTGCCGACACCGGCAAGGGATGCGACATGCTGTTTGCCATCAGCAACGACGGCTGGTTTCTGCATTCGGCCGAACTGGAGCAGCACCTTGCGTGCGCTGTCTTTCGGGCGGTTGAGAATCGCATCAGCATCGCGCGGAGCGTGAACACCGGTGCGAGCTGCTTCGTGCATCCGAACGGGCGGATCGTGGATCGCGTGGAGTTGACGGAGGAATGGCGGGCGAGGCTGCCCGATGTACAGACGGCACTGGAGACATGCCTTGCAACGGGCAACGCGTTCCAAGCCAAATCCGGCGCGGATGCACAGCGATTCGTCGACTATGACAAGGCGCTGGGCGTACTTCATTCGAGCCTCCAACCCCTGGGGAAGCCGTTCATGTTCATTCATGATCGGCTTCGCAAGCTGAAGCTGAATTATGAACGGGCAAGCCGAATGGCCACGACAAAGGCTTTACCAAACACGAATCCGGGAAAGAAGGAACTCGACACGCTGTGCGGCCAGGTCATAGATGATCTCGACGCATTGCAACGGTGGACGAGCTCACCGGGCATGGCGCCGGGATATCGCGTGTCGCAATTGCCGGTCGATGGGCGGGTGACGCTGTTTGCCCGCTGGGGGGATTGGTTCAGCCAGGGGGCGGTGGCGCTTTCGGGGATGATGATCCTCGATTGGATACTGCGCCGAATCTGGCGCAAAATGTCGACGAAGGACTGAAACACCCGACGCAAGAATGGAGTCTGGCGATGATGAACACCACACGACGAAAACGCGCCATGACCTGCTGGGGGGCGGCCGGATCGCTGCTTTTGTGCATCGGCTGTATGCCGGAGTTACGCCGGCCGCTCTCGGCCGTCGACCAGATGAAGTTTCGCCAGGAGGCGATCACCTTTCTGAAGCAGGCGGCCACCTCGAATGATCCGCCGCTTCGCATTCAGGCGCTGGAGTCGCTTCAGGTGGTGGCTCCGGCCGAGGGACTGCCGTACATCGTGGACAACATCGACAACGGCTACGCGGGCGTGAGCTTTGCGGCGCTGATGTCGGCCGGCGCGATTCAGGACAAGCGTTGTGTCGAGAAGGCCCGCATCCGCGCGGAGGACAGCGACCCGCATGTGCGCATTGCCGCGATTTACGCATTGCATCGGATGGGCGACACCAAACGAACCAGCGAACTCGGTGAACTGCTTATGAAACACCCCGACGCCCGCGTGCGCGCCAACGCGGCCGTGGCGATTGGACGGATGGGCGAGAAGGGATCGGCGAGCCTCCTTCGAACCGCGAACCAACGCGAAAAGAAGGACGTGGTGAAGATGCAGATTCGCGAGGCGCTGGCCCTGCTGCACGATCAGCACGCGACGGAGGAACTTATCTTTGCGGGCTTCAGCGCCGTGCCGGATCAATCGTTACCGGCCATGGCATTCCTCGCGGAGGCGGGCAATGACCGGGCGGAAGATCTGTTCCGGCTGCGTCTGCGAAAGGCCGACATCCCGGAGCAGCGGCTCATCGCGGCGCGCGGTCTTGGAAAGCTGGGGAACGACGCCGGGTATGACGTCGCCTGTGCACATCTTTATTTCAGGTCTCCGCAGCGCGATCGACGGAACGATCCGCCGGACCAGCAGATCGCGCGCATCCGTTCGCTGGCAGCGCTGGCATTGGAGGCGATCAAGAACCCCGAGTGCCTTGGGCCGCTGTACGACGCCTTTCATGCGCCGGAGCAAAGTATGTCGGCGAAGCTGGCCATCGCGCGGGCGGCCGTGGGCATCACGAACCCTTTGGCGGCCGGGGCGGCGGGGCTGAATACCGCGCGACGTTGACGAACCATTTGCGAAACGCGCATTTCCGCGCGGAGCAACCATGCGCTGGATTGCGTTTACCATCTTGCTGTACGTCGTGACGGTGCTGCAGACCGCCGTCGTGCCCTACCTCGGCGTGCATCACACGCGGCCGGATTTGCTGGTCATCCTCGCGGTGTATTACGCCCTGACGGCGCGATCGCAGGATGCCCTGTTGGCGGCGTGGTTCATTGGTCTGGCGGCGGACCTGACGGGGTTGGGGTTGGTTCGTCATGGGGGCATCGGGCTGCACGCCTTTTCGATGGGGCTTATCGCCATTCTGATCGTGAACACGCGGGACTTCACTTTTCGCGACAGCGTCGTCACGCGGCTGGTCTATACGCTGCTTGCCGCGTTTGCCCAGTCGCTGCTCGTGGGGCTGCACCTTTACTACACGGCTGCGAACCGCCCCGCCATGATCGACATCGTGCTGGGCAGCCTGTATTCAGCCGTCTTCACCGCGCTGCTCGCGCCGTATGGGCACTGGATCCTCGGGCGGATTCGAACGCTGCTGGGGCTTGGTATGGTCGGGCGAGTGCGCGTAGGATGACGGCGCGAACCGTCCCATCGGAGAATACGTCTCACTTCCATGTTTGAGCGGCGGCTGCGAATCATTCTGGCTTTACCCGTGGTGAGTCTGCTGGCGGTGATTCTGCGCCTCGCGCAGATACAGTTGCTGCACGGCGAGGACTACGAGCAGCGGGCCGAGTCGGCGCTGATCTCGCCCCGGCAGTTTCTTCCACCCCTGCGCGGGGCCATCAAAGACCGGCATGGGCAGGTGTTGGTCTCCGACGAGCCGGCGATGGATGTGACGGTGCATTACGGGGCACTGGCGATGAGCGACCCGTATCTGCTGTTGCTGGCCAATCGCATTCGCAAGACCGAGGCGGCATGGAACGCGGCGACGCCGGCCGAGGCGCTCGATGAGGCCCGTCGGCGAATCGGCGAAATGTGGGTAACACTGGAGCGGTTATCAGGCCGAAGCCTGAAGGAACTGCGCGATCGGCGCGATGCGGTGTTTCAATCGGTCGAGCGATTGCGCGAGTACTTGCTCGCAGCCCGACGGGAAAAGGGGATCGAAAGCCTGACCGACAAGTTGCGCCTGCGCGAGGAAGAGATGTTTCACCCGATTCTTCGGGACATCTCGGCCGAGGCGCGGACACGAATCGAACTGGAATTGACGCGGTGGCCGTTCGTGCGGATCGAGCCGTCGGTGCGGCGTGTCTGGCACGACGGGTCGCGACCGATGTGTCACATCCTCGGGCAGATCGGGCCGATCTCGCCGGAGCGAATCGCCCAAGACCCTGGGCGCGATGACCCTTTGACGGCGTATCGGGCGGATGATGACGCGGGCACCTCGGGCATCGAGCGCGTCGGCGAGCCGATGCTTCGCGGACAGCGCGGGTTTGAGGAGCGCCACTTGAATGGCGAGGTAATTACACGGCAGTCTCCGAAAGACGGGCTGGATGTGCAGTTGACGATTGACCTCGCGCTGCAATCGCAAATCGAAGGAATTCTGAGCGACGTTGTCGCGCAACACGCTGCGTCGACCGGAGCCAGCGCCGTGGTGCTCGATGTGGAAACACGGGAGATTCTCGCGGCGGTCAGCGTGCCGACCTATGACCGCGCCATGTTGCGTGAGGATTTCCGACGGCTGCGTGATGATTCAAAGTCGCAGCCACTGCGCTTCCGGGCGGTGCAGGATCGCTATCAGCCAGGATCGATTCTGAAACCCGTCTCACTGCTGGCGGGCTTCGCGAACGATCTCATAAACGCCGACACGCGCGTGAACTGCACCGGCGCGCTGATCCCCGGGGCGATCAAGTGGCACTGCTGGACACACTGGCGAGGCCTGCCGGGTCACGGCGATATGACCGCTGAACAGGCGCTGCAACACAGTTGCAATGTCTATTTCTATACGCTGGGCCAGCGTGTCGGGGCGCAGCGGCTCACCGAGTTTTTTCGTGACTTCATCCTGGGTCCGGCCGATCGATTGCAGCCCCTGGGGGAACGCGGCACACAGTTGGTCGAGGAAAGCCGTGGGTTGATCCCGATGAAGGAATGGCTGAAGGAGCATCGGCATCGCAGCTTTTCCGAGGCGGACGGGCGCAACTACGCGATCGGCCAGGGGGAGATTCAGATCACGCCGCTCCAGGCCGCGAACATGTTTGCGACGCTGGCGGCGGGCGTGTATCGCGACCCGACGCTGATTGCGAACGACGGTCGACCGCGGCCGACGGTCGCGTTTCCGAGGATCAGCCAGCAGGCGTGGGACGTGATGCGCAAGGGGCTTTATCGCTGCGTAAATGAAGACGGCGGAACGGCGTTCAAATACGCCTACATGAACGCGGTGCAGATTTGCGGCAAAACCGGCAGCGCGGAGTGCGTGCCGCGCGTGATCGAGCGGCGATACACGTTTGACGTGCCGGTCGGCGACGGCAAGACGGAAGCGCGAAGCATTGAAGCGCCGACGATTGAAGCAGCGCGGGAGTGGCTTGGCATCGCAGCGAACGTCAAGTGCATTCGGCGCGACATAACGAAACGCTGGCCGGAACCGGAATCGGCGAAGGCGGAGTCGGCCGGCCCGGATGGTGCGGGGGCGAAAATTCCGACGCACGCATGGTTTGCGGGGTTCGCGCCCTATCACCATCCCCGCATCGCCCTGGCGGTGGTGATTGAATACGGCGGCGGCGGCGGCTCGACAGCGGGGCCGGCGGCGAAGGCGATCTTCGAGGCGCTGCTTGAAAGCCCACGGGGATACTTGACGGCGGAGCGAATGGCGGGCGCGAGTCCGTAGCGTTCGACGCGACTTCTTCAAACCAGTCGACAAAGATGGATGCAGAGCAGACCGAGGTAGGTGCCAACGACGTACCCGGCGATGGCAAGAAGAACACCGACGGGGGCAAGGGCGGGATTGAACGCGGCGGCGACGATCGGGGCCGAGACAGGTCCGCCGATGTTCGATTGCGATGACACCGCAAGGAAAAAGAACGGGGCTTTCAGCAACCGTCCGACAGCGAAGAGAATTACGATATGGATAAGCATCCAGGTCGCGCCCAAGGCGAGGTAGCCGCCTGCGTGGCGAAGCGTGGAAAGATCGGCGCCGGCGCCGATGCAGGCGACGAGCAGGTACAGCATCGCCATGCCGACGCGAGAGGCGCCGCGGGATTCCAATTCTCGTGCGGGGGTCAGCGACAGCAAAACGCCGAGGGTCGTGGCGAGAATGACGCGCCATGCTGCGACGTCGAGAAAGCCCACGAGCATTCGGCCGGGCGATGATCGCACCCACGCGCTCGCCGCGGCAGCCGATGCGATGGCGACGATAAGCCCGAACACGGTAATGACAGTGAACCACGCCCATCGACGCGACGCATCGCGCGAAGGCGTTTCCCGCGTGACGCGTGTTTCGAGTGAAGCGACTTTTGCAGGATCGGCGCGAAGCCATCGATCCACGCGCTTGTGTCGCGCGGCAAGAATGAGCAATACGGCCATCCATGCGTAGGCGATGATGACATCCACAACGATCAACGGCGCGGCGGCTTCATCGGACACATGAAAGCTGCTGGTCAGGGCGACGGCGTTGGCCGCCCCGCCGATCCAACTGCCCGCGAGCCAGGCCATGGCCTTCCATGCGTCGGGCGGAAGCGAGGACTTCCAGATGGCCAGTGAAATCGGGCCGCCGATCATGATGCTCAAACACGAGGCGGCGAAGACGGCGAGCGCGGTGCGCCCGAGGCGAATGATGGCGCGAAGGTCGAGTGCGAGCGTGAGGAGACAAAGGCTCGCAGCGAGAATGTAGGTCTTGACCCAGCCATACACCGGGGATTCACGAGGAAGCAGGCCCGCCATGGAGACGACGGTGGGCAGGAAATAATAGAAGACCAGCGCGGGGACGAACCTGAACAGAGGAGCAGAAAACCGGACACGCTGGAGCATCCCAACGATCGCAAGGATGGCGGCCAGCATGGCGACGACGCAAAGTGGGTGTGAGAACACAATGAAGGCCCGCGTGGCTTCGGCAAGGATGGCGTGGTGGAGCGAAAGGTCGGGCGGCACACGGCCGATGCTAGTCGGGGGCGGCGCGGTGCTGCAAGCGAGCGGGCAAAGCGGGCCATTATCGGGTAGCGCCGCTGAAAACGAGGTTCGTCCGCCCCTAATATGGATGCGCGTTTTCTTGACTAAAAGGCTGCAAAACCGATATACTTATCAGAACTTCAGCCGCGTCCCGTTCATCATATTGGCGAGGGAGTCAAAGGAGCGGGAAGCGCCTCTCCTCTTAATTCAGTTCTGCGTTCACACATTGCAGTCGCCTTGTGCGGCCGCCCCGGGAGTAGTTTCATGACCAAGCTGTTGCGCATTGTCCTCGTAATTGCCCTGTTCGCCGTCTGCGGCGGAATGTTTGCAACATCGGGGGGGCGGACGACCACTCAGCCAACCGCCATCACGCGGCCGGATTATCTGCCGATGGCCGAGGCGCCCCGGTTTGATCCGTTCGCCCATGGCGTACTGTCTGATTTCGGTTCCCGGTCCTATGAGCGGGCGTCGCTGTTGCCGCGCCTGCTGCATCCGGATCGCCTTCCTCCGGCGGTTTGCTTTGGTGAAGGGACGACGGACGAGCGCATGCGTTCGGTGCTGGAGCAATGGGGCTGGCTGGACGTGCGATTCAACATCGGCGGTCGTTGGGCCATCGGCGTGACGGGCGACCCGGTCGCCTTGACCTGGAGCTTCGTACCCGATGGTTTGTCGATTCCGGGCGGCGGCGTAGCAGGCGAATTGACATCGCCGAGCGTGCTGTTCAGCCAGATGGACTTGCTCTTTGCCGGCCAGGGCGGTCGGGCTACCTGGGTTTCGCGAATACAGTCGTGCTTTGATCGTTGGCAGGCGCTGACGGGCTTGAGCTATACGCGGGTGACGGCTCCGGGCGTCGATTGGGACACGGGCGACCCCTGGGGAACATCCGGCAACGGTTCGACGGTCGGCGACGTTCGCATCTCCATGCACTTAATCGACGGCAGCGGAAACGTACTGGCCTATAACCAATTTCCCGGCTCCGGCACTGGCGGCGACATGGTGCTCGATTCAGCCGACAGTTGGGCTTCGGCCACCAACAACAACGTATTCCTGCGCGATGTCATCATGCATGAGCACGGCCACGGCATCGGCTTGGCCCACGTATGCCCCGTTTTAGGAGGATTGAACGGCCGGCTCATGGAGCCGATCATCAATACGTCCATCGACGGCCCGAAGCACGACGATCTTCGCGGAGGCCAATTCAACTATGGCGACGATTTCGAGAACAATGACACGACAGGGACGGCCACCGCGCTGGGAGCGCTGTCGAACGGCGTGCCCGTGACCCGGGGAACGATTCCCGCGCCTGCGGTTGCAAATTCGTCCACGCTGTGTCTCGATTCCAGTACCGACAACGATTACTTCAGCTTCTCAGTGGCGTTTTCATCGACGGTCAACGTGACGGTCACGCCCGTTGGGTTTACCTATGACGCGAGCCAGCAGGCCTGCTCGGCAAACCCCAACAGCTGCTGCAGCGGTAACACGGTGGACAGTTTGGCAGCCACGGATGTGAACTTCCAGATTCTCGCCTCCGATGGCGTCACCATTGTCGTGAACGGAACTGGAGCCGCGGCAGGCTCACCCGAGATCGTCACAAACGCCCCGCTGCTTGGCAGCCCGGGCAACTTCTACCTTCGCGTGTACACGCCCGGAGCGTTTTCGGGTTCGCAGATGTACACCCTGTCCATCACGGCCAATCAGTCCGGCGCCGATTTGTCGCCGCCGAATCCGAACCCCATGACATTCTCCATCGATCCGGGACCATCTGGCCCAAATGCCGTGGCCATGCAGGCGACGCTGGCAGTCGATGGAGCAAGCCCGCCGGTTCAGTATTTCTTCGATTTCACGTCGGGTACCGGAACACCGGCCGGGCACGACAGCGGCTGGATTGCATCGCGCGATTACACGGACAGCGGCTTGCAGCCGAACTCGGTGTATCGATACCAGGTCCGGGCGCGCGACAGCGCGGGAACGCCGAACATGACCGCGTTCTCGGCGGAAAAGATCGGCACGACCGGCATCGAAACGCCGACCGGCATTTCGCCCAGCGCGCTGGGCAACACATCGGTCACGCTGACGGCGACGGGGACCTTCACCAACATCGGGTTCCTCGATACTGCGTTTTTCTTTGAGATGACGCCTGCGGGCGGGACGAACGTGAATACGTGGATTTCCAACAAGATCGCCAATGTCGCGGGGCTGGCTCCTTGCACGCTCTATACCGTTCGCGTGAAGGCTCGCAATCTGCTTGGTATTGAGACGCCATTCACAGCGCCGATCAATGTCACGACGACCGGTACTTGCACTTGTTCGCTGCTGGGCGACGTGAACCTTGACGGCATCCTGGATGGCAAGGACATCACGCCGTTTATGCGGGTGAAACTTGGCTTCCCGATCGGCGGCGATCATCCGCCGTGCGCCGACTTCATGACGGGCACGCTGGATGGCGATGTGGCGGCGTTTTCAAGCGCCCTGCTCGCGATTCCCTAAGTAGCGTGGAGTCTAATCCATCGGCGGGTGTTGCTGAACGTCGTCAACGTCGGACGAGAGCGGAGGGGTTGCCTTCGCATTGCGCCTCGGCGGGCGCTTGCCGGCCTTGATATCCTCATCAAATTGACGCTTCGATCGCAGGATGTGATGGTAATGCTGCGCGAAGCGGTGGGCCTCATCGCGGACCTGTTGCAACAGGCGAAGGGCCGGGTCGTTGCGGGCGAGCTTCAGCGGCTGCTTTCGCGCCTGGATGTAGATTTCCTCCTCGCGCTTGGCGAGTGAGATCACCATCGGGGGCTTCACGAACATCTCTCCGCAGGCGGCCAGCGCGGCGTGCAGTTGGCCGAGGCCGCCATCGATCATGATGACGTCGGGGTACATCTCTTCGCCCTCGGCCGCGTGGCGGTAACGACGCTGCACGACCTCACGGATCATGGCGTAGTCGTCCTGGCCCTCCACCGTCTTGATGCCGAAGCGCTTATAGCCGCTCTTGAAGGGGACGCCGTCGATGAAGCAGACCAGCGCGCCGACGGATTCCTCGCCCTGAAGGTTGGCGATGTCGATGCCTTCGAGGATGCGCGGGGCGCGGTCGAGTTCGAGGATCTTCGCGAGGCGTTCCAGACCTTCGCGCGGATCGACATAGAAGACTTCGGGTTGGACGTGTTCATCCACGTCGCCGGACAGGGCGAGTTTTTGAATGGCCTTGATGCGATCACGGACGCGGGCGGCTTCTTCGAAGTTCAGGGCATCGGCCGCGGCCTGCATTTCGCCCTGCATTTCTCGCAGGACGACGCTCTTCTTCGACGCCATGAAACGCTTGAGCCGGTCGATGTCCTTCTTGTAATCCTCGCGACTGATGCGGTCGGCGCAGGGGGCCGTGCATTGGTTGATCGAGTGCAACAGACAGGGGCGGAAGAAACGCTTTTTGTCGTCATCCTCGCGGATGTCCAACTCGCAGGTGCGAAACTTGAACACCTTTTGCAGGGCGTTCACCGCATCGCGAAGCGAGCCGGCCGAGGTGAAGGGCCCGTAGAGCTTGCTGCCCTTGATGCGCGGCGTGCGCGTAACGAAGACGCCGGGGAAGTCGTCATCGGTGGTGATCTCCAGATAAGGAAACGACTTGTCATCCTTCAGCATCGCGTTGTGCGGCGGCTGGATGTCCTTGATGAGGCGGTTTTCCTGCAGAAGGGCGTCGACCTCGCTGTCGCATTCGAGGAAATCAACATCGACCACCATGGCCGCCATGCGGGCGATGTCGGGCCCGCGCGTTCGGAGAAGGTCGGCGGAATCCTGAAAATAGGAAGAGACGCGGGCGCGGAGGTCTTTGGCCTTGCCGACGTAGAGGACGCGGCCTTTGGGGTCCTTCATCAGGTAGACGCCCGGGGCCTTGGGGAATAGGGAGACTTTGTCGCGCAGGGATTGGATGCGAGTGGCGGCGTTGTGGATAGACTCCATTTGCTTCGGATTCTATCACTCGATGAACGGAACGGCAGACTTACCCGCGATACTGCGCCCGGATGATTTCGCTCGCCTTGTTGCTGGCGAGGTTCAGGGCGCCGAGGGCGCGGGAGCCGGCGGCACGCAGGACCAGATCCTTCTCGTTCATCGTGAACTCGATGAGCTGCGTCACCAGTTCGCCGGTGCCGAGCATGTTGCCGTTGCGGCGTGCACTCTCGGCCAGCGAAGCGAAGGCAGCAAGGCGTTCGGCCGCGCCGTGCTCGGTGTTCATGGCGGCCTTGGCGATGGCAGCTTGACCATCCGCATTGCCGATGAGGGCGAGGGCGGATGCGGCCTTGACTCGCAGCGCCTCTGACTTGCTCGACAACGCCGTGATCAATGAGCCAACGGCCCGCGAGGCGTCGAACACCTTCGAGCGGCTTTCGGCGATGGCCCGCAGGACGTCGGCCGACTGCATTGCCAACGAAAGCGAAAGATCGGATGAGAGCGGCAACATGCCGAGGGCCTTGGCGGCGCGCTCGACGCGATTCATCATCTGTTGCTTAATCTTCTCGGGGTCGCCCATATCGGTGATTTCGACGGGCAGCACATCGACGCCGCCGACGAGTCGCGCGGCGTTCGTGGCTCTGGCCATTTCGCCGGCCTTGACGATCACGATGATCGGCGTCGCGGCGGTGGCCGGGTCGCGGCGAAGATCGTTCACCGCCTGTAGCAGATCGGGCTTCGCCACATCCGTGGCAATGAGGATCACGTCGAAGGACGTGAGGTTCGCCTTCTGGCCGTTGTTGCGGGCCTGATGGACATTCGCGCCGCGGGCACACTCGAATCCGCCGGAGCGAAGCACGGCCTGGAACTTGTTGGCCGACTCGTCATCGGGATCGACGACCAGGGCCGACGAATGGCCGGATGCCATCAGCGCTTCAGCAAGAACGGGCACCACATTGTCGGCACCGGAGAAGCCGGTCTTCGGCAGGGCGCGGCCCAACGCCAGGGCGGCTTTGATCCGCACCTGCTTGTTCGGGAATGCCAGAGTCTGCACGAGCGGCTGCTTGATGTCTTCATTGCCGACCAGGCTCGGCTCGCCGGCGGTCTCGGTCAGCGAGGCAATCGCTCCGAGGGCGACGCCGGGGTCGCGATCCTTGAAGGCGCGGGCGAGGACCATGTGGTTGTATTGCGGGCCGGCGGCGCGGGCGAAGTAAATCGCGCGCGGGTAATTCTCCGGCCGCGTGCCGTCCTTGTCGGTCAGCGGATCGGGCCGGTCGCTCTCGACATCGAGGCCGAGCTTGGCCTCGCGGCGGAAGTTCGCGGCGATCCAAAGGGCTGTGGCTTCGGTTTTGTCCGGGCTGAAGCGAAGGGCCTCTTCGCAACATCGCATGGCCATGACGTCGTTAAAGATCGCGGTCGGCACTTCGACGACGCGAAGTTCATTGTCGCGAAGATACCAGACATTCGCCGTGTCGCGGCGAACGTCGGCCTTGAGCGATTCGGTGTTGTTATAGAAGGCTTCGGCAAGGTCGTAGAAGAGCGCGGCCTTGTCAGAGCCGGAGGCAACGCCGAGCGTGCCGAGGGCCTGATTCGCGGCGGCGCGGGCCTCGGCGGTCGCTTCACTGTCATCGGCGAGCTTCGCGAGATATGCAGCGGCGGTCTTGTAGCCGATCTTGGCGAGCGAACTCGCGGCGACCTGGCGAATAACGTTGTCATTCATGGAAAGGGCGATGCACAGCGGGTTGATCGCATCGCGGCCGATCTGCGGAAGGACCTGCAGGATCGCGGCGTGAACCTTTTTCTGTTTCGGGTCGGCCAGCGCCGCAAGCATCTGCGGCACGGCGAATTCGCCAGACGACTTGAGGCGATTCGTGGCGTTGTAATTCATGCGCTCGGGGCCGGCGAGCTTTTCAATGTTTGCGGCGATTTCGTTCGCATCCATCCGCAGCATTTCTTCGCCGCGGTTAAGCAGTTCGAGGAATCGCTTGGCCGACGGGCCGACTTCCGCGTTGGCCATCAGCTTGATCAGAATGGTGTGACGATTCGGATTCTGCCGGGACAACTCCAGCAGCGCGACCGGGTCGGGGCTGGATTCATCCAACGCCTTGAAGTTCGCGTCGGCATAGGTGAATCGACCGATGGCCGCGAAATGCCAGCCGTCCTCGGCGAGGGCTTTTTGCTTTCGGCCGTTTCCAATCTTGGCGACCAGGTCCTTCGCCACGGCGGGCGCATCGGCGCTGCGGGACATTTCTTCAAGGCGAATCGAGCCGCTGCGATCGGCCATGAGGGCGAGTCGCAGATCGGACAGCTTCATGGCGGCGACGGCTTCAAGGTGCTTGGCGGCGTCCGCCTTTTCATCGCGATCGATCGCGTTCATCGCGGACTGCCACGCACTCCAGGCGGTGGTGCTCTGACCGACCATTTCATTGCCGGTGTCCTGCGCGCGGGCGGGCGAAGAATGGGCGCAGACAAGCAAGAGCGCGACGAGGACAGAGCACGTCCGGACATAATAAGACACTGACATGGAAGACCCTCCGGAGGTCATCTTCGGCCGAATGTTCTGTTTACTACCGATCCAATCGGGTGGGCAGCGCCCCGCGGCCCCAGGTCCGCAGGGAGGCATGTCGGCGACCGGCCTTGCACGACAACGTCGGGAGGCCGCTCGCGTTCCAAGCAATTCATTATACAGGGGTTAGAAACGTTGGGTCAAGCCGAGCTTTGTTTTCGCAGTCGCGCCGAACTGCGGGATCAGGCTTTGTTTATGGACGTTGGCGCTGCAAATCCGGACGGACCATGGCACGGCTTCGTCCCAGAATAGGCTCGCATTGCGTGCGTTCTACTTGCGGGCAGACGCAAGCGCGGTGATGTGCGCCGCGGATACGCCGCGCCCGCCTGCGATGATCGACGCGCCGGCCTTTCGCAACGCGGGCGCACGACTCGCGAAGTCGGCGGGCTTCTCCGGGTACACAACATTGCCTTCGACCAATTGCGGCATGCCGGGCGTGATGGTCGCCCATAACGAAAGCGGCGTCGCCTTTCGCATCGCAGCAACGACATCCACCATGCTTTCCGGACTGTCGCCTGTGTCGCCGCCCAACGCGGCAACGCCGGCATCGCTTAGTTCCGCAACGGCCTGGGCGATGGTGACACCGAGCGCCGTGGTTGGCGGTTCGGAAGCGGAGTCGAATGTCATGCATGCGATAACGGGCAGGCCGGACTTATCGGCGGCGAACACCGCAGCGCGGAGTGCGGCGAGTTCAGTGAAGCCGTGGCAAAGGAAGCCATCGACGCCGCCGGCCGCCAGAGAAGATGCCTGCTCGGAATATGCGGCCTCAAGGCGGTCGGCGGTGATTTCGTTCAGGGCGATCAGCGGCTCGACCGGGCCGATGGTTCCGAGAAGCAGGCGGTTCTTTCGTGGATGGTTGTCGATGGCGGCGCGGCACAGCGCGGCCCATTGGCGGTTGACTTCCACGACGGGGCCGCTGTTCATGGCGATGGCGTTGGCCCGGGGCGTGTGCGTCGTGAGAATGTCGGCCCTTGCGTCGAGGAACGCATCCGCAACGAGGCGAACCATGTCGGCGTTGGCGATGCTCGCAAGGTCCCACATCTCCGGGCGCGAAGCAACGCGAGTGCTAAGTTCGAGCTGCCAATCGCCACAGGCAACACGGGGCGTGGAGCAATAATCTTGAACGCTGACGGGCATGGTTTCTCCAGGTCGCCGCGCGGGCCGTCGCGCGACGACATTGTCGGACGCTCATCTTACGTCCGCATTGGGATGAAAAGGAATCCGATGGATTGGTCAACCCATCCGCAGAAGTTGCCGATTGGGGGGAGAACGGCTGGCCCTCTTTCGGAGGTAGGCCGGTGTTTGTGCACGCGGAGTACTTCCCATGCACCACCGGCGTTCGGGAGCCAGCCTCCCCATCAAAGTCGTATTCCTTTCCGTCCTCGCATTCTTCTTTGGCTGCGATACATCGTCGCTGTTCGACCTCGGCGGCCTGTCAAGCATTCGCCCGGGACCGAATGCCGCGCAAGTGAACGAAGATGCCACGGACAACAACCTCTTCGACGCCGCCCAGTCCGCGCTCCTGCCGGATGACGGCGAGATCAGCGTGACCGGAAGCGTCGACGGCGTAAACGATATCGATATTTACGCGCTCGGCCCTGTCTCGGCGGGCGACCGCATCACCGTGGATGTGATCGGCGCAAACGGGCTAAACACGGTGGCCGCGCTTTTCGATGAGAATAAGAACATTATCGACGCGAACGATGACCGCTCGTACTACGCCGGTCAGTTGGATCCCTACATCAGCCGTGTGGTACGCCGCGACATGTCAAATATTTATGTGGGTGTGGCGGTGCCGCGCGGACGCTACTTCTCCTCGACGGATGGGCGTTTCGACAATGGCACCTACACCCTGCGGGCCTTTCGACGGCATAATCAGACCCCGGCCGAGACGCGGCAACAGGTGGTGTATTTGAACTTCGCCGGTGGGGCCAGCGTGCAGATCGCGCTGCAGCCTTTTGAATTCATGCGGGCGTTCTCGGCCGATGCGATCTCGCAACGCTTTGAAGGTCAGACCGCCGCGATGGCCGACCGGATCGTCGAACTCATGCGCGCCGACTTCGCCGAATACAACGTTGTGCTGGTCGATGGTCGAAACGCCCCCCTGCCGGAAGGCGCGGTCACACAGCTTTACTTCGGGAACTACAACCAGGCGTTCCTCGGTCTGTCGGACAACGTCGACACGGACAATGCCGTGCTGGACCAGAAGGGCATCATCTACACCGAGGATTTCCAGCTCTTTGAGTCGCTCCAGCCGACGATGGAGGAGGTCGCACAGGCCATCGCCAACACCGGATCGCACGAGCTGGGCCACTTGCTCGGCCTCGAACACGGCGGCGACCCGCTGGACATTATGTCAACGGCGGCCACGGCGCGACAGATTCTGGAGAACGATGCGTATTTCATGCAGAGCGCGTTGGACGAAGGCGTCTTCCCGGCGGGGTGGCAGGACGGCTCGGCATTGCTGATGCAAAACGCCGGAAAGAACCCGGCCTTTGCGACGACGCGCGTCCTGCAAGATGCCTCGCGAGCCGGCCGCGTCAAAGCGGATACGACGTGGCGAGCGGCGTATGACTTCGTGATGCCGACGTGCGGCAAATGTGCACATTAGTCCAGTTCCCATTTGAGTGGCTGATCCGAGCCGCGCCCGTTAGAAAGCGGGTTCACTCCTTCTGGTGGAATTGGCGGATCGTGAAATCAGCCATTGATTGGGGAACCGCTGTAGACCGGATGAAGCATCCATCGAGCCGGACGAATGCGAAGGCGGGGCACTCAACGGGCCGACTACCAGTCGCACGCGCGAGCATGCAGTTTCTTCGGGCCGGATGGGTGACGATGACTCGGCTTGTCCATCCCAAACCGTCGCCGGCCTCGTAGGGTCCGCTGTGCGGACCACGGCGAACAAAGCACGCCCACCCGGCGCAGAATCATCCCCGCGTTTCAATCTTTCATGTTACGAAAGTTGTTGAGCCGAGGGGCCTTAGCCCGTCGGCGACAATTTGATTTGACGCGCGAGCGTCAAGACGCGGCGGAGGAAAGATTTGGGCCGATTCCGGAAATTCTCTTGACTAACAGCCCATAATGTGATACACTTTGTAGCAACAAGTTGGGGGCTTGTTTCGGAGGTAGGGCCGGTGAATAGAGGGCTGTCCGAATCATCAGCGCCGCAAGCCGCAAGCCGCAAGCCGCAAGCCGCAAGGCCTTATAGCGCGCCCTCGGCCCCTTCGCGCCTATATTATCTCTATCAGCTCCCACGTAACCATCGGCGGAAGGGGAGGTTATCGATGAGAATACGACTATTGGATGGATATGCATGTGCATTGATTTTAGCATCGGCTATTCGCGCCGAGACCTCGGTCATTGTTGATCATCAGCCATTTAATACGGGGGGAGGGGCATCGGATACATTGTTCGCCACATCATTAGGACAGCCGATTTGGCAATGGCACGCTGATGATTTTGTGTGGGCCACGAATGAGCAGTTAACTCGCGTAAATTACTGGGGTTTCTATAACGCGGACAATCCTCCGATTCATGAAACGTTTCGCTTGCGATTGTACCTGCCTCGTTCATCCGACGGTCTGCCGGGACAAGTCATTCATGAGGAAGTTATTCTAAACCCAAATCGGACGGCAACAGGACGCGAAATTCAAGTTGGGATTACCCCGAATGAATATTTTTTTGAGGCACCTTTAGTCGCCCCCGTAACCCTTAATGCCAATGACAGATATTGGCTCGAGGTGGTGCAAGTTGGTGACATCACGACACATTTTAGATGGGAAACCTCGGTTAGTGGAAATAGCCAATACGCATATGACAACCCGTTGGGTGCTGGCTGGCGAATGGCCCAGGGACAAGGCGATCATGCCTTTCAGTTAATCTCACCAGAACCGACCAGCATCATTTTGTTCGGCCTTGCCTTAATTCTGAAAACACGTTCACGGAGGACCTCTCGCATGATTCACGATCAGTCTACTACGCTGTAATTACTTCATTACTTTTATTTCATAATCCAGAGTAACAAACCCAAAGGAGGGTCCCATGAGCTCCCACGGAGATTCCGCGCGTACATTTCCACTCATCCTCGTCGCATCATTCACTCTACTCGTCGGAACCGCCTTAGCGGCAAAAGGGGTCATTCTACTTTTCAGGCTCCTTCCTCGGGTAACTGTTTACCGTCTTGCGTTTCCGCTTGAGTTTAGCCGTTCTTAGAATGGCGAAAGAAGAAGGGCGAAGCCTTCTGGGAGTTCGCCATGGAGGGCGGCCGGCTGGCGCGGGCACGTCGAGAAGGAACTAGAAAACTAGAATGGAACCTTTTACCCCCTTTTGTCCATCGATTGCAACGGCAATTTAATCTTGGATACATGGGACATTGTCCAGTCCACCAGCACCGACGTGAACACCAATTCCATTCCCGACGAGTGCGAGAAGGATTGCAACGCCAACAGTTATCCCGACGACTATGACATCGCCATGTCCACGTCGGCGGATTGCAACGCAAACGGCATCCCCGACGAATGCGAGATTGATTGCAACGAAAACGGCGTCCCCGATGAGTGCGACATCGACCCACTCGACCCCGACGGCAACGAAGATGTGAGCGATGATTGCAACGAAGACGGTATGCCCGATGAGTGCAATATGGCCCTGCCGCCACCGTACGGTAGCTTCGACTGTAACGAAAACGGCGTGCTTGACGAGTGCGACATTGCGTCGGAGTACAGCGACGACGCAAACGACAACGGCGTGCCCGATGAGTGTGAGGAGGAAGAGCTACGCGCCGGCAGCCATCCGAGCCGCGCGCCGAATCAGAGCCGCGACCGTGAGGGAGCGGGTTTCTCCGATGCGCTGACTGACGCCGACGCACCGGGCATTTCCACGGTGATTCAAGGCCCGAGCGAGGAGACGTGGGAGGCGTTCTATGAATGGAGCTTCTCACAGTGCTGGGGCCTGGACTGCGAATTGACGACCGGCGAACAGTTCCAAGCCTATGTAAACAAACTCACGGAACTGGGAATGACGATGCCGTGAGTTACGAGTCTGAGTAGAGGTATATCAGCCGGCGCGGGAATGCCAACCGCGCCGGCATTTTCCCCAACCCCTCACCTAACAAATACCTACAGAAATTCACAGCGCGGACTGAAACACTGAGCAAGAATGATAGGTGGACAAGACTCTAGCCTTTGCCGCCGCTGAGTGATCCGCGACGGCCGCGCCCTTTCCGCGCCTGCTCTTTGACATCCTACCGTTTCGACTTTTCGCGGTTTCGATTCTTCGGGCTGTCCGGCTCGTCCCAACTAATCTCAGCTAATCCCACCTATTTTTCTTTCCCCTACGAGCCTCAGGTCTCAAGCCTCAAGCCTCTCATGCCGTGACGGCAAACGCCAGCAAACGACACCTGTTTTCCCATTCACCCCGCCAAATTACCGCAATTGCGAATCAGCCCCCGCGTCGCGCATATCGCACAAAATCCAGCACAATCGCCGCGAAGATCAGCAGCGAGCCGACGATGAACGGCGCGGACAGCGGCTCGCGGAACAGGATCCACTCAAAGAAAATCGTCACGAGGAACTGAGCGTTGACGAAGATCATCGCCCGCGTGGCGTCATGGCGGGAGAGGACGGCGTAGGTCATCAGGTAGCCGAGAAAGCTGCTCACCACGGTGATGAACGCAAAGCCGCCGACGCCGCGAAGCGTAAGGGCACCCCAATCCAAATCGCCAAGGCTGTATAGCCCCAACGGCGTCTGCATCAATGCACCAAGCAGAAACACCGCCGTCAGCGTCGGCAGCGGGCCGAAGGCGCCGAGGGCTTTTTTGCTGGCCACGATGTACATCGACCACGACATCGCCGCCGAGAGCAGCAGCAAATCGCCGAGCAACATCGTCTTTGTCGAGCCGCCCGGCGCGCTCCACGAAAGGTTCGGCCACAACACACACGCCGCGCCGAGGAACGCCAGGAACGCCGCCACCAGCATCACCGGTTGAAACGTATTGCGCCCGAGCAACAGGCTCAGCCAGAACACCATGACGGGATTGAGCGCGTAAAACAACGCGGCGTGCGATGCGTTCGACAGCTTCAGCCCGCCGAGGTAGCCGGCCTGATTGATCGGGACGCAGAGCAGGGCAAGACCGAGCAGCGTGGGCAAATCCTTTCGCGTGAAAGGCAGCCGTTGCCCGCGGGCGCGAAGCGTGAGCCAGAGCAAGATTCCCGCGATGCCGAACCGAAACCACGCGGCGGTCAGCGGGGGGAACTCCCGAACGGCCATGCGCCCGGCGATAGGCGTCGCGCCGCCAATGATGACCATGAGGATGAGGTAGATGGCGGTGCGGCGCATGGTGAATGGATAACGTCAACGGTTCACAAACTTCACGAAGCCCCAGGTCTGCGGAATGTGCATATCGATCACCCCCTGCGGCGTCCAGACCCAGTTGTCTTCGGGGGTGTTCGGCACTTTCTGATAGACGTCGTTCGCCGTGGTGATCTTCCACTCCACGCGTGAGAAGCCGGCGCGCCACGTGTCGCCGGGGCGCGGTGGGCAGGGGCAGATTGCGTGTTCGGCGAGCGCGGTCCACGGCAGTGCGAACTCAACGGACCAGCCGTGGTCGGTGTCGCGCGGATCGTTCAAGGTGCCGTCGATATGCACCGCCGACTTCAGGCTGGCGAGATTCCAGTCGTGCCGCGCCGGGCCGCCGTCGCGATAGGTGCGCACGAGCAGCAGGTCGAAGATGGTGTTGAGGGCGTTGATCTCGATTTCGTAATAATTGCGGGCGTCACCGTCGGGGTCGATGAAGATTTCGAAGTCGGGATCGTAAAAGACGATGTCGTCGTGCTTTCGAAGCGTGGCCCAGATGTGCGGCTCGTCGAGCGTCGCGGCGATGTAAAGGTTGTTGTCATCCCACAACAACTTGGCGCGGGTTTCAAAGAGCGGCTTGGGGTGCGATGCGCCGCGGATATCCACGAAGGGTTCAGTCCAATCGGCTCGCTTCCACGCAGGGTCATCGAGTCGGCCGTCGATGACGATCGGGCCGGTCGATCGCGCACAGTCGTAATGACGCGGGGTCGGCGACTGGCACCCTGTAATAAGGAGGAAGACGAACGCGAGGCGCTTCATGGGGGGGACTGTAGATCGACCCACGGCATGAATGCAATAGCGACGACGTGGCTTCCGCGTATCGTTTCGACGGCACAGGAGATGCTCAGCCCGTTAGTGCGAGAGCGACCCTTCGGAGAAGGTCTTCATCAGGTGGATGGCGGCCGGGCCGGCGAGCACCACGAAGATCGCGGGGAAGATGAAGAGAATGAGCGGGATGAGCAGCTTGACGGCCGTCTTCTGGGCGCGTTCCTCGGCCTTTTGGCGGCGCTTGGTGCGAAGGCTCTCGGCCTGATTTCGCAGTGCCTTCGCGATGCTGGTGCCGAGCTTCTCGGCCTGCGTGATGACCGCGACGAGGGCGCGCATCTCCGGCACGCCGGTGCGGTCGGCCATTTTTGTGAGGGCCTCGGACCGCGTCGTGCCCATCTGCGTTTCGACGACGGCGATCTGGAATTCCTCGGCGAGGTCTTTGTGAACGTTGCTCATCTCGTCGCTGACGCGCTGCAACGAGGCATCGAGACCCAGCCCTGCTTCGACCGCCACGACCATGAGGTCCAGCGAATCGGGCATTCCGTTGCGTACCGCTTCCATGCGCTTCTTCGCGGCCATGCCAAGCCAGAAATTCGGAAGCATGAAGCCGATACCGAGGCCGAAGATGGAGTAGTAAATAACCTTTGACGTTTCGTTATTGCCGCTGGAGGCGTAGATAAAGAGCAGGATGCCGCAGAGAAGACCACCGGCCGTCTTGCTGGCAAGAAAGAAGCTCGCCGCGGACTGCTGGCGAAACCCGGCGCTGGCCAGTTTGGCGCGAAGCGTTGTTTGTTCCTGCTCGTTCTGGGGCATGGCCGGCCTGACCAGCAGGGGGATCGCGGCGTTGAGCATATTGGAGGAGGCGCGGGCGCGGGCCTTGTTCTGAAGCGAGTTCTTATCCTGATCGACGGTAAGGCCGGCGGTTCGGCGTTTGACGATTTCCTGCTGCTCTGACTTGTTGGGCATCAGGGAATAAATGATGAGCGCCGCCGCGATTCCCGCCATGACTGCAAGACCGATGAGTTCCATGGAGCGCGCCTCCTAGACCTTGATGTTGATGATCTTCTGAATCAGGGCGAGACCGAAGAGCTGCGAGACGCCCGCGCCGATCAGCATGTACTGGCCGATCTGATCTTCGATCATCACGTTGGCATAGGTGGGGTTCAGGACCAACTCAACAAAGAACACCACAACGGGCAGCGCAAGGAGCACATACCCCGAGAGCCGGCCTTCCGCCGTGAGTGCCCGGACGGTGCCGAAGAGCTTGATCCGCTCACGAATGACGCCGCTGATGTTGTCAAGCACTTCGGCGAGGTCACCACCGGTCTGCCGCTGAATGAGCACGGCCGTGACGAAGAATCGCACGTCCATGATGTCCACCCGGCGGGCCATGTCTTTGAGGGATTCGTCGATCTTGATGCCGAGGTTCTGCTCGTGGAAGACGCGGGCAAACTCGGTGCCGACCGGGTCCGGGAGTTGCTGGCTGATGAGCAGCACGGCGTTGGAGAGCGAGTGCCCCGCGCGAAGCGCCTGGCTCATCAGTTCGAATACGTCCGGCAACTGATGCACGAACTTGTTCATTCGCCGCTTGGCGAGAAACCAAAAGGTAATCAGCGGGCCGAAAATAGCAAGCCCGGTGAGAGAAAGCGTGACCCATGCGGGCCATTGCAGCATGAAGCCGGCCATGTAGGAGAGCGATGCGATTCCGACGAGGTTTACGATGACGGTGGTGGCGGTCCAGTGCAGATTCGCGCGTTCGAGATTGTGTTGGAGGTTGGAGACGAACCCGAACCGGGCGAAATACTGACTCAGCACGCCGCCTTTTTGTTCCTGGCGACGGAGAATCGAGGCCTTCGCGGCCTTCTCATTGGCGGACTCGGTGAGGGCATCCTCGCGAAGGCGCTGGGCGACCTTTTTGGTTTCCACCTTGCGCAGGTCGGCGATGAGATTGAAGATGGCATAGGTGAGCGCGACCCCGCCGACGAGCGGCAGCGCGATCATAGTGATCTGCTCGGTCATGCCGATGGACTGTGCCAGTACGAAAAGGTCCGTCATTGGGCGCGTATCCCCCGCCGGGAATAATCGGACGGAAAGCCCCGCGGCGTCACTTATACGTGCTCGTCCGTGGCGAGAACTTGCCGCTCAAAGATGCCCGGATCGATGTCGCACCCGGCCGACTTCAAGCGATCGAGGAATTTCGGACGCAGCCCGGTGGCCACGAATCGGCCCCAGGCCTTACCGGACCCATCCACGCCCATCTGCTCAAACTTGAAGATTTCCTGCATGGTGACCGCCTCCCCTTCCATGCCTTGCACTTCGGCAATGGACATCACCTTTCGGGGACCGCCGGTCAGACGCGACGCGTTGATAAGCAGATGCACGGCACTGGCAAACTGCTGTCGAATCGCTTTCACGGGCAAATCAAAGCCGGCCATCATGACCATCGTTTCGATACGTCCAACGGCATCACGAACACTATTGGCGTGGATCGTGGTGAGCGAACCGTCGTGGCCGGTGTTCATCGCCTGGAGCATGTCAAGCGTTTCGGCGCCGCGGCACTCACCAACGACGATGCGGTCGGGCCGCATACGCAGAGCGTTGATGAGGAGATCTCGGATGGCGATTCGACCTTTGCCTTCGATGTTGGCCGGGCGTGACTCAAGTCGGACGATATGCGGCTGCCGCAGGCGCAATTCGGCAGCGTCTTCAATGGTGACGATGCGGTCTGTTTCTGGAATGAACGACGACAGGTTATTGAGGAGCGTCGTCTTACCAGAACCAGTTCCGCCGGCCACGATGATGTTCAAATGGGAAACGACACATGCCTGAAGGAAGGTGACCATTTCCTTCGTGACGGAGTTGAAGCGGAGATAGTCGTCCCAGGTAATCGGATCGGCGCCAAAGCGACGAATCGACATGGATGGACCGTCGATGGCGAGCGGAGGAATAATGGCATTGACGCGGGAACCGTCTTTTAGCCGGGCATCCACCATCGGGCTGACTTCGTCACAGCGTCGTCCGACCGACGAGACGATCTTGTCGATGATGTGCATCAGGTGGGCGTTGTCTTTGAACGTGCAATTGGAAAGGCTCAGCCGCCCTTTTCGTTCAACGTACACCTGCTTGGGGCCGTTAATCAAAATGTCGCTAACGTGAGGGTCTTTCAGCAGCGTTTCAAGCGGGCCCAGGCCGAACGTCTCATCCAGCACCTCGTTGATCAGGCGCTGCCGTTCATTAAAGTTGAGCAGGGCATTCTCTTTTTCGCAGAGCGAGGAGATGACCTGCTTCACTTCTTCCTTCACGTCGTCGCCCGTCCGCTTCGACAAGGCGGCGAGATCGAGCGTCTCCACGAGCTTCTTGTGGATGCGCGTCTTGAGTTCATAGAACTCGTCCGATCGATCATTGGCTTTCGCGACCGCCGACGCCACGGCGGCAGGCGGCTTCAGTGCCGGTACCGGCGTTGGCGCGGCCGGCGGTGCGGGAGCTTCGCCGTGCGGTGGCGAGGCGACCGGTGCCTGCTCGACCGGCGGCGTGGCCGGCACGGCGGGCGCAGCGGGCGTAATCTTTGGAATCTTCAACGCGGGAATCTTGGTGCTTCCGAACACAGTGTCGCTCCCCCAGTGAATCACTGGCGCTGGTAAATACGTTGCCTATACGGCCATCGGTGTCGTCGGATCAGGCTGATCGGGCTTGGGCGGCTCCGGGTGTTTATGGACACGGTTAAGCAGCTTGCCGAACAAACTGACCTGTTTCGGTTTATCTGCCTCGTACTTCTCCGGGCAGTGCAGGCGAATGGCGATGTTATGAATGTCCTGTCGCACCTTTGCCCGGTCATACTCGTACTTCAGCGGTCGGCCGATGTTGACGCTGCAACTGACGGCCTTCCAGTCGTCGGCGATGGTGGCAAAAACCTTTCGGTTGAGAATCGTCTCGACCTGCGGCACTTCCAGGTGGGCGGATTCGCGGCCCAGCCGATTCACCAGAATGCTGATGCGATTGGTGTTGAATCCCTGAACGGCCAGTTCCTGAAGAATGCGGTCGGTGTTGCGAACATTGGTCACCAAAAGCTGCAACATCAGAAAAATGTAATCCGCCGAGTCGAGCACGCTTCGCCCGCCGGGGTCGTGCCGCGTCGGGCCGTCGACCACGACGTACGCGCACATTTCCTGAAGCGTGCTCAGGACGTTGGCGCAGTGCGCCGCCGTAATCATCTCGGCCTGAGCAAACGAGTGCGGCCGGCGCAGAACGAACAGCCCGGACTCGTGCCTGACGAGGGCCTTATCGACGACCTGCGGGTCGAGTTGCTCAGGTGTCGAACAGAGATCGGCGACGGTGTATTGCCCATGCACGTCGAGCAGCGTGGCGACGTGGCCGAATCGAAAATCGAGATCGACCAGGGCGACGCGGCCGGCGCTGCCGACCATTTCGGCCAACTCCACGGCGAGATTTGTCGCGAGCGTGGTGCAGCCGACACCGCCGCTGCTGCCGATGATGGAGACCAGCTTGCCCGGCTGTTTGGATTTTGGCGTGATTTCGGCCAGGGCTGAGACGGCCTGTTGATATTCCTCGAGGTTGAGCGGCTTCACCAGATACTCGCGCACGCCGGCCTTCATGGCCTTGAGCACGACATCGCCTTCGGTGTGCTTGCTGAGTGCGAAGACAGGCAAATGCGGAGACGTTTCGCGAAGCTGGCGCAGACACTCCAGCACGACATGCGCCGAGGGATCGATGTCCGCGACAATCAACTCACAGTGGAATTGCGACACGGCCTGGCCGATAAGGCTCGGTTCGTCGAGCTCGGCAACGATTCGGACATTCGGCAGCGACGTGACCGCGCGGCGCAATTCGGGCGCGGCGTCGGCGTTGGCGGTGAACAAAATGACCCGAAGCGGCTGAGCCATAGATGATGCCGAAACGGCAATCTCCCCCGGGCAGGACCGGACACGTGGGGCGACTCACGCCGCGGAATACGACGCCGCGCGAAAGACACCCGTCGTCTTATCGGCCACCGTGATCGCGCACTTTGGTAACAGACAACCGCCGCGATCGACCCATGTCGGATCGACCGCGGCGGCCGTGTCATTCTCGGGACGCGCCCCTGCGCGGTCCGAAAAGTAGTTACTTGATCAGGCGCACGGGGCGTTTGCCGCCGAGCGTCTGGAAGATTTGCTGCAACTGGGCCACGTACATCGGTTGGCCCGTCGCCGGATCAGGGGCGTTATCGGCGAAGAAGTATTCACCGCCACCGATTTCAGCGAGCTGCTGGAGGAAGCCGTCGTTGGCATCGTTGCCGACGCCGACCGTGTAAACCACCATACCGTGCTCGGCAGCATACGTGGCGCGATCGACGCCCCACGCAACCGCCGAAGCGGCGCTGTTGCCGACGTAGGTGTTGTTCTGATCCACATTGGGCTTGCCGTCTGACAGGAAGAAGATGCACTTCTTCGCAGAGCTTCTGGCCCGCGAACTCATCAACTCGGTGATGGCCTTGTCGAGGCCGCCGCCGGCGTTGGTGGTGCTGTCGTAGTGACCGGCCTGACGCTGATTCAGCGTACTGGGAATGACCTGGAGAACGGAAGAAAGAGATTCACCCGGGCCAGGAGTCTTCAGGTCGACCTCGTGCCTTCCGGTCGTCGCAAAGATTTCCAGCGACATGTGGTCGTCGGACTGCAATTCGTTAATCGTGGTAACCAGCGTCTGCACCGCATCCTTGACGGACTTCAGCGGCATTTCTGGCGCATTATTCAAGTCCGCGCAACTGTCCTTGTTGTTCAGTTTTTCAAGGAAGTAGTTGGTCAGCGTCTTAAGCCCATAGCGATACCGGAAATCGCCGTCGGTGTTGCGCATCTCCGACGTGTTGGTCATGTAATCGATATATCCATCCCAGCTACCGCCGGGATACGGGAATGCGACCTGCTGGTAGACCTCGTTGCTGTCCACCTTGTTGTCACCGTTTCCGGGGCCGCCGTTGTACTTGCCGCCGGATTTCTTGCTGCGCCAACCGGCAAGTCCCAACAAAACCTTGACGCGATTTCGGTAGTAGGTGGTCGACGAGTCGTTCGAGCCGGACAGCAACGCCGAACGCTCGGCCGACGAGTAGCCGGCCTCAGTCAGATTCGTCGTGACGTCCGCATCCGAACAGGTTGAACTTTTCGGGATGTAATAAAGCCCCGGATCCCCCACCGGCGTGTAGGAACCAAGGACGATGGCATTGCCCCAGCCCGTCATCCAACCCCAGCGCGGACCGCCGCAGGTGCCGCCCGGACCCGTCGGACTGGCGCCCGGACTCGGATTGCCGCCCTGGCTGTTTGGCGAACCAGGACCGGTGCCCGGTTGATCGTTGTAGTTGCTCGGGTTTCCGGGAGGAGCTGGGTCGATACCGTTGCCAACGCCATTGTTTCCCTTGGCGCAGGAGAGTGATCGCCAAACGTCTTCAATGTTGATCTTCACACCGGGGCGATCACCCGTGCCGGTTTCAGACGAATAGTTTTTGTAATGGCGGAATTCGCTGTCGTCGTTCATGGAGCCGGAAAGGTCCACGACGACCGCGATATCGCGCGGTACCACAATGGCCGTGGCCGACGCCGTCATCTTCGCGCCCTGAACACCGACCAACTTGCCGAAGGCCAGCGACACGGGGCCGTCCGTGACGTTTTGATCGCGACGAAGCGTGATCTGCACGGCGTCGTGGGGCGTGGTGTTCGCGTTAAACGTGTACTTACCGGTCGAGCTGTCGTAGGTCGCATGACCGAGCACCATGTCCGTGCCGATCATCTGACCGCTCGATCCGGCGATCTTATTGGCGCCGGCCAGCGAAGCCGCCTCCGCCAACGCGGCCGCCGACACGTTGCCGGACGCGCCGAGCTGCGAGGCCGCGGCGAGCGCGGCGGCGTCGGCCGCGTTCTGCAACTCCGATTTGGCCGTGAACATGAGACCCGTATCGACGGCCAACGCGGCCACGCCGACACCGACCATGCTGCCGAAGACCACCGTCTGAGTCATAATGGTGGCACGGCGCAGGCCGAAACGACTGCGATGCTTCTTCACGAACATAACACACCCTCCGAAAAAAAACACCAATGGAATTGCCCCGGGCGAATGCCGCCCGGTGCGTTAGACCCCGGTCGGCGACCCCCACACACATTGAGGCCGCGGCGCCGAGGGCGGATTCCAGGATGTCAACCAATGGACCGTCGCCTCCTACATCGGCGGACGGCTTCTCATCGGCACTGATCCGGGGCGCTGGGCCTGCCGGACGCCGATGTCGTTAGTTCTCGTCACTCTCGGCCATTCCAAACGGACCGCGCAACGCGATCTGGGAACTAGCCCAATCGCGATTCCACTGCTGCGGCGTCGTGGCGACCGGAACGTTCTCGCGGGGCACGCCTTCGTAATCGGGGGCGGTTTGCGGAACGCCCTCGAGCTTGCCCTCTAAAAACAATTCATAATCATTCGGTTCACGCATCAGCGCGCCCGGCGGCGGGCCGACCTGATTGGGCTCAAGCGGTTCGACCAACTGTGGCGTCACCAACACGATCAATTCCGTATCGTCTTTTTGAAAACTCACGGAGCTAAACAGCGCACCGATGACCGGCAGATCGCCCAGTCCCGGAATCTTGTCGGCGACGCTGCGAACCTGCTCGCGGAGCAATCCGGCGAGCGCAAACGTCTGGCCATTGCCGCATTCGATCGTGGACTCAACACGTCGCGTCGTGAACGTGAAGATCGGCAGACCGCCGGCCAACGCAGGACCGGGGATCGCGTCGCTCACTTCGCTCATGACGTGCAGCCGAATGATCTGCCCGGCGGCGACCGTCGGAGTGAAGGCAAGTCGAACGCCGAACTCCTTGTATTCGATGGTGATCGAGCCGGCCGTGGCGCCGCCCTGGGTCACCGGGATCGGCACTTCGCCGCCTGCCAAAAACGTCGCCGTCTGGCCGCTGATCGCGACGAGATTCGGCTCCGCAAGCACACGGGCCAACTGATTCTCACGAAGGGCGTTCATGAACACCTGGAACTCGCCCTTGGGAAAGCCAAACGTGACGTTCGTGGCCGGACCATTGCCGACGCCGGCGACGGAATAGAGCATCTGGCCGCCGGCACTATTCGGTGCCAGTACGTTGGGCAGGCCCGAGCTGGAAAAGACCGTCGGGTTGATCTGGTTGATGTTGTTCGCAAAGAAAAAATTGCGAGTCCAGTCGGCGCCGCCCATGGCCCAGTTCACGCCCAATTCGCGCAGGGCCGTCTTGTTCACTTCGGCGACCACGACGCGAAGCATGGTCTGCTGCACGCCGGCGACCGAGAGTTGATTCCGCACTTCGCCGCCCTGGGCCAGTGCCGCCAATTCGGCGATGCGCTCGGCGGTTTCGGTGTCGGGTGCGGTTCCCGAGAGAATGACCGTACCGTTCACGCTGCGCAGCGTCACTTCCGCCGTCGGGGCGATCGACTTGATGAAGTTCTGCAGCACCCGCAGGTCGAGTTCCACCGCGATCGCGATGGAGCGCTGCGTGCTGCCGACCCGGAGCACAAGCTGCGTCGTGCCAAACGCCTTGCCCGTCACGATCACGCGGGTCGGCGACGTGATCAGCACGTCGGCGATCGTCGGGTCGGCAATTTCAACACCGTCGACCTTCGACTTCAAATTCAACACGGCGGATGAGTTTCGCGCCACGACCAGTTGGTCCGACGATTGGCCGCGAGACTGAATGGATTCGATCAACGGATCATCAGGGCGCACGTTGTCGCCGCCGGCGGGAGGATCCTCATTGGATGCAAGCTTGACCTGCGGATTTCCCGCCATGGCGAGGGCGTGTTCGACGACCTGGTCCGTGGTGTGCGCATACGCCGGCGTTGGTTCCGCTTCCGGCGCCGTGTCGGTCAATGAAAGCGGACGATTCGCCTGAACAGGTGAGGCTTCGTCGCACGGTTCATCTACGACCGGCTCATCACAATCTTGAATCGCGAATGCAGTATTCGCCAACACGCGCGCCGTCCCCAGCGTCTCGGCGTTCGGACCACCCAGCACCATCGCGGCGCCGACATTCAAAGCACAAAAGGCCGCGGCGCAGCTCATCCATAGCCGCCCGGTCGACCGGCGGGAGACCCGTCCCACTCGGGAGCAGGCATCGCCCGAATTTCGTCCATCCATGGGCATAATCATTCGTGAACCTCCGTGCGTTGGTTGGGCGGTTGTGCCTGGGCCGAATTGGCCTCATTCAACGCGGCGGAGATGCCCTCACTGGCGACTCGCCGCATGTTTCCGTTCGAATCAAATACGAGCTTCTGATATTCCTGGCCGCGCACGACATCGACGACGTGCGCCGAGCCGGTCTTGGCCTTTTTCTCTTTGGGCGTTTCGTGAGCCTTCTGCTCCAGGGACGCCTTGAGCGCCTTGATCCAGGCCGGCTCGGCGGGATCACGGCCGGCGCCCCGAAGCGCGAGGCGGATGCGCCCGCTGCCGCCGAAGGCATGAAGAATCTGAACTTCCTCTGGTTTCAGGAAGAGCGTCACGGATTTCTCCATGCGCACGGTCTTGCCATCTTCACCGACGCGACTGAGCGACTGCCCCACCGCGCCGACTTCGACATCCGAGAGTATCAACTTTGCCGGCGTCTGATCGCGGCCCACCGCCGACACATCCACCCGGCAACCGGGCATGATGAAACCGGCGACGGCCGTTTCTTCGTTGACGCTCACCGACACGGCGCGCATTCCGCTCGGGATAATGGCGCGAAGCCCGGGTTCGCTTCCCGGTGGAGCGAGCATCGCCTGGGTGATCGGCACGCCGGGCGCGACGGTCATCGCCGTGACGCGACCGACGAGTTCCTTCGACTTCGTGAAGGCATCGCTCGGCACGAGGGCCTGCGGCACCCTTTTCACCGAGAGCATCTGCTCAGTAATCTTGGATGCGACCTCAATCTGCTTGCCGCTGATCAATACGTCGACCTCGCCGCCCTGCGCGCCTTTGGCGCGCTGAACCATGTCGAGGCCCATCTTGACGGCGAAGAAGCCGACGCCAAGCCCGATGATCAGCGGGATGATGGTTTTTGGTTTCATCTCTCGGTCGCACCTTTCACTAAACACGCCGAACTTTGGGTCCGGCGCACGGAGACGATCGCATCGTCCTTACGGAGTCGGCGCAATGCCCGAACCGCCGCCGCCGCTGGTTGACTCAATGCCTTCCCGGCGCATCGTGGTCGTGGACGAAATCGTGTACGACCCGCCGCCCATCATGGTGCCGGTGTAGGTCGCGCGGTTAAACGGAATGCTCACCTTGACCCAGACTTGCGTGTCGGTGCTGGACAAGGAGCTGATGTTGCTCTCGACCGTGTGGCCGCTGAACCCCGCCATCGTCATCGACGCGTCGGCTGCCGCCTTGGCATCGCTGAACGTGGCGCCCGGCAGTGCGGCGGCGCGGCAGCCTTCGCGGGCGGCCAGCGTCACGGTCTGCTTGGTGTTGTAGGCCTGGCCCAGTTCGAGAATGCCGAACATGGCCAGGAGCATCAGCGGAGCGACGACGGCGGTTTCGACGACGGCGCTACCGCGACGGAGCATACGACTGGTTTTTCGGTTTCGTTTCATAGTGCTTCCCACCATCCAAAGAAGTTAGTGAACACAACCATCAGCGTCCCGATACTGAGCGGGATCGCATACGGAAGGACCTGCCCCGACGGTGCCATGCTCGCTACGGAGCCGAACTCGCCGAAGGCAGTCTTTACGCTTGTCATTTTTGTCATCATCACGCCGAGGTTGGCCGTGGCGACGCGCCAGTCCCGCCGCGCGGCAATCAGCGCCATCGCCATGACACCGCCAAGCAGGCCGCCGACCACCAGGGCGTTCAGCGTTTGTTGCGGACCGAGCCAGACGCCAATGGCCGCCATGAACTTCACATCGCCGGCCCCCATCGCCTTCATGCACCACATCAGCATGAGCGGCGCAAGACCGACCGCGAAGCCCGACAGGGCGAACGCGGCGCCGTGACCACCCGGCAGCGCGCACTGGGCGATGAGGCCCGTGGTGAGCAGGGCGGCGTTGAGCCAATTCGGCACACGGTGACGGCGATAGTCGTTCCAGGACGCGAGGATCGCGCCGAGAACGAGCGTCGCCGGCATCAGGTTCGAATACGTCAACGAAAGCATGACAAACTCTCACAATTCCCGGGCCAACCCGCCCGCTCATGGAATTTCTCACGCGATGCGGGCGGAGATTGGCTCCGCCCGCCCGCGTGAGAACCGTCTGTTACGTCGTAACCATGTCAAATCCCGCCGTGGTTACGGCAGCTTCGAGGTCACGTCGGAAAAGGTCGAGGACACCTTGGTGCCCAGAGCGCTGATCGCGCCCAGCGCGATCACGATGATCAACGCGAGCATGACCGCATACTCTGTCGCTGTGGCGCCTTCCTCGTCCCGAAGAAACGAATTCAGCTTGTTGATCCAATGCTTCATGGCTTCTTTCTCCTTCAGGTGCAGAGGCCAGCGCCCGCACCAACGAATCTTTCCAGAAATTCGCTTCGTGCTTTGCCTCAATTACGGCAGCTTCGAAGTGACGTTCGCGAAGGTCGAGCTGACCTTCGTGCCCAGCGCGCTGATCGCACCAAGGGCAATCACGATGATGAGCGCCAGCATGACGGCATATTCCGTCGCCGTGGCGCCTTCTTCGTCTCGCAGAAACGACTTGACGTTCTTGATAAAGGCCTTCATCACACAGTCTCCTTTTCTTGCAGGGTACGGACGCGGTCCGCTTCTTCCCTATGCGGCTGACGGCATCATGCCGACCGCCGAACCTCACGACCGCCCCTCCCACCGCGGGACGAGCGGCCATCGACAGCGTCCTTACCGTCGAACGACTAACTGCATTCCGCCACGCAGCGACCGGCTCAGGGCCGGAAACCCGCGCGACGGGAAACATCAACATGTTCAGAGGGAGTGATGGATTCGCCGCATTGCTCCAAAGGCAGCGGCGGCGTACGGCAGCCTTCGCCGCACGTACGACCCAATCGTGGCCCCATCCCCCGACCTCTCGCCGGTGACCATCAGGCGTCTTCCCAGCATTCCCGAACCGACCGGCACAGCGCCGCGTCGACACGGGAGAGGCGACACTCGCCTCATTGCCAGCATTGCAATCGGCGAGGGTCATTTTCAACATAAGAAACAACGGCGGAGTGTGCAAACCGTAATGGCAATACTGATTCATAGGATTCAGCGCACGGCGAATGATCGGCGGACCCATCGCCACAGTGCTGATAATCGGATATCGGTAGGACACGGGAGTGGAGTTTTTCTCAGCCCCACATTCCGGAGGAAACAGGCAGGAATTGCGCGGACCTAGTGATGTCGGACGCGCCCGGCGCAGGAATTGCGCCAATTAGGACGTGGAAAGAGAACGACGCGATCGCGGACACCGGTGACGTTAGATGGAGCACCGTCGCCCTGGGCTGTGCAAAACGATGCAGACCTTTCCAGTGCCGGATGAGCCTGAGAATCTCTCAGCGGGGCGGGCGTCCCTGCCCGCCTCCCGCCGGTGAAAAGCGAGCACGGAGGACCGCTCCACCAATTTGTTCCCAGCCCCGGATGAGGCGGCGGATCGTAGCAACGGGCGCAATCCCGTTGCCAGGGCACACCCCCGACATAAAGCCCAGAACGAGGCGACGGAGCATCCCCGGCGGCTACGAAATTGCTCAGTCTCAACACCGTTTGCAGGCGAATTCCATGGGCAGGGTGATTCGACGCTGGATGATCGCGTCACGGGTAGGCGAGACCCGCACCGTTGAAAAACGACCTATTCCCCCGTTAAAATAATTGACATGGGGCCGCCCATGCGCAATCGCACACTTCCATCTATCGGGACCGTCGGCTGGGCGTTGCTGATAATGACGACCCTGTCCATTCCGGTTGCACAGGCGCAAGTGATTGCCTTTGAAGGAATTGATCAATTTCCAGAATCGTGCACCCCGCCCTGGACGCGTGTCGGGACTTTTGATGCGACGCGGACACTGATCGAAAACAGCCTAATGATAGATGTCGATCTCGGAGTTTGGGCTCCAACCCCTGGCGGCGAGCAGGACGCCTATCGACGAAACATTCCTGAATTCGCCGGCGCACCTCGTTTCTTCGTGCAATGGCGATGTTCCAGTTCGGCACCAAATAGTGAGATTCCTGGGACCGGTGGATCTGTGATAAATAGCGTAGGCGGCGCTGCCACTTATCACTTTACAATCACTCGTGACTTGGTGCAGTTTTGGAGAGGCAACTCGGTACCAATTATTGATTTCCCGATTGCTCTCGACCTGCCGCATACATATCGAGTCGAATGCATGGAGAGCACTCAGTACGCTGTGTACTTGGATGGGGCCCTAATTGATGCTGGGATTCCAGTTGCAGTTTTTCCTACTGCTTCCGCAAGGATCATCTGGGGGGCCAACATGTGGAACACCCCCAGTATCAACATCTGGGACTACGTCCGCTACGGCGTCATCCCACAGGAGCACAGCGGCGACTTCAACAACAACGGCACCATCGACGACACCGACCTCTACTACTTCGTCGACTGCCTCCTCGGCCCCGACTACGACGCCGCCGGGCCGGGTTGCAAGTGGGCCGACCTAAACGCCGACGGCAAGGCCGACGCCGCCGACATTCAGGCGTTCGCAAATGCCATGCTGGGCGGTTGAGCCTTGAGGAACTTGGTCCGCACAGCGGAACCTACGGCAATCACCGGTTGGGAAACCGGTGCCACATGGAATTCACCGACTGAAAGTCGGTGCCGCAATCGGACGACGCCCTAATCCAGATAGACGGAATCCCCCGGAACGATGGCCCGACGAACTGTCGCGCGGCGGCGAAACTCCTCCGCATCCAACGCCACGAGCGGACTAATCTCAAAGACTCCAGCCGGCTCCCCCGCCGCGGTGCGCGGGATCGTGATGCCGGCGGACTCCATCCATCGCGCCGCCCGGCGGCTCATGTCGCGGCGGGCCGTGTCGACGGAATCCACACCGGTCGCGTTCTTCACCGGGCTGAACTCCTCGGCGCGGCTCGTCTCCACCAGAATGGCCCGCTCCGCCAACGGCAGCGCATCAAACACGAACGACTCCAGCTTGATCCCGTTCGGCTGTGTCGGCTCCACGCGTTTCCCGGTCGCAAGGTCGACGTGCGGCACCTTCTTTTCCGCCCGATGCCACGGGAGCGCGAAGGCCGCGGCATCGCGGGTGAGGCGCTCCGCGAACGCGCGCGTCAGGAGGTGCACGGCGATGTTGCCGGCGTCGAACTTGCGCGAGCCGTCGGGGTTTTTCGCCCGCGCCAGCGTTTCGGGCAGGTCGGAGTACTCAATAATCGCCAGCCGCCCGTCGGCCATGACGAAATTGCCGACGCGCTCCAGATCGTCCGCCTTGGGCAGCGTCTTGCTGGACATCTCGGATTGGTGCAGATCGTGAAGCCCGATGAACGCAGGGTCGAGGCAATAGACCAGCGGGTTATCCACCTGAAAATAGCTGATGTGCTCGACGCCATGCGTTGCCATGTCGGCGAGCATTCCGGTGCGAGCCAACGCGAGAAGCGATCCACCATGCCCATCGGGCGAGAGCGCGATGCGATGCGGCTCATCAAGAAGAATCCTCCCATCTCGATCAAACGCCGGCATCACGCCCTGTTGAAAAAATCTCACACGCTCCGACGGAAGGTCAAAAAAGCGGTGCTCGCGAAAGTAACCTTGAGTCTCCCCATCGTTGGCCGGGCTGGTCATGATGTACCAGCGCGTCGAGCAGCCATACCGACGATCCGTCGCGACGATCGACTCCGCGAAGAGTTGAAACAGCGATTTGTTTTTAACCGGCGAAATGCGGAACGCGCCCTTTGGCCCGTCGAAGCCGAGCCGCGTGCCCTGCCCCCCCGCCACGGTGAACGCCGCCACGCGACCCTTCGCCAGCAGCTCCCGCCCGCGCTCCACGGCTTTCGTCGAAATCTCGTTGGCCCGGATGACCGTAGCCGGCTCGATGCGCCCCGCGACATGCGCCGCGCTGCCCTTCGCCGCGATGCGCGCATGGTCCGGCAGCGCGGCCAGGTTGAGGGATTGGAGGTCGGCCACCAGTTCGGCCCGTTGCCCGGTGGAGAGTGAGGGCCAGAAATGAAAAACATGGTCCTGACCAACGGCTGCGAGTCGCGTTCGAAGGTCGCCGGGAGGGGTATCGAGGGGCTGTGGCATTGCGTGACTTTCCGCCTTAGGGAGTTTTTAAGACCGAGCCTGTCATTCTCGGATTTTGGAGCGGGTTAGCCAAGTGGCCCGGGCCTGTTCGCCATTTTTCGGGCGTTGGGATGATTCCGGATACTCGGTATCCGCGACCCCCCGCCGGGGTCGAACCCTTGTTAGGTCGTCCGAATAATCTTGACAGCCCTCGGAAATGTGATATCATATAAGTGGTAGGAGCATGGGACAGGGTCTGTGCTCTGACTGATAATGGAGTACCAAAGGTCGGCTTACCAAAGCTATCATACCAACGTGTAATCATTCCCGCGGGTCGCACACAGCGACTCGAATTATCCTCACGCAAGCCCACGCCTTGGTCACGACAACCCTGCAACGATATTCGGTCCGCGATTCGTGAGCCGGCACCATCGCCGGTCAGACGCCTTGCCTAATCACCACGGGCGTTTGAATTGGATCGAGTGTCCTCAAAGGACGATGGAATTCCGCCCGACGCGTCTCATCCATGTCGATGAGCGTGATCGAGCAAGACGATTCGCGCAGCCTTTCGGTCATTGCGGACTGCGCGCTGGTTTTGAGGAGTTGGCCCCGTCGGGGTTCGGCCCGACAACCGCGGACGTTGGATCGCGGTGAACGCTCTTATCAATTAACCCTGTACTAGGCTGACATCGGCGTGCCAACGGCCTGGAGAACCAGAAGTAAGCAATTGCCATAAGGAGAAGTGACTGTGAGTGCCGTATTGAAAAAACTGAAAGCCTTCACCCTCATCGAACTGCTGGTGGTTATCGCGATCATCGCCCTGCTGATCTCGATCCTGCTGCCGGCCCTCTCGCGTGCCCGCGAATTGTCGAAACGCACGGTGTGCTCTTCGAACATGCGCGGCATCGGCCAGGCGTTCTACATCTACGCCCAGGACGGTGACATCTTCCCGTGCCAGTACACGCCCTTCCCGGCCAACGGCGGCATGAGCCTGTTCCTTGGCGGCGGTTGGGTCGGACTGCCCAACGAGACCCAGCGCCGAAGCCAGCCGGACTTCACGGCCCCCGGCCAGAACCCCTACGTCACGGTCGACATGTGGAAGGTCATCAAGGACCTCAACAGCACGCCGAAGCAGTGGATCTGCCCCAGCACGACGGACCAGGGCGATCCTTCGCAGGACACCACGGTGTATTTCGACTTCTCCCGCAAGGAGAACCTGAGCTACGCCTATCAGATGCAGTATCCGCCATCGACCGTCAACATGCGGCCGATCGGAACTACGACCCAGGGTCTCTTCCCGTTGGTTGCGGATGCGAACCCGTACCTCCGTGGCAGCGTCGGCCAGACGAATGTCGCCGACTTTGTTTCGGATCGACAAAGCGCCAGCAAGGGCAATAGCTACAACCACACCGGTCGCGAAGGCGAAAACGTGCTCTTCAGCGATTCGCACGTCGAATTCAGCAAGTCGCCGGACGTCGGGTATGCCGGAAATAAAGACCCGGCCATTCCCGGCTCGCGCGGTCGCGACAACATTTACACGGTCCACACGGATTCCGGTGGAGCCGGTACCTCATTCATGGATGCCGGTTCGGCAATTCCGACGTCGACCATGTGTCTGCTTGGTTCGCGCTCGGATGCCTGCCTGGTTCCATAACCCCACTGGGCCGGATTGTTATTAATACGAGGCGGCGGTTCGCGATAAGCGGACCGCCGCCTTTTTCGTGCGCCCCCCACGCGTCATTCGCGCCCGCCGCGACACGAGTTGACCGCTCCGGCCGACGGGGGCATCATCGCACGTCATGCCCGAAAAACCCGACCACTCCACCGCTTCAACCGTCGGCGCCGCCGCGTCGTTTGAGCGTCACCTCGCTGCAATGCAATCCGTGCGTGCCGCCCTGCCGGTGATTGATCGAATTGCCGAACGGATCGAAGCGACGCTTCGCGGTGGTGGCAAGGTGCTCACCTGCGGTAACGGCGGATCGGCCGCCGAAGCGTTGCACCTCTCGGAAGAAATGATCGGGCGATTCTCAAAGGATCGACCGCCTTTGGCCGCCGTGTGCCTCGTGTCGGACCCGACGGCCATGACCTGCATCTCCAATGACTTCGGCTTTGAGAACGTCTTTTCGCGCCAGGTGCAGGGGCTGGGACGCAAAGGCGACGCATTGGTTGCGCTAACGACCAGCGGCAGGAGCAGGAATGTGCTGCTCGCGTTGCAGGAGGCACGCTCGCGCGGAATGACGACGATCGGGCTTCTCGGCCCACCGGGAAGTGCCGCCGAGGTCTTGTGCGATCTTGCCTTCACCCTGCCGGGCGCGGAGTCGGCACACGTGCAGGAGGCACATTTGCTTGTGATTCACCTCGTGCTCGAACACCTCGATCGCGTCTTGGGCGGGTAATCAGCGGCGCAGCAGCAAATCACCGATGGCCGCGCCGGCGAAGACGAGACTCACCACGCCGTTCATCGTGAAGAAGGCCAACGTCACGCGCGACAAATCCGTCGGCTTCACCATCGTCTGTTCGACGATCAGCAAGAGCGTGGTAACGGCCACGCCCGTCCAATAAAGCCATCCAACATGTTCGACACGGCCAAGCGCGATGAGGCTCGCAACGGTCACGACATGGCATACGCGGGAAAGCCTCAGAGCGAAGGGGACTCCCATGCGCGACGGAATGGAAAACAGATGGTCAGCGCGATCAACGGCCACATCCTGGCAGGCGTAAATCAAATCAAACCCGGCGATCCACATCATGACGGCCGCGGTGAGCAGCGCTCCGGGCAGACCCAGTGACTCTGGGTGAATTGCGATCCACGCCGCAAGCGGAGCAAAGCCGATGACGCCGCCGAGGACGAAGTGCGCGAGCGACGTGAACCGCTTGCAATAGGAGTACGCCGCAAGCGCCGCGAGCGTGGGCAACCCGAGCCACGCCGGCCACGGATTCTGAAACCAGCGCTGAAATCCGAAGCAGCCGACCAGAAACAGCCCGGCAAACGCAATCGCGAAGTACACGGCACGCCCGCGCGAAATACGACCCGCCGGAATGGGGCGCATCGCCGTGCGCGGGTTTCTTGCGTCGATGGCGGCGTCGACGATTCGGTTAATGGTCATGGCGAAGCTTCGCGCCGCGACCATGCACACGACGATGAGGCCGACCTGCCCGATTGAGGGTAACCCGCCGGTACGACGCGACCCGGCCAGAAACGTCGCGACGAGTGCAAAGGGCAGCGCGAAAACGGAGTGCGAAAATTTGACCATCTCGCCCCATGTGCGGATGGACTGCCACCACCCGCCGGCGGCGACCTTTGTGATTTCCCCGGATTGGTGGTCCACAATGCGGCATTAGAACCGCTGCCCCGCCGACTCGACAAACCGACCAAAAGGCGGGATACTACAGGGCTTTCCCAAGGGGATACGGAAACGGCATGAACTACGACTCGCTACTGACGCTCGCAAAAGCCAAAAACTGGGCCGATCTTGAAAAGCAATGGATGTCGGCCGTGGAACAGCCGGATGCGAACCCGGGGCACCTGCTCCCCGTGATCGACACACTGGTGAAGGCGGGGAATGCCCCATTAGCCGACACCCTGGGCTGGGCCTGGCTGGCACAACTCAAGGAAAACCGCGCGGCGACCGAGGCCCTCGGCGTCGGCCGGGAACTTCTGGTTCACCTGACCGACGGCGACCAACTTCGCGAAGAGATTCTGGAGCTTTATAAAAAAACGCACACCGATCGGGCCGATCTGGATTCGTGGATTGAGCGTTCGGGATTGAAGGCGGGGAAGTCGGTTCGACGGGCCCTTCGATTCCTCGACGTGGGGTTGGAATTGAAACAAGGCGCCTGCCTCGTGCATCGCACCGAGGACGTGGCCGCCCAAATCGTGGAAATGGACCTCACCACGGATGAGATCGTGGTCAAGCAGGGTCGCCGCGAGCAGACCTATACGCTGGCCAAACTGGTCGACGAATTTGACGTTGCGGACCAGAACGATTTCCGTGTGCTGCAACAGTTGAATCCGGCGCGAATATCACAGTTGGCCACGGACGACCCCGTGACCCTGGCCATCGGCATTCTCAGCGGCCATCAGAACAAGATGATTCGCGAGAACATCAAGCTACTGCTGTGCCCGCGGTACATTCCAACGGAAAAATGGGCGGACTGGTGGACCAAGCTCCGCGGCGAACTAAAAAAATCGCCCAACCTGCGGATTGAAGGGCGTTCGCCGGTGTTTCTTATTTACGATCCGGTGGGGCAGTCGCTGGAGCAGGAATCGTGGGGCGCTTTCTCCAAGGCGACGACACCGCGCGAGTGGCTGGAGATTCTCGAAACCTACCTCCGCGACACCAAGACCCAGAAGAAAGAGCCGGATACGACGTATTTGAATCGTGTTCAAAAAACCCTTGTCGACTCGCTGAATCGCTTTATCAAACACAAGGAACCGGCCCAGGCCTTTGCCACGGCGCTGGTCATTGAACGCGTGGGCGCCGATGGATTGCCCGTTTCGACCGACGCACACGGCATGGCATTAAAAATGCTCGGTGAATCCAAAGACCCGGTGCCGATGGTGGCCCAGATTCCGGATATTCGTTTGTGGTCGCTGGCCATCGCCTGCGTCGAGCAGGCGTTTCCGCAGAATTGGGCTGAGCATCTGGCCAAGCTCATTCTCCATGCGCCGGCCAGTCAGTGCGACGCCCTCGCAAAAAGGGTTGAAAAGGCCGGCCGCGGCGACTTGTTGCCTCTGATCGCACGGGAGGCCATGGATGATGGCGGTCGCTACACCGACGCGCTGATGTGGCTCTGGCGGGGACCTGACTGCGAAACGGATTTGCAGCTTCCGGGGCAGATTGAATTGTTCAATGTGATCATGACCCTGGTCGGCCCGGCACGAGCGTCGACGGGCAAGGCGGCAGGACACTCGGTTAACGAGATGCGAGCCAAGGTCCGAACCGGCCTTGCGCACAAGGACTACGCCCGATTCCGCGAGTGCATTAACGGCCTTGAAGACTCGATGGCGCAGACGATTCGACGGCTTGTGGAACGTGCGGATGGTCTCGGCCCCAGTTTGCAGGAAGACATGAACTGGATCCTGCGAAACAAGTTCCCGCACCTTTACGCGCGGGCCAAGGTGGCGCTGTGGGACGACGACTCGGTGCTCTACTTCACGTCGGCGGGTCTCAAGACCAAGGAGGACGAACTCGCTGAAATCGTGAACGTGAAGATGCGCGAGAATGCCAAGGCCATCGGCGAGGCAGCCGCTCACGGCGACCTCAGCGAAAACTCGGAGTACAAATTCGCACTCGAGGAGCGCGATCTGCTTCGGGCGCGCGTGGCGAAATTAAACCGCGAAATTTCCATGGCAAAGATCCTGGAGAGTCACGAGATTCCATCGGACTACGTGAGCATCGGTCACCGCGTCGTCATCAAACCGGTTGTCGGCGGGGCATCGGTTCCGATTACGATTCTCGGGTACGACGAATCCGACCTGGCGAATCATGTGTATTCGTATCACAGCCCGTTCGCCCGATCGCTCCTTGGCAAGAAGCCGGGGGAAAAGGTCACCGTGGCGCTCGACGAGGCCTCTCCGGCCGAATTCACGATTGAAGACGTGGCTCCGGCAGTTTCGTAATACACGCATAACTCGCTTACCTACAACAACTTAGATAACACGAGAAAATTGGGAACAAAATCCCGCACGCAATGGTTGACTTTACAGACTATGCACTGCATACTATGTGATACATAGTATAGGAGTCACCCATGCAGATCGAACGAGAACTTCTCAAAGGCGTCTTGCCCTTGGCCGTGATGAAACTGCTCCGGCGGCGGGCCATGTACGGCTACGAACTTGTCGCCGAAGTGGCCAAGAAGTCGGACGGCGTCCTCAAGCTCGGCCAAAGCACGCTGTACCCCCTGTTGTACAACCTCGAGGCGCAGGGGCTGGTCAAGAGTGAGTGGCAATCCGGCGAAAGCGGTCGCGATCGGAAGTACTACCGCCTGACCGACGAAGGCGTGAAGCGACTGGATCGCGATCTCCTCCAATGGGAAGCGCTGGTTCGCGGCATGGGCCGGCTCGTGATCGAGCGAATGACTCCCGGCCTCGCGTGGACATTGGCATGAGCACGACGGCCCCATTTCTGAATCCCGACTCATTCGGCGAAGGGCTTCCCGACGCGCTGAAGGACTTGGTCAATCGAGTCGTGCGCAAGACTCGTCTTTGGCCGTCCGAACGCCGCGACGTGAAGGCCGAACTGGAGAGTCACTTTCGGGAGGGGCTGATCGAGCTGACCGGCGAGGGACTGAGTTTGAGCGAGTCGATCGCGCATTTGCGCGATGATTTTGGAGACCCCCAACTCGCGGCGCAATTGATACGCCGCGGCAAGAAACGAGGAAGACCGATGATTTGGAAAGCACTCGTAAGCGTTGTGGCCGTCTGCGGCGTGACGCTATGCGCCGGGGCGGGCTACGTGGCGTATGTCACATTTGGCAAGCCGAACCCGACGGTGGATTACGTGGCGAAGATCAATGAACCAGTTCAGAAACTGCCGGCGGAGGAACGCGCGTGGCCGCTGCTGCGCGAAGTTATTTTCGACATGCTTCCGACGGTTAATACCTTCAGCGATTCCACGCTGCAATCGGCCAAGCCCGGTGACGCAACCTGGCCCGGCATCGCCGCGGACATTGCCAGGCTGCGCCCGTTTGTTCCGCGATTGGTTGACGCCGCCGCAAAGCCCTACTGGGGCTATGTTTATGGCAAGGAGGGTGGGGACTATCTGCAGCGACGCAGTGAGATCATGAAGCAACCAACCAATACGACGGAATCCGTCGATCCACTCGTACCACCCACGATTGGAATGCTCCTCCCACATTTGACGGACGTGCGCAACGTCGGGCGGTTTCTGACGCAAAACGCAAGGGAGCACATAGCCAATGGCGAGTTCACGCAGGCATGGATTTCGCTCGACGTGATCCATCAACTGGGGTTGCACCTGATGTCCGGGCGCACACTTATCGAGCAGTTGGTAGGCGCGGCCATGATTCGTCTTGCCACGCAGGAAATGCAGTCCACGCTGTACGCAATGCGCGATCGAATTACACCCGCGATGCTCACCACGATCCGGAACAGCCATGTCATGACCGCGTCGTTGGATCCCATCCAACCGCATCTTAAGGCGGAGGAATTCTTTTTTAACGATGTCGTGCAATACCTGTTCACGGACGACGGCAACGGCAATGGACGACTCATCCCCTCGCAATTCTCGAAAATTGCAGGCTTTGGGACCGCAAATGCCGAACAGACATCCGAAGCCGGCGCGATTGCCATCGCGGCCGTCCACGCAGACCGGCATGACACAGTGGCGAAATACCACGAAACCCTCGATCACGTCGTCGAATTTCTGTCGTTGCCGCTCTACGATTCCCGGCGCGCCGAGGCTGACGCGATCATCACGAAACTGGCAAACGATGCCGCCGAATCCAAACGGTTTGCCGTGATTCACCTGTTGTTCCCGGTGTTTTCTCGAGTCGACATGACGATCCGTGAAACACGGCAGTCGGTGCTCGCCACGCGAACCATCGTCGGCCTGCTCGGTTACAACGCCGAGCATCAGTCGATGCCGGCCCGACTCGCCGAAATCACGCCGAAGTATCTGTGTGAACTGCCGACGGACATATTCAGCGGAATGCTGTTCAAATATGTGCCGGCGGCCGACGGGTCGTTCATGCTCTACAGCGTCGGTCACAACCTGACTGACGACGGCGGATCGCGCGAGTCAATCCTCGATCCGATGAACCGTGGATCCAACACGGACAAGGATTTGGTCTATTGGCCGGGCAAACAATAATGCGACGCCGTTGGGCGTTGCCCGTAATGCTGAGTTGATAACGCGAGGCCGGTTCCGTTTCGACGGGATCGGTCTCGTTCTTTTCTTACGAACATCATCACGCCGGCCATAGTTCGCCGGCGATAAGTTCGACGGAGTTTCCGGCGGGATCGCGGAAGTAGAGTGAAATTGCGCCGGATTCCCAACTGACGTCGCGCTCAATCGGAACATTGTGTCCTGAAAGATGGGCACGCCACTCATCGAGCGAGTCGGGCGGAATGGAGAATGCACAGTGGCCGGCACCGATCGCCCCGTGCGCCGGCACCTGCGCATGCGGCTGCCTCGTTTCATTCGGATTGAAGATCAGCAGAACGCTTTTCGCATCCACGCGAAGCGTCAACCCGCGCGTCGCCATCTCGCTGACTTTCCGCAGCCCGAGGACGGCGGAGTAGAACCTCTCCATCGCAGCGAGGTCGTCGGCGTAGAGGCAGGTTTCGTGGATGGCAAAGAGCGGGGGCATCGTCGGGCTTTCTATCACGTCACGTTGGACAATACAATTCAAAAGCAAACCGAGGTCCATTCGGTCTGCAACAACGATCTGTGCACTCCGGCAATATTGGTATACTTTTCAATTCGCATTAAGGGACAAGGTATACGATGCCTCCATCACTCAAGAAACGACGAATGGCATACGCATTCCTTTGTGCGACTCCATGGCTCGTAGGCGCCATCGTGGCAATTCGACCATTACGAACCGCCGGCGTTTATCACCTCGTCGGCGCGTTTCAAATTGTTGTGATCTCGCTCGCCGCATGGACCTTGGGCGCACGAGCCATCAGGCACCCGGCTCAAACAAAACGAATGCTCGCCTCCGCCAGCCTATTACTGATGAGCCCCTTTGCGATGATGGCGCTACTGTGGCCGGGCCTCGGCCCACCGTGGGAAGCGACGGCGGCAGAGAATCAAATGCGCTACCTCGTATTGATCGGTGCGACGATCGCCATTGTAGTCGGGTTCATCATGCTCAAGGCGACGCTGAGCGAAACGGGCGAACGCCATTTTGCGACGCTTGGATTCGCAGCGATCGTACTCGCCGGACCGATCTACCTGGTGTGGGGCACGTTCATGTTCGGCGCGAATTTCGCGAAGGAGCACACCGGCCGTGTGCCCGAAGGGATAGCCTCTTTGAATGAGGCGCTCGATCTCATGCTGTTCCTTGGCGGGGCACTGACCTATCTGGCGACGTCTGCGTTCGCCGTCTCGATGGGCCATGTCCAATGGCTGGGACGCGGGGCGACGCGAATCTATGGCACCTTGAACCTCGTTGCGTTCTTGTTCCTCTTGATTCGCGGACTTCAGTTCCCTGATCCAAAAGCGCTTTCGGCGCCGTGGTACACGAGTCCGGGTCTGATCGTCGGAATCCCGGCGGTGCCGTTTATCATGCCCTTCTTGCTCGGCGTCGTCTTGCTCCGTCGAGCGGGCGATGAACTGCAGTGAGCGCGTTCACTACCCGCGCGTCGCCATAAACACCCCCCGGCCTGCGGCCCGAGGCCCGCCGCGTGCTTCATGCGCTGATGGTGAGTTGCGACCACCGATGTTCATTGCCCCATCACATTCAACACTATTCGGTAGACCTCCTCCGCCAGGCGCATTGCCGCCGTTGCGTCCTCGTGCGTCGGCCAGAAGTCGTTGTCATATCTCAGGCGAACCGCGAAATCCGTAAGGCCAATGATGTCCGCCCTTGACAGGTTCAACGATGGCTCAAGGTCATCACACAGCCTGGCAAGCTCATCGAGGTTATGAGTAAAGGGGAAAGCCTGCTCACGACTTGCCAGAAAGCCCTTCATCAGCTTCTCAGCTGCCTGTTGGCAATGAAAGCACGCGCCGTCATAAGGGCCGGGTCCTGCGAGAAGCGTCCTCGCGGATACAAGATCGCTTTCGGCCTTCGCGATCCAGCCCTTTACCAGGTCGCTAGGGCTTTTCATACAACATTCGCCCTTCGCGAAGCGCCGTGGTGACAAATGCCTGTGCGACGCCGGCCCATTCGCGCACTTCGTCCACATCATAAACCACGATGTCTTTGGCTGGATGCACGCCCGTCAACGCCATGCGATAATTCGTCGCTCGATGCTGAGGCGGCTGATCGCAACGATCTTCGATGATCATCAGATCCAAATCGCTCGAATCATGCGCCTCCCCCCGCGCATGGGACCCAAATAAGACGATGCGTCTCGGCGATCCGACTGAAAGGATCCTGCGAACAACTTCATTGAGAAATTGATCATCGACCACCGGGTTTGACCGAAGGTCATTCGTAGTTCGTCGAACCATCGGAGCAGCTCCAATTGATGTGACCGCCGCATTATATCACCCCCGCGTCGTCACAAACTCCCCCGCCCCCGGTCCGCTGCCCGCCGCGTGCCAGCGCGACAGGATCATCTTGTGCTGCGTGTAGAACTGGATCCCCTCCCGACCCTGGATGTGCAGGTCGCCGAAGAAGCTGCCTTTGGCCCCGGTGAAGGGGAACATGGCCATCGGCGCGGGGACGCCGACATTGATGCCGATCATGCCCGCGCCGGCTCGATGCTTGAACTCGCGGGCCGCGTGGCCGTCGCGGGTGTAGATCACCGCGCCGTTGCCGTACATGCTGCCGTTGGTCAGGGCGATTGCCTCGTCGAGGTCTTTCACGCGTGAAACGCTCAGCACCGGGCCGAACAGCTCGGTCTTGCTAACGTGCATTCCCGGCTCGACATGATCAAAAATCGTCGGGCCGAGGTAAAAGCCGTTCGGCGCATCCGGCACCTTCACGCCGCGACCATCGCAAGCCAGCTTCGCGCCCTCCTTCGCGCCCTTTTCAATATTCGCCAACAGCGTCTCCAGGTGCGGCTTGGTCGTCACCGGGCCCATGTCGGCGTCGCTCTGCACATCAGTCCGGCCGACCTTCATCTTGTTCGTGCTGGCCACGAGGGCATTCACGAGTGGGTCAGCCGCCTTGCCAATCGCGACGGCCAGACTGCCCGCCATGCACCGCTGCCCCGCGCAGCCGAACGCGCTGGTCTGCAGCGCGGCGACGGTCTTGTCCATATCCGCATCGGGCATCACGAGGATGTGATTCTTCGCGCCGCCATTGGCCTGACAGCGTTTGCCGTGCTGAGTCGCCGTCTCGTAGATGTACTTCGCAATCGGCGTGCTGCCGACAAAGCTGACGGCCTGCACCAGTGGATGCCGCAACAGCACATCGACGCACTCCTTGTCGCCATGCACCACATTGAGCACCCCCGGCGGCAGACCGGCCTCAGCGCAAAGCTCGGCCAATTTCATCGCCGAAAGCGGCACCTTCTCGCTCGGCTTCAGCACGAACGTATTGCCGCAGGTAATCGCAATCGGGAACATCCACAACGGCACCATCAATGGAAAGTTGTACGGTGTGATGCCGACGCAGACACCGAGCGGATGCGCGTACGTCTCGCAATCGACATCCTGCGCGATGTTGTGCATCGTCTCACCCATGCTGAGCGTGGGGATGCCGCAGGCGAACTCGACCATCTCAATCCCACGGCGGACGGAGCCGACCGACTCAGCAAGCGTCTTGCCATGTTCCAGCGAAACAGTGCGAGCGAGGCTGTCGGCATTCTTCTCCAACAAGTTGACCAGCCGGAACATCACGCGGGCGCGTTCGACCACGGGTGTGTCCCTCCACGCAGGGAACGCGTCATGGGCACACTGGATGATGCTCGCGGTCTCCTCGGCGGAGCAGAACGGCACTTCGCCGATTTGTTCGCCGGTCGAGGGGTTAAAAACGGGACCGTGGCGGGTGGCTTTGGAGTCGGTAAGTCGGCCTTTGACGAACAATTGGACCTTCGTAAAGGCCGAACGGGCTGCGGGCTGGGTCATGGTGGCGGACATGAAATATGCTCCTGAGGGCATGAAAATAGGTAGTTTAGCCGTTCGGTTCCGTTTCGTCGCGTCAGTCGGTCCCACGGAGGCGACAAATTCCGCAACAAAATCGCGGGTTTCTTCGAGACTTAGGATAGCGGCGCCTATGTCCTGCGGGCAGGATACGCAGAATTCTGGACACGCGGGGGCACTACGGCCCCATGTGAGGGAGATTCTTTATGAAGCCATCGATTCGACAACGTGGAATTTCAGCCTTGGCAGTGTGCGTTCTAGCGCTCGGGTCAGCCGGTCCGGCCAAGGCGGATTTTAACTATCCCGACTTCAGCAGTGTGGCGGACCTGACGCTCAACGGCAACGCGACCCAGGCGGCCTGGGTGCTGCGCGTGGTGCCCGCGGCGGAGGGCCAAGCCGGCTCGGCGTGGTACACCGCATCCAAGCAACACCTCTCCGACGGGTTCGACACGACGTTTCAGTTCATAATCGTCGGCGGAAGCGGAGGCGATGGGCTTGCCTTTGTCATCCAGAATTCCAGCAGCACCGCACTGGGCGGCGGCGGGAGCGATCTTGGCTACGGAGGTATCGACAGCAGTCTGGCCATTGAATTCGACACATTCGGATTCTTTCCGGAATTTCCAAATCACATCAGCGTGCAGTCGCGCGGGACGGATTTCAATTCCTCCGAAGATCAATTTTCCCTGCGGCAGGTCTTTTCACCGATCAACTTTCGTGACGGCAATCCTCACACCGTGACGGTGCGCTATCGGCCGGGCGTCTTGCTGGTGTTCCTCGACAACCTGCCCGCTCCGCTGATCGCCATTTCGGTCAACTTACAGAATATCAACGGTGACGACATCCTCGACGGAAACGGCGACGCCTGGGTCGGGTTCACCGCGGGGACCGGCGCTGCCACGGACGACCACGACATCCTGTCCTGGAATTTCGACGAGACAACGAATTTACTTCCGACGGGCGCCTGCTGCATGGCCAAAGGGTGCCTCGAAACGACCGCCTACGATTGCCTCGTAAGTAACAATGGGTTCTACAGCGGAGACGGCAGTGATTGCGGCAGTGCCGCGTGCGAAGGCGCTTGTTGCATTTCCGGCAATTGTGAAAACCTGGCATTCTCGAATTGCCTCGTGCAAGGAGGGACGTTTCTCGGCGTGGACCTCCCCTGCGTTCCCGACTCCTGCCGTGGGGCCTGCTGCGATCCGTTTGGCGGATGCTACGTCACGGATGAACTGGATTGCACGGGCAACGGCGGCACCTTTCACGGTTCGGGCACGTCGTGCGCACCATTCCCCTGCTCACTGCCTCCGTTGGGTGCGTGCTGCATTATGAACGAGTGTCTCACGATGTCTGAAACGGACTGCGCTATGCAAAGCGGTACCTGGTTTGGACAGGGCACATCATGTTTCGACGTCAGTTGCTTTGACGATCCGCCGCCGTTCGGCGCCTGCTGCCAGCCGGGCAATTCATGCGTGGACGGCATCGCCCAGATCGCCTGCGAACACTTCAACGGCGTGTACAAAGGCGACGGAAGCAATTGCATGACCTCCGATTGTTCAGGTGCCTGCGACTGCCAGAATGCCCAAGTGTTGTCGGAGAACGCGTTCTTCACCGACTCGACGCTCGGTGCACCGGCCTGCGACGGATCGCCGTGTGCGGGCCCGTCTCCGGCGAAGATCTACTCGTACACGCCATCGCAGGGCGGATTCGCGCTGATCAACACCTGCAGCTTCTCTAACTTCAACACGGTGATCTCCGTGCATGATGGCTGCCCCATGACGCCTGCAAACCAAGTCGCTTGCGATTTGGACACCTGCGGGCAGGATGCGCAAGTTTACTTCTGCGTGACAGCAGGCCATACCTATTACGTCCGTGTTGGCGGCGAAAGTGGCAGCTCAGGCGATTACGACCTGCTCGCCATACTCATTGCGGTCGACATCTACGAAGGCCCCTTCCAAAACCCAGCCAACAGCCACTGGTACTACCACACCACGCAAGGTCCGTGGACGGCGCTTGAGCAGCTTGGCGTCGCAAAGGGCGGCCACCTGGTCACCATCAACGACGCAGCCGAGAACGAGTGGGTGCGAGCCAAGTTTGCAGAAGGCACCGCTGTGTCCATCGGTTTCACCGATGCCACCACGGAGGGCACGTTTGCATGGACGAGCGGACAAGCCGTGACATATACCAACTGGGAAATGGGCCAACCCGACGATGGTTTCGGAACCGGGCAAGATTTCAGCATCATGCTTTCGGAAGGCACGTGGCGAGACGAAACCGACTGCTTTGCCGGACTCTATCGCGGCGTGATTGAGGTCACGACCGTTCCGCTGCCGGCCATCCTGGCGGGCCCAATCATCAACCCCGCCAACTGCCATCAGTACTACATCACGCAGCCCGGAACCTGGATCGAGGGGCAGCTAAAGGCCGAATCGCTTGGCGGCGATCTCGTCACCATCGACGACGCGGCCGAAAACGAGTTCGTCCGCGCCACCTTCGCCAATTATGGTGGACAGCCAAAGAATGTTTGGATCGGCCTGAGTGACGCCGCCGTCGAGAACACCTTCGTTTGGGCGGACGGCAGCCCGGTCGGTTACACATCCTGGAGTGCCGGCGAACCCAACAACCTCGGCAACGAAGACTACGTCCACATGAATGACGCGGTCACCGGCGGATGGAACGATGCCCACGGCGGCGGCCCGTTCTACGCAGTGATTGAAGTTCCGACGAATTGCATTTGCAACTGTCGCGGCGACATCAACGGTGACACGACGGTTCGCGGAAACGACATCCGCCAGTTCATCACCTGCTTCCTCGCCGCCAACGGCGGACCGCCGACGCCGGGCTGCCAGTGCGCCGACGTGAACAACGACGGATTCGTCAACAGCGCGGACATCGGCGCGATGGCGACGGCAGCACTCAACGGCCCAGCATGTTCGCCATGACCATCGCAACGCGGAATTTGAACTGAGGCTCGAAACATAAACGCCCGTCCGTGAATCAAAACGATGCACGGACGGGCGTTGCCTGTTGGAGAAAGAGAACGCGTCTAGCGGCGTCGGATCATCGTGGCCACACCGAGCAGCATGAGAAGGCCGGTCGTCGGCTCGGGAACATAGTGACCCGGGTTTCCAATGTCACCTCCCGTCGCGACGTACGAACCATACGTGTCGGCATTCACGGCAAGCGTCCACTGAAACGGGTCATTCGCACCCAGTGCGGCCGGCGTGGTTGGATTGCCGCTCTTGTTTTGCGTTCGAATCGATCCGACAAATGTCTGGTCGCCAAAGGTCAGGCGATCCACCAAGGCGCTCAAGTTGTCGTAGATGTTGATTTCGTCATTGCGGCTGAGATTGTTGGTGACGCCGCCGATGACCGAAACACCGATCAGCGACCATGCCGTTGAAAAAGCCGTTGCATCGGCCTCTGTAAAGACAACGGACTCGCCGGGATCGACAATTCCGAATGCGCTCAGGTCCTGGGCACCGGGAATCTGATCGGAGTCGTCATAGCTCCAGCCGGTCATATCGACCGGGGTGACACCAACGTTGGTCAGCTCGACAAACTCCCCTGCCAACCCTGAATACATATATTCCGTGATTCGAATTTGTCCCGCGCTTGCCGAAGCGGCAAGGGCAAAAACCACCGAAAACCCGACAGCTGTTTGCTTAATCACTTCGTTGTCTCCTCCTAGATGTTGATAAGGCCGCAACTCTGCGGAACCTCCCATGGACTTTGTAAGGATGCTACCGGTCGACTATTAAGATGAATTGTTTAGATCGTTAAGATCGCGCTAAGAGGCGGGCCGCAATCGGGGCTTCTTGCTCCGTGCAAATTTCAACCCCGACCACGTCGCATCAATCGCACAAACCTTGTAATCCACAATCCCGTTCGCCAGCGCCGCCGTCCGGATGACGCCTTCCGACAGATCCGACACGACCCCCGACGCCTTCTTCGGCCAGGCAATCCAAAGCCCCCCGCCGTCCGCCATCGTTTGCTTCGCTTTTTTTAATCCAGCGCGAAACTTAGCCTCGGTTTTTACAAACCAGATCACGAGGTCGGCCGTGCCGCGCGCTCCGCGGCGAATCTCCGTCCGCGAATTGCCGGCGGCGATCTGCGTCTCAAATCCCTTCGGAGCGTCGAGGAGCGCGACCGTTTCGGCCTTGTCGACGCCGAGCTTCTTTGGCAACGGCGTCCCCGAATAACCGCTCGTGCTCTTCGGCACGACGAAATCCGCAGGCCGCTTTGTCATCGCACGCTTCATCGCGACGGCTATTTCATCCCACATCGTGTACGTCGCATCCGGCATATCCTCCATGATCCGCTTGACCTTCTCCGCCGCGCCCTCGACGAAGATGAGCGGGATGCTCCGGGTGGCTTTTGATTGGCGATACGCAAACCCCACCGCCCGGCCATGCGACGGCAATCGCGACAGATCAATAATGATCGCATCCGGCGGATCGGCCTTCACCACGCGCAGCCCGTCCGTGGTCTGCGAACAATGCGTCGTCACCCGATGACCGACCTTCTTCAGCCGCGCCACGCGCTCGGGCAGCTCCGACTCTTTCCAGTGAACCAGGAAGACCTTGGCCATTGTCAACCTCCGCAACCGACCCCACCTACTCTACCGGCTCCTGCGCCCGTGGCTAACGCACGGCATGCTTGCATAGTTTACTATTTCGCACCGGGAGTTAACGCATGGCTCGTCGTCTTTGTTCCATCGGTCTTTTCTATGTCGTCCTGGCCGGCTGCGCTGCGCCTCATGCAGCTGCACCAAAGCCCTCGCTCGCGGACGCATGGCGCGAGGACATCGATTACCTCGCCCGCGAACTGCCGCGTCGACACAAGAACGCGTTCTTCAAATGCACGCGGGCCGATTTCGAAACGGCCGCCGCAAAACTGCGCGACGAAATCCCCCGGCTGGCCAATCATGAAATCGTCGTCGGCATCCTGCGACTCATCGCCATGGTCGGTGACGGCCACACGCAGGCGCAGAATTATTCTCAGGTCGGCGACTTTCGATCCCTGCCGATCACGGTCGAATGGCTCAAGGATGGATATTACGTGACGCGCACCACGCGTTCACACTCGGCCATTCTCGGTATGCGACTCACCCGCGTCGGCAAGACGCCGATCGACGACGCCGCGAAGCGACTCGCCGAGCTGTTCGCGGCCGAGAACGAAATGCAGTCGCGCCGCCGCGTGCCGGTCGCGCTGCGCTGTCCGGAGATGCTCCACGCCTGCGGCATCATCAACCAAATCGACACGGCCGAGTTCACATTCGTCGATGACAAGGGAACCGAGTCGCGCGCGACTCTGTCGCCCACGCCCACCGGTGTCGAGCTTCGCTGGGTCCACGCCGCCGAGACAATCCCGCTCGCTGAGCAGCGACCGGGTGAACCTTACTGGTACAAAATCCTCAAGGTCGACGATCGCGGCAAGGCCATGTACCTCGCCTACAACACCTGCAATGGCTTCGGCGCATTTCGCAAACTCGCCGCCGAGATGTTCCGACAGATTCCAACCTCGCAACCCATCAAGCCCGTACCGTGGCGTCTCATTATCGACCTGCGCCGCAACGGCGGCGGAAACTCCATGGTCATCGACGTCATCTACGGGCACATCGCGTGGCGACCGGAACTCCTCAAGCCCGGCCGCATCCTCGTCCTCATCGGCCGCGGCACCTTCTCCTCCGCCATGATGAACGCCGTCCAACTCCGCAATCGCTACCACGCCGTCCTCATCGGCGAACCCACCGGCGGCAGCCCCAACGGCTACGGCGAGATCAAACCGCTCACCCTGCCGCACTCGCGCCTGACCCTCATGTATTCCACGAAATACTTTGAACTACAACCCGGCGGCGCGCAGACCGTCACCCCCGATGTGCTCATCGACACGACCATCGATGATGTCCTCACCGGCCGAGACCCGGTCCTGGAGGCCGCCTTGTCCTATACACCCCCCGCCGCGTCGACGGCCGGCAACTCGAAGTGATTCGACTCCGCGGCCCATTCTCCCTTGCCAGCCTTGGGGGGATTTCGTTACAGTAAGCCCGTTTTCATGGGGAGGACGGACTCCTGCCCAGACCCCCGAAAGGAGTCGGATACATGTCGCGCCTGTTGCCTCGAATTATCTGTTTTACTTTCGCCGCCCTTACGCTCGTCGGCTGTAAGAAGCCCGACCAGCCCATGCCGTTGGCGAACATCGAAAAAGACTACGACCGCCAACTCCCCTACGGCCAATTCGCCCTGAAGAAGATCGAGCCGGGTCAATACCCCAAGTTCGGCGACGGCTGGTACAAGGCCAAGGGCACCGACCTTCGCCAATCCATCGTCAACAGCATTCACTACCTGAACAAGCCGTCGAGCAAGAAGTATTACCCGCTCGGGCCTATCACGCATGAACGCGCCCTCACCTCGCTGCAGGCGTTCCTCATCACCCTCGACGAGGCCAACAGCCCCGAGGCCCTCGATGAGTTAATCCGCCGCGACTACGACGTCTACATGTCCGTCGGCTGCGACGACGTCGGCACGGTCCTCTTCACCGGTTACTACTCTCCAATCTTCGACGGCGCGCGCGAGCCGAGCGAGAAGTTCAACGTGCCGATGTACAAACTTCCCGCCGACATGAAGAAGGACGAAGAAGGCAACCCCGTCGGCGGCCCGTGGAAGACGCGCCAGGAAATCGAACAAGGCGGCCTGCTCGCCGGAAATGAAATCGCATGGCTCGGCGATCGCTTCCAGGCCTACGTCTTCACCGTCCAAGGCTCGGGCTTCATCCGACTACCGGATAACACGCTTTACGAAATCGGCTACGCCGGTCACAACGGCCACGACTACACCCCCATCGGCCGACAGATGATCAAAGATGGCAAGATCGAGCGATTCAAACTCTCGCTCGACACCATGATCCGCTACTTCCAGGAACACCCCGACGAACTCGATCAGTACCTCTATCAGAACAAACGCTACGTCTTCTTCCAGGAATCCAAGGGCGGGCCCTATGGCTGTCTCGCCGAGCGCGTCACGCAATACCACAGCATCGCAACGGATAAGGAAATCTTCCCCCGCGGCTGTCTCGCCTTCACCGACACGCGCATCCCGGAGAAGCCCGGCGAATCCATGCGAACCTTCCGCCAGTTCGTCCTCGATCAGGACCGAGGCGCAGCCATCCGTGCGCCGGGCCGCACCGACATCTACATGGGCGTCGGCGACGAGGCCGGCAAGATGGCGGGCTTCACCTATAGCGAAGGCCGGCTTTATTACCTCTTCCTGAAGGAAGGCATGAAGCCCGGACAGACTGTCACGCAGAACGACGCGACACAAGGCGGCAATCTGGCCGCAGGCGGCGCACCGGCCGGCGAGACCGAGGGTGAAATGCCGTCGAACGCGGAGAACGGCGTCGGCACCGCCGACTCAGCCGCGGGCAACGTCGTAAAGACGCGAACCTCCGACGCACCGGTCACAAAGTCCAAGCCCGCCGCGAAAAAAGCGCCCGCGAAGAAGACCAAATAAGCCGACCGACGCCGGGCAGTTATACTCCTCGCGTTTCACTACCGCGCGCTTGGAGCATCTTTTGGCCGCCCGACTCGTTGAACACCGTCTCGCCGACATCCTCCTCCGCGGCTACAGCGTCGCCGGCGAGGAGACCGTCATCGCTGCGCCGGAGCTGAACGTCTGTTTCGACGTCGGCCGCGCCCCGCAGGAAATCATCAGCATCGACAACGTCTTCCTCACCCACGGCCACATGGACCACTCGGCCGGGCTGGCTTACTACTTCAGCCAACGAAACTTCATCGACAACGCCGCCGGCACGGTCATCTGCCCGCACGCACTGGTCCAACCCATCAAGGAGTTGATGCATGTCTGGACGAAGATCGAAGGGCACCTGTCGCCGCACAAGGTCGTCGGCATGGCGGCGGGCGACAGCTTCGAGATTCGCCGCGGCCTCGTCGCCAAGGCCTTCGATGTGAACCACCGCGTCGCCGCGCTGGGCTTCTCCATCGTCGACGTGCGCCACAAGTTGAAGCAGGAATATGCGACGCTGACCGGCCCGGAACTGGTCGCACTCAAGAAGCAGGGAACCACCATCGAGCATCAGGTCGAAGTGCCGCTCGTCGCCTACTGCGGTGACACGGCCGAAGGCGCGTGGCTCGATCTCGATATCGTGCGTCAGGCGAAGGTCATCATCATGGAGTGCACTTTCTTCGAGCCGGATCACATTCGCCGCGCCCGCGACGGATATCACCTGCACGTGCGCGATGCAGCACGAATCCTCATGAAGCTCACCAACGAGCACATCCTGCTGCACCACGTCAGCCGCCGCACCGGCATCGCCGAGGCCAAGCGAATGCTCTCCAGCCTCGTCGCCCCCGAAATCATGGAGCGCGTGACGTTCTTCATGGACTATCGCAAGAGCAACCCGCGCCCGCCCATCGCGCCGGCGGGCACCCCCGATTCAACGCGCACCACGTAGGGTCCGCTGTGCGGACCAATCCTGTGTTCAATGGTCCGCACAGCGGACCCTACCCCGCCAATTCAGCTGCCAACTCCTCCCAAGATCGGATCGCATCCCGCGAAATCGTCGCTCGATTCATTGACTTCGCGTCGGACAACGCCTGCCGAACGCTCGCATCGTCGCCGGGCTTGTAATAGAAAAAATTGTTCCGCCCACAGCGAAGAAACTCCGGCACCACGATCGGCAACCGGCAGTACGTGTACTGGATCACCTTCAGGCTGTCCGTCAGCGACTCGCTCCCCGGCCGATAGGTGCGATTCTGCAGCCCCACGTCGGCATGGACGATGTACGGCACCGTCTCGGCGAACGCGCACTCGCCATAGGGAATGATGTTCTCCGCCGACGGCAGATCATCGATCGCACCAAACACGTGAAACCGCCACTCGGGCATGAGCCGCGCCGCCCGCGCGAGAAAGTCGGCATCAAAAAACGAATTGCCCACGAAGACCGCATTCACGCTGCCCTTGCGATAAGGGCTGTCGCACGGCGTGTCGAACGTCGGTTTGCGGATGCCGTGGTAATGCAGCCGGGCATTTGGCAGATGACCGAATCGCCGCAGGATGTACTCGCATGGCACACTCACCACGTCGAACGCCGGCGCAACGCGATCCTCCGCCTCAATCACCAGCGGATGATTCTTCAGATAGCGCAGATCATCCGACACGCGATACACGAACCGCGCCTTGGGGGCGAGACGCTTGCACCGGTCAAACAGCAGAATCCCCGGCGTGCTTTCGAAGATCACCAGATCAGCCGCAGCGACCACCGGCTCCAACTCCCCCAACGGCTGCTCGCCATAGCGCGCGAAGATGGGCCGGCTCAGCGCGTTCAGCAATCCCAGCCGCAGATTCGCCGGATGCCACGCGGTGTACCAAATGAAACTGCTCAGCCGCGGATGCACGCGCTCAACACGATTGGCCGGATGATCCTTCAGAAACGCCAGCCGAAAATCCCCGCGCAGCCGCGACAACCCGCTAAGCGCGACGGTGACAAACGTGACATCCCACCCGGCCGCGTGATACGCATCGGCCAGCCCATGAAACCCCGCCCGCCGCTTGGAGGCATAGACGTGGTAAGAAAGAAGGACGACGCGTTTCATGGGTGAATGAGGGGAAGGGTAAGGGGTTGAGGCCGATGGGGGCAATCAAAATCGGCGGCCGATTTGGCGCGCCGGATTGTGCTAGACTAATAGGAGTAGTCGATTGCCCCAGACAGGAGTCGCGTCACATGGCCGTCCGCTCACGAGTCGAAATCAACCCGCGCGTCATGCTTGGCAAACCCGTTATTCGCGGCACGCGCGTACCAGTGGAGCTGATCGTACGGAAGCTGAACGAAGGTGCGACCGAAGCGGACTTGCTCGATGCTTATCCGCGACTTACCGCCAAGGATATCCAGGCGGCATTGGTATATTCCGCAACGGGTCAATGACTAGCGGACAATTTCTTTCCCTTTAAGGAGATTGGCGTCCCACACTCCGGGCAGACCCCACTCGTGTTGCCGGTGAGGTTGTAGTCGCATATGCGACAACAGCCTCGCTGAGATCCATGATCACGATACCAGAGCAACGCGGTTGGGATGGCGAAGACTAGGAGTAGAAACGGAAGGGGAATTCGGCCACTTACGCGAATGTACCCGTTTGAACTCGAAATTGAAACTCTGGGAAGTTGGATCCCATAGGCCGAGAGATTTGTCCAATCAGCCCACACATCTAAGGACTTTAGTTGACTATGCCATTCTGGCTTTATTATTGGATTGGGTGTGCGGCCAAATATCGACGCGTGAAAATCGAAGACTCCCCACCGAATCTCGTAGTAGCTCAGTGGTTGAGCAATAATCGGAACATACATATGCCTTACGAAAAGGGGTGCCGTTAACGCCCATGCCGCAAAAGTAAGGAGGCAAGCGACTGCGCCTGCCCACTTTCCGAGCCGCCGCAAGCGATGATATGATCGGCCCATAGGCGCTATTGTAACCAAGCGCATTTCCTAACGGAGTGTACGAATTAGTATGATTCCGAATTCATACGAAGAAAGGCGATCAACTATGAAGCTCTACGAGCAGATTGAAGCAATCCAATGAGCACCACCAAAACCGTCGCCGTCATCGGCGCTTCAGCAGACCGATCCAAATACAGCAACAAGGCCGTCCGCGCCTATCTTCGACAAGGCTGGACCGTCTTCCCCATCAACCCCAAGGGCGGCGAAATCGAGGGGCTGAAGTCCTACCCCTCGATGAAAGACCTACCCGGCCCCGTCGAGCGCGTCACGCTCTACCTGCCGCCGGCCGTCGGCGTGAGAGCTTTACCCGACATCGCCGCTGCCAAGCCCGCCGAGTTCTACGTCAATCCCGGCGCGGAGAGCGAAGAACTCGTCGCCGAAGCCAAACGACTTGGACTCGAGCCCATCCTCGCATGCAGTATCATTGAAATCGGCGTGACGCCGGCACAATTCCCCGACGAGTAATCACGCCGCCTTGAGACACCCATGTCGACCGCACACGCCGACTCCGTGATTCTTCGCAGCGTCGTCGCCGACGACGTCGATACGCTCTTCGACTATCACATGGACGCCGACTCGATCCGCATGGCGGCCTTTCCCCCACGAAGCCGGGAGGATTTCAATCGCCACTGGGCCGGCGTGATCGTTAATACCGAGGCAATCACCAAGGCCATTCTGCACGACGGGCAACTGGCCGGTTACGTCTGCGGCTTCACCCGGGAAGGCGAACGCCTCATCGGCTATTGGCTGGGCCAACGACACTGGGGCAAGGGCATCGCCAGCCGGGCGGTCGCGCAGTTCATCGCCTATGAGCCACACCGCCCGCTCATCGCCCACGTCGCCGTTCACAACGTCGCCTCGATTCGCGTGTTGATCAAGTGCGGCTTCGTCGAGTTCGGCCGCGACCGGGCCGCCGCGATCACCGGGGGCGATGTCGTTGAAGAAGTCCTCCTGCGCCTCGACTGATCGGCTCTCCGGCGCGTTAGAATCTCGCGATGCCCACCGCCCCAACCTTCTTTCCGACGCCGGATGCCTTTCGCAAGTGGTTGCAAAAGAACCATGCCAAGGCCGCCGAACTCGTCGTCGGCTTCCACCGCAAGGATTCCGGTAAGCCCAGCATCACCTGGCCCGAATCCGTCGCCGAAGCCCTCTGCTTCGGCTGGATCGACGGCGTCCGTCGCTCGCACAACCACGAGTCCTACACGATCCGCTTCACGCCGCGCCGGAAGACCAGCCGTTGGAGTGCGATCAACATCCGCCTCATGGGTGAATTGGAGGCCGCCGGAAAGATGACCGACGCAGGCCGCGCCATCTTCGCCGCCCGCCGTGATCCCCATCACCCCGGCTACACCACGTCGAAACGCGAAGGCAAACTCGACACGACGCGCCTCGCCGCGTTCAAGAAGAATAAAAAAGCGTGGACCTTCTTCGAGGCCCAACCGCCGGGCTATCGCAAGCTCATGCTCTGGTGGGTCATGCAGGCCAAACAGGACGAAACGCGCGATCGTCGACTTGCAAGACTGATCAAGACCAGTGCCGAAGCAAAGCGGCTGACGTAACCAGCGCTTCACAGGAAAGGAATATCACAGTGAATCTGAACCTCGCGGGCATTACCCTGCACGTCGCTGATGTGGATCGCTCACTCGCCTTCTACAAGCAATTCCCCGGCGCATCCGTGATGTTTCACATGTCCGGAATCTTCGCACTCCTGCGAATCGGTAATGGCCGGCTTGGATTGATCGCCGATCAGAAGCGCAAATTCCACGTGGAGATCGACTGCCCCGATCTCGATGCGACCTTCGCCGAATTCGAGCGACTCGGCATCCCGACCGAAGGCCCGCCGAGCGTCAAACCCTGGGGCGAGCGGGACTTCATGTTGCTTGATCCCGATGGTAATTTGGTGGAATGCGGACAGCAAAAAAACTCGTGAGCGAGTGAGGTCGCTTACGGCGCGACCGCAGCCCCAAGGAACTCTTCCATCACACGATTCGACACCAACAAACCGCGTCGCGTCAGCCGAAACCCTCGAGCGTCGCGTCGCGCCAGCCCTAGGCTCTCGAAATAATCCATTTTCGATGAAAACACTTTCGCAGCATCCGCACCGGTGAGCGAAGCGAAGCGTCTAAAGTCAATTCCATCCGTCAGCCGCAGCATCTGAATCGCCGTCTCGCCAAGGCGCCGCGTATCATCCAGCCGCTCCTCCTCCAACACAATCGACTCCGTCCCGCGCAACATGCCATCGACGTATCGCCGCACGTCCGCGATGTTCTTTCTCCGCAGACCATCAAGATACGACACCGCCGACGGACCAACACCGAGATACTCGCGATTCTCCCAGTAGAGCATGTTCGCCGCGCAGCGACGCCCGGGCCGCGCGAAGTTACTGATCTCATAATGCTCAAAACCGGCGCCGGTCAACTCGTCAATCGTCGCCTCGAACATGTCCGCTTCGATGTTCTCATCACACGCCGCAATCCGTCCCTGCACGCGCAACTTCGTCAGCGACGTTCCCGGCTCATACATCAGCGCATAACACGACAGATGCTCCGTGCCGACGTCGATCGCCTTCCGAAGCGTCTCTCGCCATGCACCCAACGTCTGCCCCGGAATGCCATAGATCAAATCCAGATTGATGTTGTCGAATCCCGCACGCCGTGCCGCCGCGATGGATTCGAAGATATGCACGGGGTCGTGAATCCGTTCCAGAATGCGCAGCTCTTCCTCTCGAAACGACTGCGCCCCGAACGACACCCGATTCACGCCGCAGCGCCGAAGCAACTCCAGCTTCAACTCGTCCGTGCTGGACGGGTTCGCCTCGACCGTGGACTCCCCCACCGCCCCGGTATGCCCGCCGATACCCCGGAGAATCGCCTCCAATGCCGCAGCCGGGAGCACCGTCGGCGTCCCGCCCCCGACGAAAATCGTCTCCACCGGCCGCCGCGGATCGCGCTCGTCCATCTCTCGTGCCAACGCCCGAACCAGATCATCCACCAGATGCGGCAGCGTCGGCAGCGAATAGAAATCGCAGTACCCGCACTTGGTCGTGCAAAACGGCAGGTGCACATACCACCCGACCCCCGCCCGGATTTCACTCGTCGCCGCCTCGCGTGTTCCCATAATGCGATTCTACTGCTGTTGCCCTTCGTCCCCTCGAACCATCGAACCCTTGAACCATCGAACCCTTGGACCCTTGAACCCTTGAACCCCTGAACCCTCGCTCCCCTTTGTTTTCCCGGCTCATTCCGTTACAGTGTACCCATCGGGGTGTGGTGGAACACGTTTCCGAGCGCTCGGTCCAACCCGGTTTCGTCCTCGCGGTGTAACCAACTATGAACGTCACGCTGGTGGGCTTCACCAAAAAGGGTGTCCGCAAAGATATTCGCGTGCAAGGCGCGTCCGCCGTCATCGGCCGCACGCCCGACGCCGACATCCAAATCCCCGTTGCAGATGTCTCGCGAAAGCACTGCCAGATCGCCGTCGCGGGCAACAAGGTCTCGCTCAAAGATCTCAACAGCAGCAACGGCACCTTCGTCAATAGTCAGAAGGTTTCCGAAACGACGCTTCGCCCGGGCGACCGCCTGACCGTCGGTCCGTTCACCTTCGTCGTGCAGATCGACGGCCAGCCCAAGGACATCAAGACGGTCCCATCCAAGCCGGCCGCCCCCGCCGCCCCACAGGCCGCCACGAAGATGGCCGCACCGCCCGCGCCCAAGATGCCGGCGGAAGAGTCCGAGTTCGACCTCGACGACATGAGCGATGTGGACCTCGACGATATGAGCCCGATCGGCGATCTCGACGAACTCGAAGAGATCGACCCCGACGAGCTCGAAGAAATCAGCGGCAGCGATCTTCTCGACGAAGACGAGCAGCCCAAAGGCAAGAAGTAGCCATCCCCACGTTCTCGGACGCCGGCTCGACTCCCGCCGCGTCTCAAAACTCCATCATCGATATCAGCCCCACAGCATTCGCTTCTTGAAATGCATGCAGCGCGGCCCCTACCAATAGACGTGGACGCACGCGCGCCCGCAGGGGGAGGATGCAGCCATGCCTGACAACACCAAACAGCCCAGCGGTGACGACTTCGCATCGCTGATCGCCGATGCGCCCGAACTGTGGCAGCTCGCGGATCAATTCGCGCTCCACCTGCCCGCGCACGCCACCGTTCTGCTCGATGCCCTGCGCCGCATCTCGGCCGACGAATTGCGCCGCACCGTCTCGCAACTCACCACCCGCCGCAAACCGCCGAAGCACATCGTGCTCCGCTCGGCGCAGTTCTCATCCGACCTGGAAGAGCAGGCCGTCTCCGACCTCGCCGCCCGAATGGACGATCTCACGGCGACGATTCTCAAGATTCAGGTGCAGTTGCAAAGCAAGGCGGAGTAAATCACCGCGCTGCGCGCTGCCGAACCGCCTCATAGAAAAACAACGCCGCCGTGATCGACACGTTCAGGCTGTCGCCAATCCCGCGCATCGGAATCCGCGCTGCGATTACATCCGACCCTGTCCACGCCCTCGACAGCCCGCGATCCTCCGCCCCAAACACAAACGCCGTCGGCCCGCGATAGTCGATCGTGGTGAAATCGGCCCCACCCTCCGGCGTCGCGGCGACAACCTGAAACCGCCGTTCCTTCAAATACGCCATCGCCTCCGCCGCACTAACCTCCACCACCGGAATCCGAAACACCGTCGCCACGCTCGCACGAATCACGTTCGGGCCATACACATCGATCGCACTATCCACCGCCAGAACCGCTTCTACGCCCGCGCCATCCGCACTCCGCAGAATCGCCCCAAGGTTTCCCGGCTTGCCCACCTGCTCGACCACGGCGATCAGCGGCGCTGTGGCACCGGTTTCCAACCGGTCGACCCGTGTGGCACCGGTTTCCAACCGGTCGCCCCGTGTGGCACCGGTTTCCAACCGGTCGCCCCGTGTGGCACCGGTTTCCAACCGGTCGTCCCGTGTGGCACCGGTTTCCAACCGGTCGCCCCGTGTGGCACCGGTTTCCAACCGGTCGCCCCGTGTGGCACCGGTTTCCAACCGGTCGACCCGTGTGGCACCAGTTTCCAACCGGTCGTCCCGTGTGGCACCGGTTTCCAACCGGTCGCCCCGTGTGGCACCGGTTTCCAACCGGTCGCCCCGTGTGGCACCGGTTTCCAACCGGTCGCCCCGTGTGGCACCGGTTTCCAACCGGTCGCCCCGTGTGGCACCGGTTTCCAACCGGTGACTCGCCAGATCCGCCAGTGTTTTTGAAGGCCGCTCCGCCACGGCCACAAGTCCACCCGTGCGATCCCCATAGCGAAACTTCTCGAACACATGCTCGGGCACATCGATAATCCGAGTGCCGTGCGACGATAGCTCCCCCGCCACCGCATCCACTTCTTCACCCGCGAGAAGCGCCCGACACACGTAAAGCTCACCAATCGCCAGGCCCGCCTGCGCCGCGCGGGTAATCTCGCGCAGGCCGTCAATGAGAATCCGCGGGTCATCGGCCGACGAGCCTTTTCGCCGCAGCGAGGCAAGCGCCTTGATACGGGGGTTCGCAGCGCTGGTGATGGATTCGATGCGTTGACTCATGTCATGCACTGCCTGGTTGCCCACCATCATACGCTCCGCACAGCGTCATGAGTTGCTCCAGCGGATGGCGCGGAGGATTCGACGATACTTCACCATCCACGCGAGAATTAACGAGGCGTTTCCGACAAGTAGGACCAGCAGTTCCCATGGCAAACCGAGCCGCAGCACAGGATGCATGCGCAGCACCGAAGAAACAGTTTTCATCCAGTGGGGGCCATACATCAGCAGCGAAATCCAAATCCCGTTGAATCCGCAGAACCACCAAAGATAGGCCGACTCAAACGCACGTACCTTGATCGACCAGCGTGCATCCGGGATCGCCCCGGAATAGAACCAGGACAACGTCGATATGAAGAATACAGCCCGGTGGAGCACCCAGCCAATGCAGGGTACGGCAACGGACCATAGGGTTGTCACGAAAAGAACACGAAACAAACCGGCGTACAGCGGCGGTCGATTCTGATAGACCAATGCCATGCACACGATTAACACCCACAGCCCGCCACCCATTCCAACATAAACAAAGTGCTTCCGTGCGAACTGCATAGCCGGCTCGATCGACGTTCGCAATTTGAGTAAGCGATAAAAGTTGTATGGTTCGGTAAGCACGGCATAGCTCGTATGCAGCCATGTCGAGAATCTGTCACGCGCTTCCCATCGGCTGCCGGGGCGAACGGCGTCAAGCTCCAGTGACTCTGCCAGCGGCTTGCCGCACTCGGTGCATACACCCTGCGCTGACACGTGCGACAAGTCGTAACCGCATCCTTCACAAAGCGGCCCACGGTCCTCGGGCGATGGCAAACTGTCGCCGATCAGTCGCACGGCGCGCGAAGACAGCAGGATAAACGTCGCAAAGGACAGGATCACCGACGGCAACAATCCGATCGCCGTTGCCGGTGGGCCCAGCGTCGGAATCAACGACCCCGGCCTTAACGAAAAGGACTCTATGATCACGGTTACAGCGCCCGCCATTAGAACATAGAGCACCAACAACCATGGCGTGCAGGAGACCATTCGCACAGCCCGAGACACCGTGCAACGAATCGGTCCGGCTCGATGCAAATCCGGGAACCAGAGGATTGCCCAAATGCACGAACTGACCGTGACGAAGGACACGACACCGATGTTGAATAACATGAAGTGTTCAAGAAACGGCGATTCCAGGTAACGAGTGATACCGTCCATGAACGTCGTCCGGCCCAGCCGTGCAGCTGTTTCCGTTCGGGCATTGATGTGGCCGATCATGAACAGCGCGACCGCTGACAACACCGCCAGCCCCACGACATAAGCAAGCGCAAGCGCGAAGGCAGACCCATGCAGGACACAGGACAGTGTCGCCCGTGGACGAATGAAAAATGTGACCGGAGCCAAAAACGTACCAAGCCATCCCGCGGCCGGTGCCTGTGAATCGTCGCGGGAAAGATCAGAAACAGTCATGAATTGCGGTTGGCTGTCGGATATCAATGCCGGGTTTCGATCAAGTGCGTGACTACGTCGACCCATGCGGTCGAATCCGCGCCGCACCCTTCTGTACGTACTCCGCCGGGTCACGGATCGAGTCGAGTTCAAAAATATCCGTCGTCCGGCCGTACTGCGAACCGCCCATGCGGCTGACGGCCTGCAGCTTTAACGGATCGCACACCATGTCGCCGGGCGTCAGCACCGCTTCATCCACATGCACCGCGACAATATCGCCGAAGACCACCTGCCCCGCGCCCGGCTGATCGCCCAGCTTCACGATTTGTCGCAGCCGGCACTCGATATTGACCGGGCTTTCCTTCACGAGGAAACCCTTAATCTTTTTCGCGGGCACCGGCGTCAGCCCACTCTTTTCAAACTCGCTGATACCGTGGTCAAACTCCGTGCTGCAAATGTTCATCCGCTCGGCGATTGACTCAGTGACGGTGGCGATCACAAATTCCTTTGTCGCCTCGATATTCCGCAGCGTGTCCTTCGGCTGCCCATGTCGATTCAGCGCCGGGCTGAACACCACCACCGGCGGATTCGCTGACATCATGTTGTAAAACGAAAACGGCGCAAGGTTCGGCCGCCCCTGCTCGTCAAGCGTCGACGCAAACGCAATCGGCCGCGGCTGCACGAACGACAAATACAGCCGATGCATGGCTCGCCAGGAATGCTCAGTGTTGGAAAGGTCGATGAACATGGTCGCATTGTACGGGCAGATAACGGGCCGATCACGCCGCCATGAATCGGATATAATAGAGTCATGAAGATTCCCGACGTGGACATCCCGATTACGCCGGTCCGGATTCCGATGGAGTGGATCATGCGCGCTGAACGAGCGGTGGAGAAAGTACGGGAACGCCTCTTGAAGACCTGCCACACGCTTGAGGCGGCTGGCATCCCCTATGTGGTGATCGGTGGAAATGCAGTTGCCGTATGGGTTGGCAGCAAAGACGAAGGCGCAATCCGCAACACGAAGGATGTCGATGTGCTGCTGAACCGTTCAGACCTCCCGCGCGCAGCCGAAGCCATGTCCGCGGCAGGCTTCGATTTGGCCGAAGTTGACGGCATCACGATGTTCTTGGATCGCAATGATCCCATGCCAAGTCGGGGCGTTCATATCATCTTCGCCGGGGAAAAGATTAAGCCGAATGATCCCTATCCCGCGCCGGCCGTTGTGAAAGGATTACGCAGCCCAGAGGGTGTCGACGCCATCATGCTGCGAGAATTGCTAATTCTAAAGTTGATCGCATTCCGCGACATTGACCGCGTTCACATTCGTGACATGATCCGCGTCGGCCTGATCGACGATGCCGTAGCGAATCTAATCCCACTGGAGCTGCGACCACGTCTCGAAGAGATTCGTGCGAATCCAGACGGTTGATCGCAATCGTCGACAGTGCGGCCACGCCTATTCCCAATACCAAACAATCACCACCCCCTCGTTGTGATCCTCCGAATGCGCAATCGTGATCAGCCGATCCCGCTGAATCGTCGATGCAAACGCCCCTGCCTCCTCGCACAGCGCATCCCAACTCTTAAACGTCGCCTTGAAAATCCGGTGTTTGACGATCATGGGCATCGCTCCTTACTTGTCATGCTCCACCCGATTCTCCACTGCCCCCAGCACATCAATCTCCACCCGAATCGTGTCCCCCGGCTTCATAAATTTCTGCAACTCCGCCCCGCAGCCACCGCCCACCGTCCCGCTGCCGAGGACATCGCCCGGATACAGCCACCGGCTCCGGCTCGCATACACAATCATCGCCTCGAATGAATGCTGCACCGTTCCGTAGCGCCCGTCCGTCCACTTCTCCCCATTCACAAACGCCCGCATCCCCAGCGCCCCCAGATCGGGAATCTCATCCGGCGTTACCAGAAAAGGCCCCATCGAGCTACCGAAATCCTTGCCCGGGCTAGGCCCCATGTTGATCGGCATCGCCTTCGTCTGCCTCATGCGCGCGGACAGATCATTCAACGTCGCATACCCCGCGATCGCGGCCTTCGCCGTCTCCAGCGTCGCATTGCGAATCGGTTTGCCGATGATGCACGCCATCTCGCACTCATAATCCATCTTCTGCTCGTCCGGCGGATAATACGCCGTCATGCCGTGACCGATCAGGCTCGTCGCGTTCGAGTTGTAATACGCCGGAATCTCATACCACTCGGGCACGACGAAATCGAACCCGCGTTGCTTGCGCATGGTCTTCACATGCTGCTCAAACGCGTAGAAGTCAAGAAACTGGCTCGGCCGCAACACGCACGGTCCAAATTGATAATTCTCCGGCGCGACGCCATTCTGCCCCGAAAGCCCCTTGATCTCACGGCGCAAATCCGCCCATTCATCCCCCAACGCCACCGACGCGGCCAATATGCCCGCATACTCGGCCGAGCGTATGTCGCGATGCCGCGACGCGCGATCCGTGATGTCCACAATGCGATTGTCGATGCACACGCCGAGGCGAGCCTTAATGGGGATGCGCCGGGCAAGGTCGGCGGCGCGCTCTTCGTGCGTGGTGTAGAACTGACAGAGTTTCATGGTGCTCCTTTTTGCTCAGAGTCCTCTAAGTATCGCCGGAAAGCCCCCATTCGACAAAACCCCTCGCGCTTCTCGTGCTGCATCGGATATCCTAGTAGACAGAAGAGAGGTTCGTCGTGGAACTGTCGTCGCCGAGTCAAACCGCCCAATCCACGACGGGCACCTACATCCTCGACGGCCTGCGAAGCCCCGCCAATCAAACCGTCTGGAACCTCTACGTCGACCGCTACCGCCCCATGCTCATCGCCTTCGGTCGAAAGCTGACGCTCTCCGAGACCGACGCCGAAGACGTCGCCCAGCAAACGCTCATCGAGTTCTGCAATTCCTATCGCGACGGCAAATACGATCGCGAGAAAGGCCGCCTGCGCGACTGGCTCTTCGGCATCGCCCGCAATCAGATTCACAACTTCCAGCGCCGCCGTCGCGACCGCGAAGTGCAGGCCCCCCACGCCGCCACCGACGGCACCGATTTCTTCGCGATGCAGTCCGACGACGATCACCTCCGCAACGAATGGGAAGCCCAGTGGCAGGACAGCGTCCTGCGCCAATCCCTCGCCCAGGTCCGCGAGGAAGTCCAGCCCGCGAGCTACGAAGCCTTCGACCTCTTCGCCCTTCAGGATTGGCCCGCCGCCAAGGTCGCCGAAAAGCTCGGCATCACCGAAAACGCCGTCTTCGGTGCCAAACGCCGAATCCTCCGCCGCCTGAGAGAGATTTCCACGTACTGGGAAAGCGAATGGTGAGGCAGATTCAGGCCGGAAAGCGCCAATGAACGTCGACACGATGAACCGTTGCCCCACCGAGGAAGAGTTGGAACGTCTCGCCAACTCGCAGGGAGAGCCGTCACGCTCACCCGCGATCGACGACCACCTTGCGGCCTGCCCGCGCTGCCGAGCATGGCTCGACGACGCCCGCGCCGATGAAGACCTTCTGGGAAATCTGCGCGGCGTCCTCAGCGGCCATGCCTCCAGCGCCGATTGGAAGGGGTTTGCGTCACCTGCGTCGTCGCCCCGCCTCCCCGAACGCATCGGTCATTACCGAATTCTCTCACGCCTCGGCGAAGGCGGCATGGGTGTGGTCCTCGAAGCCGAGCAGGATTTCCCGCGCCGAACCGTCGCCATCAAACTCATCCGCCCCGGCCGACGCTACGACGCCCAGGCCATTCGCCTTTTCGAACGCGAGGTCCGCGCCCTCGCCCGGCTGAAACACCCCGCCATCGCCGCCATCTTCGACGCCGGCCACACCGACGCCGGCGACCCCTATCTCGTCATGGAGCGCGTGCAGGGCGAGGAGCTATCGCGCTTTCTCACGCGCACCAACCCTCCGCTTCGCGAACGCCTCGCCCTGTTTCGACAAATCTGCGACGGCGTCGTGGCCGCCCACCAGCGCGGCGTCATCCATCGCGACCTAAAACCCGGCAACATCCTCGTCGAAGCGTCCATGGCGAACCAATCCCACGGCCCCCTGGCCCCCCGGTCCCCCGGTCCCCAGATCAAGATTCTCGACTTCGGCCTCGCTCGAGTTGCCGACCCCGATTCCTCGGACGCATCGCTCCACACGCAGGAGGGAAGCGTGCGCGGAACCCTCGCCTACATGAGCCCCGAACAGGCCTCAGGACGATCGGAAGAAGTCGACGTGCGCTCGGATGTCTATTCGCTCGGCGTTGTCCTCTATGAAGTCCTGACCGGATCACTGCCCTACACGGTCGATCGCGCCCGCCCCCATGACGCCGTGCGCGCCATCCGCGAAACACCGCCGCGACCGCTCGCAAAACAAAACTCCGAGATCAGCGCAGACCTTCAGACGATCTGCCTCAAAGCCCTGGAGAAGGAGCCGCTTCGCCGATACCAAAGTGTCGCCGCGTTCGCCGACGATCTCGACCGCCACGCCCGCAACGAGCCGATCCTCGCGAGGTCGCCATCCACCACCTATTACCTTCGCAAGTTTGTCGCCCGGCATACGCTTGCCGTCAGCTTTGCTGCCGCCATGCTTTTCACACTCGCCGGTTTCGGCGTCTGGATGAACGTGCTTTATCGCCGCGCCGACGTGCAGCGCGAGGAGGCCGTCGCCGCGAAGGCCGCCGCTGATTCCAAGGCCCGCACCGCCGCCGAGGTGCAGCGTTTCCTCGAAGCCATGCTGTCCTCCTCCAACCCCGAATCCGCCAAAGGTCGCGACATCTCCATCCTTCGCGAGCTGCTCGACTCCGCCGCCGCCCGCGTGCGCACCGATCTCAACGACCAGCCTGAGGCCGCCGCATCCGTCGAACGCGCCATCGGCAACACCTACCTCAGTCTCGGCCTCTTTGACCTTGCCGAGTTGCACCTCAAGAACGCCCTCGCCCTGCGCCGCCATCTTTTTGGGGAGTCAAACGGCGCGGTGGCCGAGAGCCTGAACGACCTCGGCGTCATGTACCGTCGGCTGAAAAACAACGCCGAATCCGAAAAGCACCTCACCTCCGCCCTCAACATCCGCCGTGCCGCCTTCGGAGAAGACTCCGACGAAGTCGCCGAAAGCACCAACAACCTCGGCGCGCTCCGCATTCAGCAAGGCCGCCGTGCAGAAGGCGAAGACATGATCCGCCGCGCCCTCGACATCCAACAACGGCGCACCGGCGGCAAGGATCCCGAACTTGCCTTCGGCCTTCAGAACCTCGCGACCGTCCTCCTCTATGGCGGCAAACTCGACGAGGCCGAAGCCGCCCTTCGACGCGCCATTGCCATTCGAAAGGAAGCCTTCGGCGACGCCGACCCGCGCCTGCCGACACTGCTCACCAGCCTTGCCCACGTGGCGATTCATTACAAGGGAGACAAACCCGCCGGCGAATTGCTCCTGCGCGAGGCCGTCGACATCAGCCGAAAAATCATGGGACCCGATCACCCCGACGCCGCCGATGCCCTTGGCGCGCTGGGTTACTGCCTCGAAAGCCGCCGCGCAGACGACGAAGCCGCAAAGATCTTCATTGAAGCGGCTCGCCTGCAGGAGCGCCGTGCACTGGCCGAAGACACGGATCTCATGTCGTATCGTTCAGGAGCAGCACGCGCCCTTGTCCGCCTCGGTCGTTATGCCGATGCACTCCCCATTCTCGAAACCAACCTCAGCCAAATGCAAGCCCATCGAAACATCTCGCACAAAGCCCTCGAAGAGTCCGTGCAACTTCGCGCGACCATCGCCGAACACCTCGGCGACAAGCCCCGCGCCGAATACTGGCGTCACACGCTCCTGTCCGACTCACCCCCGTAAAATGCAAACGGCCCACGAGAAACCTCGTGAGCCGTCGCGTTGTAAACATCACGTATTCGGGTGAATCACCCGCCGCAACCGCCGCCCGAAAACGCCGCGGCCATCCGCTTCGCGCACTCCTCGGGAGCGACATCTTCCTTGTGCGTGGCGATCGACCAATGGTGGCCGAAAGGATCGGTCACCTTGCCGTAGCGATCGCCCCAGAACATATCCGTCACCGGCATCGTCGGTGTCGCACCGGCATCGACCGCCCGCTTGTACGACGCATCGACATCGTTGACGTACAGGTGAATCGTGACCGGCGAACCGCCCAGCGTCTTCGGGCCGACGCAGCCATAATCAGGGAACTCATCGGCGATCATCAGGATCGAGTTGCCGATCTTGATCTCGCCGTGCATGACGGATTTTCCGTCGGGACCGGGAACGCGCATCAACTCTTCCGCGCCGAAAGCCTTCTTGTAGAAGTCGATCGCCTGACCCGCGCCCTTCGCGATCAGGTGCGTGGTGATCGAGGTGTATCCGTCTGGAATCGGTTTTGCCATGAGTGAATCTCCTGATGTCGTGTTCATCGCAAAGCCGGCGCCGACATCGCGCGTGGCGGCCGCGAAGTGAATAGTCGCCATCCATGGACGTGAATAAGGGAGAGATGGGGGCGTCAAACGAACGCGGATCCATGCCCCATCATGTCTGTCTGCGTCGGCGGTCGGCCCGACTTCCCGAACGATTGAATCGTACCGCCGCGATTCTGCGAACGCTAGGCCGCCTGTGGTGAACGTTTCGATCCGGCCAAGGCATACATGACGACCCCGCCGATCAGCCCTGCCACCGCCGATCCCATGGTTCCAAACGCCAGAATCATCGGCTCGCTATCCTTCAGAACTACCGAAACGGCAATCCCGACGAGGGCACAATCGCCGCCGACCAGGGCCCCGCCCGCCATCGCCCCAGCCTTGCTCCGCGCAGCGACACCTCCGAACCATGCGCCGACGATCAGCGAGATGAGCATCCCGCCGGCCGCGAAGACGTTCTGCTTCACGAACTCGTTGTAATGTCCGGCGAGCACCATGCCGACCTGCAGCACGGTGCCGACAACCGACGTAATCCCAAACCACTTGACGAATTCCTGCTGGTTCATGTTCGCTGCTCCTGTTAGATATGTGTTCCATTATCGACCATGTGCCGAGATAAGTTCCCGCATCGGCCGCGAATCCAAAATCCGTATCGACTTATCCGTGCTCGCCGTCGCCAGTCGCGTGCCATCCTTGCTGAACGAAAGGTGCCAAACGCCGTCCGCGTTAGGCCGCAACGCCACGACCGAAACGCCATGCTCGACGTCGAGAATCATGCAGCGGTTGCCGCCCGTCGCGACGCGCGAGCCATCCGGACTAAAAGCGACACGATAAATGTTGTCATCACTCTTGAGCAGGACGCGAATCTCGTCGCCACTGCGTGCATCCCAAAGTCGAACGGTTCCGTCCGCTGAACCCGATGCAACCTTCGTGCCATCCGGGCTGAATACTGCCGACTCGATGTTTCCCTCATGCCCTGTCATTACGGCAATCGGCTTGCCCGTCACGGCATCCCACGTGCGAACGGTCTTATCGGCAGCGCTGGCCGCGACCATCGCACCGTCCGGGCTGATCGCCACGCTCTGCACCTTGCCTTCGGGTCCGTCGAGTTTGAATCTGACCGACTCCGTCTCTACATCCCACACAGCGACGCTCTTACCCTGTGCCGCAGCTGCAAACGTGCCATCGGCGCTGAGCGCGGCGTGATAAACACCCGACTCATTCTTCAGCGCCTTAACTTGCTTTTGCGTCGCGGTGTCCCAAATCCTTAAATACTTGTCGTACGAACACGACAACAACCGCGTCCCGTCGGCGCCCAGGCTCAGCGTGTTCACCGATTGGCCGCCATGTGCATCCCAATGTGCGATCTGCTCTCCCGTCGCCGTGCCCCAGATCGAGATCGTGCCGTCGTAGCCACAGGTGTACATTCGCTTTCCATCAGGGCTGAACAGCGCTGCATAACACGCCGCTGATTGCACGACCTTGAGTCCGCCGTAATGCGCGAACGACGCATCCCACACTCGCACCGTGCCGTCCAGCGCCGACGAAATCAGCCGATCGCCCTTCGGCGTCCAACAAATGCCCCGCACATCCATCGAATGCCCGCGCAGCGCTGAGAGTTCTTTCCACGTCGCCACATCCCAGATTCGCACGCACTCATCCCCGCCCGCCGTTGCCAGGCGCGATCCGTCCGGGCTGAAGCGAACGCCGTTCACATAATCGATATGGCCCCGTAGCGTCGCGACCGGTTCCAATGTTGCCGCGTTCCACACGCGAGCCGTTCGGTCCTTGGAACCCGCCACCACATACTTTCCATTCGGACTGACGCACAGCGCATCAATCGCGCTGTACAACCCCTCCTCGGGAATCGTCACGCTCCGCGGCTTGCCGGATTCTTCGCTGGTCAGGTCCCATGAAAAGACGATCGAATCCCACGTACCCGCAAAAATCGTGTTGCCATCGGGCGACCACGCAATCGAACTGATCGGCTTCACGCCGCCATTTCGCAGCACGCGCTTCGCCTTTGGCTCCCCCGGTGCCCCCGTACTCCAAAGGTGAACCTGCCCCTCGATCACCACGCTTGGAGACGTGGAGTGCAAGACATACGAGCACGACGCGACCTGCGACCCATCCGGGCTGAACGCCACACACGGCACTGGGTTCTTATGCCCCTTGTAGGTCGCAAGTAACTCACCGCTGCTTGCCACCCACAGCCGCACTGTCTTGTCTTGTGATGATGATGCGACCAGTTCGCCATCGGGGCTGAACGCGACGGTGAAGATCGGGGCACTGTGACCGCTAAGCGTGGCAAGCTCCTTGCCCGTCGCGGCGTCCCAGATCTTCACCAGCGCGTCGTTGCCGCCAGTGGCAATCCGCGTTCCGTCCGGACTAACCGCCACCGTCATGAGTCCTTCTTTGTTTACCTCAATCGTGCGCAGGGAATCGTCGAGCAGAGAACTCAGGTGCCGCCATTCCCAATTCCGCATCGGCTCGGGCGCCGACAGAATCCAACGCCGCGCCTCGGCCAACTCATTCAACCGAAACGACGCCTCAGCAGCCGCGAGGTGCGCGGCGTACGATTCCACCTGTTCTGGAGAAGCCACCGAAGGTGCCGCCGCACGCTTTCCTTTCGAGGCGAATTGCGCCTGCAACTTCTCAATCGTCCACTCGTTGCCGACCTCGAAGAACGCCAGCATCTTCTGCGACTCTTCATCGTCGCCGTAACCCATCCCGGTCACCGTAAGCCGTGTTCGTCGCTCTCCGACCGGCTCAAAGCGGATAACAGTCCACGCGTTCTTGATCGCCTCCTTGAACGGAAACCCCTCCGGCGGCTTCCCCACTTTGATTGAAAACACTCGCTCCGGCTCAACCGTCAGCACGATGTTCTCAATCGTCCCGGGATCACCGATCACACCCTCTTTGTTGTAATGCGTGAGCATTCGCCCGCCGGGACGAAGTTCGATCTCGGCATGCGCCACCATCCAGGACTCCATGCCTTCCTTGGTCGTCATCGCCTTCCAAACATCGGCGACAGGCGCATCGATGATGCCTTCCTGCCGCAGGTAGTCCTTCCCGCGCTCGGTGCTCACCGTTGATGTCAGCTTGTCGTACACGCCGTTCAGGAAAATAGCGTTGTTTTTCAGGAAATACTCGAATGCGTCATCCCATTCCTTCTCGCCCGTCTTCCAGCCCACGCACACCAGCCGCAGCTTCGTCGACTTCGAATCCACCTTTTCAAAGTAGTACGCGCTCCACGTTCCGCCCTTGCGCACATTCGGAAACTGCGGCGGCGCACTGCCCGACGTGGACAGCATCTCCAGCGGCACATACGACATCACCTTGTTCGTCGCGCCCGGCCAGAACGAATACTTCCCGCCCGGCGTCAACTCAACCTCCGGCGTCTGACCGCCCAGCCGCTTCAGCCCCTTGCTCGTCGTCAGATGCGTCCACACCTTTTCCAACGGCGCGGGAATCGTCATCTCAAAATCCTGCCGCCGCTCCGGCTTGGAATATGAATGCACCGTCACGTGCTTATCCGTCCAGGTCTTGTCCGGCTTCGCCGCCTCGGCCGCCTCGTCGTCGCCCTCGTCCTTGTATTTCTGTTTAAGCTGATTGAGCACATTGCCCCACGCCTTGTCGAAGTACGCATACCCCTCATCCCAATCCTTGCCGTCCTTCCATCCCGCGTGCCAGAATCGAACCCGCGTCTTGCCCGGCCCTGCATCGTCGAATCGGAGCACCACGTGCGTTTTCACCTTGGCCTTCCGCAGGCTCATCACCTTCGGCGGGAACGACCACTCAAACGAAACCATCTCCATCGGGATGTACGAGAGCACCTTGCACCCTTCGCTCCCGCGATAGCCCGCCTCGTCCGGCTCCTTCATCCCCATGTAGAGCTCATACGGCCCGCCGATCTCCAGCTCGATCCTGCAGTCGGGCGAGAAAAACGACTTGATCCCCTCCTCCGTTGTCCACGCATGCCATACCTTCGCACGCGGCGCATCGACGATCACCTCTTTCGCAAGAACGCGTTCACCCTTCGTCTTCGACTTGTTCGCTTCATCCGCCCGCAATCCTGCGACCACGACGGACAATCCCAACGCCAACATCACCAACATTTTCTTCCGCAACATCGCTTTGTCCTTTCTGACTCACCGATCACGCCCGGTCAGGGGCCTTCATCAATCGTGCGAAATAATCCTTCAGCATCTCCACCGACGAATCGAACGGCTCGATGCTCTTCGCCGTCCGCGCCTGCATCACGCCGCCCTCCATCGTCGTGAGCACAAACGTCGCCAGCTTGTCCCGATCCACATCCCCCGGCAGCCGCGCACCCGCATCCTCCAGGCAACGCCTCACAGCGAGCCGCCAGTTTTCAAAATTCTCAAAAATCTTCTGTCGCGCCGAAGGCAGATGATTCCCCACCTCCAGCGCCAAGTTTCCAATCGGGCAGCCATAGGTGTAATCCGTCATGATCAAAAACTGCCGATACCCGCCAAGCAGTGCCCACACCCGTTCGATCGGGTCCGTCACATCCTTCCACAACGGCTCCAATAACACCGGCTGCATCATGTCCTTGTAGAGCTCCAATACCGCGATCAGCAGCTCCTCCTTGCTCTTGAAGAAGTGGTACAGGCTTCCGCTGTTGGCCTCCGCCTTCTTCAGGATGTCCGCCAACGATGCCCCCGCGAACCCGTGCTCATAGAACAGCTCCCGGGCCGCGTTCACGATCCGATCTCGCGTTGTGTTGCTCTCAGCCATTCTTAGTTGATTGCTCAAGTAAGTAACCTACCAAGAATAAACGCCCTCCGTCAACCCTATTCACTCAAAAAATGACGAAATTGAGTTATCGGGCATTAGCCGGCCCCCCCCCCCATTCGTCGGCCTCGGCAGTAACCCGGCTTGCAAGACGTGGAGGCCCGAACGATTCCCGATGCCGCAGCGATGATGTACCTCATCGTTTCTCGATCGAAGGTGGATACAACAACGCATTCGCCAAACCCGAAAGGAACCCCATGGATATCCTCCCCCTCTGGCTACCCATTCTCCTCTCCGCAGCCATCGTCTGGATTATCTCCGCCATTGTCTGGATGGCCCTGCCCCATCACAAGCGCGACTACATCGGCCTCACCGACGAAGACGGATTCATGGACTACATCCGCAAGAGCGGCATCAAGCCGGGCAACTACGCCTTTCCTGACTGCCACAAGCCCGGGGCGATGAAGTCGGAGAAAGTGCAAAAGTCATGGGTGGAAGGCCCGGTTGGGCACGTCAGCGTCTGGCGAACACCCCTCACCATGGGCGACAAGATGGTCGGCACCTTCATCGTCTATCTCGTTGTGAGCACCCTCATCGCCTATCTCACGCGCGTCGCCATCCCCGGCGCGGCTTCCTTCGCAAAGGTCTTCCAGGTCGCGGCCACCGCGGGAATCCTTGCCTACTGCTTCTCCCACGTCCCCAACGCCATCTGGTGGGGCTCGTACAGGCGCACCATCATCGCCAACATCATCGACGGCATCGTCTACGGCTGCATCACCGGCGCGATCTTCGCATGGCGGTGGCCCCACTGACGCCGCAGTTCCGCCGTGCAACGGACCTTGGCAATGAGATCGTCAATGCGGAATCGTTGGCATCAAGGATCGCCATCTCCCTCTCCCGTTGCTACATTCCCCTGCGGATTCTGTACAATAACATCAACCAAGCGGAGTCCTTCGTGGCGACAGTAAGCACCTGGCCCCGTCTTTCCAAAGCCCCAATCGTTGAAGGCCTGATCGACATTCATGTCGAGCGGTCGTCTAACGCAACGATTTCTGCGCTGAAGGCCGTCTGCGACGAACTTGCCACCGAATTTCCGTCACGGCAAGAAATGCGCACCTTGGTGGCCCAGGTCAACGTTTCGCCTGATCCGAACGCAAGTACCCTGACCACCGATGAAACACCAGGCGGGGTCGTTCTTCGTTCCATAGACGAAAAATGGGTGGTGCAATTCCGCTTGGACGGATTCACGGTGTCGCGACTGAAGCCTTACGGCACGTGGGACGAACTCAAAGGAAAGGCTTCAGCGCTTTGGTTAAAGTACTTGGAGGCAGCAAATCCGAAAAAAATCGTTCGAATCGCATCAAGGTTTATCAATCGTGTTCAGTTGCCGATCGGCGAGTCCTTCGAGAAAACATTCCTGACCAACTTCGTGATCGGCCCGAGCCTTCCACAGTCTGTTGCAGGCTACCTGCTTCGTGTGATTATCCCGTTCGAAGAGCTTAATGCGACCGCTATCATGACCCAGTCGCTCGAAGAGAATAGTGCCGATTGCATTCTCGACCTTGATACCTTTTCAATACAACCGCAAGGTATTGGTGAGCAGAACATGTGGACCAAACTCGATGAACTTCGAGAGGTGAAGAATCGATTGTTCTTCGGGTGCTTTACTGACGCAGCCTTGGAGCGATTCAAATGACCAAACCCACTCACGCGAGGCAGGCGCCAACGCGCAGGAGCACTCACTCGCTCGTACGTTCGCCGAACTTATTATTTGCAGTGTCGGCCCTTGGCGCGAGTACTCAATCCGTCCAACTTCAGCGCCAACTCAACATACTCATGGGGTACTACGCCCTCCCCGCTTCCACCCGGCGGGATCCTGGCCGTGAACGATTCCGTTTCCTGGCGCAGCAATGGCGAAATGAAACCCAGTGGCTTTCGTCGACGACGGAAATCGCCATGAATCCGGCGTATCAGGCAATCATCGGCATGGGCGCTGAAGCGCTCCCCATGATCCTGGACGACCTTCGCCAGAACTCGGGCCATTGGTACTGGGCATTGAAGGCCATCTCGAATGAGGACCCCGTAGTGCCGCGTGACCGCGGATCAATCAAGAAGATGAAAGACGCTTGGCTTCAATGGGGCGAGACCAAAGGTCTCGTTCGAGCATGACGTTTCAAGAATTGGTGCGCGCAATGCAATTGCGCTTTCCCAATCTCACGGAGGCGAACAGTCGCCCCACCAGTCCATACGACGAAGGATACAACTGCATCGCGTGGGCAGCGGAAGACACGGACCATTGGTGGTGGCCCGATGCGATGGGTCAAAACTACTGGCCGTCCGACATACCGCGCGAGGAGACAATCGAAGCCTTCGTGAAGGCGTATGGACTCCAGGGTTACTCGCAACGCTCCAACGCAACCTTGGAGCCGGGTATGCAAAAAGTCGCCATCTACGCGGATCGTAATGGAAAACCCACGCACGCCGCACGCCAGGTTGCCGACGGCTGGTGGGCGAGCAAACTCGGGCAGCAGATCGACATCGAACACGAGTTTGAAGCCCTTGATGGCCCGGGGTATGGAACTGTCGCCGTGATTCTCGCGAGACCTGCGAGGTAGTTCACCATCCTCTGGATGGAGGTGTCGAAAGAAAGGGCATCTCCTTCGACCGGCATCAGCGGGCATTCGACGGTCCCGCGCGGTCGATCTGCAACGGCTGCCGCCCGGTTACGCCACCATATGGGTATTGGTCGAAAGTATTTCCGAAACACCAGCTTGATCAAATCGCGATTTGAGCAGTCATGAACGATTCGGATCATGCCGATGGCGGGCGCCGCGGGACTGCGGCTACAGATGGAAGACGTTCTGAACAATGATGTTCACCGCGTTGATCAACACGTTATTGACGAGCAGTTGCAATTGAAAATTGAGGGCCCCGATCGGATCCGGGTAGCAGCCCGTCGCCTGGAAGAGCGGCATCGACGCCACCGCAAGGCCGATCCACTTCACCGGTCGGCCCAGCAGCCACTTCGCGAGCCGAATGTTTCGTGCTTCCCTGGCCATGCAGCAGGCTCCTCACGCCACGCCGAAAATCGTGTTGAACACGATCGACGTGACCGTCTGAATGATTATGCCCGCCGTAAACACGACATTCTCCGCGAACACCTGCTGAATCCCTCCCTCCGGAAGGCAGCCCACCGACTGATACAGGAAAAAGAACGGCAGCAGCCGCCCCCACTTCAACAGTCGATGCACAGGCACATGTCGCTTCACGGCGATCCTCCAAAATGGCACTGATCGGTGCGGAACCCGTGGGTCACGCCCGATCAGCCTTGCGTTTACATGCTAATGAGATCGGCCGGCCTATGCCAGCAAGTTGTGAAGATTGTCGAAAACCGCCTGAACGACGGGCTGCGACGTGCTGTTGCTGCCTGCATTGGACAGCGCCTGGAAGAACGCCGTCACAAACGAACTGACCAGACCAATGATCGACGTCTGAAGTCCCGTCAGGACCGTATCGCGGGCGGTTTGATCGCAACCGGTGAATTGCAATGCCACGCCGCCGACGAGGACGGGCAACCAGAGCTTGCTGGTCATCATGCGAACAAGGGCGGAACGCTTCATGGAGTCACTCCTTGGGAGGCGGCGAGGGACAACCCCTCTAACCGTCCTACACATCGGACCGTCCCCCAGTTGCGGTTTAGCTATGTGTTCGCAGGGTCTTCTCGCCATTTCCCCCGACCGATAATCGCTGAATTCGCTGCCCGAGCAGGCAGGTCACCTCATACGGAATCGTACCCAGCCGGTCGGCAAGGGCCGCGACGCTGTTTGGCTGGCCGGGATCCTCATCGATCAACACCACCTCTGTACCGACGCCTGCCTTCGCCACATCCGTCAGATCGATCGCCATCTGGTCCATGCTCACCCGCCCGATCACCGGCGCGTGCCCGCCATTGACCCGTACCATCGCCGCATTCGACAACGCCCGCACATAGCCATCGAAATACCCGACCGGCACGATCCCCACGCGGGTCGGCCGCACGGTCGTATACGTCTTCCCATAGCCCACGCAGTGCCCGGCAGGAAGCTCCTTCACCATCGACACATGCGACACCAGCCGCAGGATGGGCCGCAGATCCACCATCGGTGCCATGTGTTTGGCCGGCCAGTAGCCATACATCGCCAGGCCCGGCCGCACCATGTCGAAGTGCGCCTCGGGTAGCGTGATCGTCGCCGCGCTGTTGGCAATGTGCCGAATCACGCCGCGCGGCAGATGATCCGACACGCGGGCCAGCGTTTCCTTGAAAACGGCAAGTTGCGACGCGACAAGATCGGTCAGCTCAAAGTCCGCGGTTGCAAAATGCGAATAGACCCCCGCGAGCCGCAAGTTTGCCGCCCCGCGAATCTGCCTCACCAATTCCACCGCGTCGGCCGGCATGGCACCCATGCGGCCCATACCGGTGTCGATCTTGAGATGCACGTCAATCGGCTGCATCGATTTCGCTCGCGACAATCGCTCGACCGCCATCCCATCGGCCACCGTCGCGGTAAGTCCGTGCCGCATGATTGCATCAAGCCGCTCACCGCGCTCCGACTCATCGGCCACCGCCAGCACATTACCCAGCACCAGGATCGGCCGCGTCCACCCGACCTGCCGCAATTCAACCGCCTCGGGCACCGTCGCCACGGCCGCCATCTCCGCACCAGCCGCATGAAGCGCCGGCGCAACCACCCGCGCCCCATGCCCATACGCATCGGCCTTCAGCGGAGCACAAAACGCGACCCCGGGCGCAAGCCGCGCCCGCAAGGCACGGTAATTATGCACCAGCCGGTCGGTGAAGATTTGGGCAACAAGGTCGCTACGCATGGCGGCACTATGGTAATCGGCGGAACGGGGGTTGGAGGTGTGGGGTGGAGGAGAAACGCCAAAACGGCAAAACGCCGAAAAGTCGAAATGGGGGGGGCCAAGGGGGGTAAGAAGTTGCCGCGCCAGCATTCGATAGGGGGTTTGCGGCAGTTAGTCTTTTGATTTGTTGCAGTCGGCATAGGTTCTCTAGTTTTACATTTGTTTGGTTTTAGTTAGCAATGTTCCACGTGGAACATTGGTTGCGGGCACGAGGAGAAAGCGGCACGGAAAGGAAAAAAGCTGGGACAACTTGGGATTAGGTCGGATTTTCCCAGGCTCGCCGGGACACGGTGGAATCGCAAGAGCCTTGGGTTCCGCCGCAGCGGACTTTCGGCCTGAGACTTGAGGAGCCAGACTTGAGGCGCGGTGGGATGTCAAAGAGCAGGCGCGCGGAAAGGGCGCGGTCGGCGCAACGGCGGTTGGCGCCGCGGGGTTACGCACTTTCCTTTCCCTATCAGTCTTGCTCGGTGTTTCGCGCCGGATGCAAATCTGTTTGTATCTGATGGGAGGACCTGGGCTTGGAATCGTGGATTGTCGTAGATTGTGAGTGCGATTGGGAGGAGCGGGATGCCGTGTGAGTGGGAGTGAAAGATTCCACTTCTACCGGTCGCAGATGCAAAAAACGCTCTGTCGCTTTGTATGCGGCGTGATCAGGAAATGCCATCGAGCGCATCACAAAGGCGGATTCCAAGGGCTCTTGTAAAGCGCCGAATGGTCAACAGGGTGGCGTTGTATTCACCACGTTCCACGCTTCCCACGTAGGTGCGATGCACGCCGCAACGGAACGCAAGCTCTTCCTGTGAATATCCCCTGTTCTCACGAGCCTTGCGGAGATTACGGCCGAGCCTTAGCAGTACCGGATTCCTCGCGGCCATGCCGCAAGGATTGGCCTTGACCCAAGAAAGTTCGACAGAGTATAACTAGCGTCTGCTTGGGGGCTGAAAGGGCCTGGGCCATGGGCCACTTGGAATTACGGGAGAATACAGCAGGTCGTGGCGCGGATCTTGCGTCGGTGAAGCATCCATGCGCCGAGCGCGAGAGGAAGAACCAACGTGGGTTCTGGCAATGGCGTGATCGAAAGTTCAATCGTGCCGTTGTCGGTGGCAGGCACGTTAAGGGGGTCGCGTACGATGAGGCGCATGGAGTAGGAAAGTGTGCAATTACAACCTGCTGGAATAATGACGTAAGCGGTCTTATCAAAATTGCCGATAACCGGCCCCAGAGAAAAGCCGCCGTACGAGAATTGGCCGTAAAGTACGCCAGCGTTTTCGTCGTACAACGACACTGTTCCATGCCCGTCCATGAAACCATTCGGCAAAGCGTAGTCATAGCGCAGACGAAGAGCAACGGCGCTGTCCACGTTCGTCGAGAAATTAATATTGCCACTAGCGCTAGACTCAACGTCCGATGCGGTCGCATCACCCGCCGACTGGATTCCGTCGATTCGAAAGTTTCCCGTATCGCCGTCCCATGCGAACGAGTAAGTCATGAACGAGATGTTGTCACCGACAGCACTGTTTCGCGTTGTCATGATCGGTGCGGGAGAGCCGCTGAAATAAGACGAATCATTGCTGGTATTGGTGCCATTCGCGATGACCGAAACCCGGTTCTGCAACGCCCAGTCCGAGACAATCAAACCACCCAGCGCACGTCCATCCAGCGCCAGAAAGATGGCAACCGTCATCGGCAGTGCGACGCGGATCCGTCGAGCCGCGAACTGATAGTGATTTCTGTACATGTGAATGTCCATATTGATTGTATCCGCATGCACTTGAACTACCAAGCCAAGTATGGAGAAAAGTATGTTTACTCGGACCAAAGGCCTCGGCAAAATCACGGTGGCAACGTGCCTCCTCACAGTGCTCAAAACCGGCTCGGTCTTTGCCACACCGATCTTCGTCGATGCAAGAGCAACGACCGGCGGCAATAATGGGTCGGATTGGGACAACGCCTATCTCGACCTTCAGGATGCAATTACACTGGCGTACAGCGCCCCCGCCACATATCCCGAAATCCGAGTTGCGCAAGGCCGCTACACCCCCGATAGCGGCACACTCGATGCGTCGATGTTCTTCCGTCTAATGAAAAATGTACATATCAAAGGCGGATACGCGGGCGTGGGGGAATCCAATCCAAACGACCGAAACAGCATCCGCTACATCACAATCCTGACTGGCGATCTGAACAATGACGATATTGTTTGCGATGTTGAGTCAAACCGGTCGGATAACAGCAGTTACATCATTTCAGGCGTAGAGCCAGACCAGGAAACTCCCGTCGATCTGACCGCAGTACTTGACGGCTTTACAATCACAGGGGCTACTGCATCGGCTATTTACCTCGAAAATACTTCCCGGCCAACGATTATCAACTGCAACATCAGCTTTAATAAATCGGTCGGAGGCGATGGCGCTGCTCTGTATTGCAGCTTCAACTGCTTTCCTGATATTTTAGAATGCACGTTTGAGGGAAACGGCGCCAAGTATGCCGGCGCCATATATTTGTCCGGCTTGGCCAATGCTCGAATTATTGACTGTAAGTTCGTCCGAAACGCAACAATCCACAATGGCGGTGCCATATATCTTGAAGCCAAGGCTCGGCCGACGATTCAAGGATGCATCTTTGAAGCGAACAACGCCGCCTCGGGCGGTGCGATTGCAATCGCGAATTCTTTGTTTGATGATATTCGGCCCCGCATCGAGGATTGTAAATTCATAAACAACTATGCTGCGACGAATGGCGGCGCAATTACCAATGCGAATAAATGGCCATTTGATATATTGTCATGTCTATTTGCTGGCAATCACACCACTAGCTCGCTCTTTGGCGGCGGAAATGGCGGTGCAGTATTCAACGATACTGGCACGACAAATCAGTTCGTCAACTGCGCCTTCAGTCGCAACTCCTCTGTCCGTATGGGCGGAGCTATCTTCAACGGCTCGACCTCGACCGCAAGTACGCTTGCGCTCATCAACTGTTCGTTCAGCAACAACACCGCGACCAACAACGGTGGTGGTGTCCGCGCCGAATCACAAGTATCACTCACCATTCACAACAGTCTGTTTTTGGGCAATACGTCCAGCGACTCTGGGGCTCTCAATAAGCAGATCAGCACCAATGGCGGGGCGACAACTGTCACTTACAGCAGCATCGAGGGCTGTTCAGGCGGCTGTTTTTCCGGTACCGCCAACAACGACACCGATCCCACGTTCGTAAACGCGGCGGCCGACAACCTGCGGCTGCAATCCTCGTCACAGGTGATCGACTCAGCCAACAACTGCCAGATTTCTGGTTCAATTACAACCGACTTGGATGGGGCAACTCGCCGAATCAATGATTCCACAACAAACACCGGCGTTGACTGTACCTCGCCGGCACCGCCAACGCCGGTTCAATACCTGGACCGCGGCGCGTATGAGTTCAACCGATCGCTCGATTGCAACAACAACACCGTCAATGACAATGCTGACATTGCGAGCGGAACCAGCTACGACTGTAACCGCGACGGCATCCCCGATGAATGCCTCGCCCCCTGCCTCAAAGGCGACGTGAACCATGACACGGTCGTAAACGGTCTGGACATCCGCGCCCTCGTCAATCGGCTGCTGGGCGCTTCGACCTGCGCTTACGGCGATTGCGAAACCGATGTCAACGGCGATAACGCGGTAAACGTCGGCGACATTCCCTGTTTCGTCGACGTGCTCATGGGTTCGCCGGGCTGCGCCTATTCATGCTCGCCGACGCTGGAAGCGCTCTACTCGCCTGATTGCAACGCCAACGAAGTCAACGATGCCAACGACATTGCCGATGGCACGAGTCAGGACTGCAACAACAACTTCATCCCCGACGAGTGCGACATCGACACCAGCGACCCCGACGGTAACGAGTCGGTATCACCGGACGTGAACAGCAACGGCGTCCCGGATGAATGCGAACCGGACTGTAACAACAACTCGATCCCCGATGCGTGGGACATTTCAGAATCGACCAGCACCGACGCCAACAGCAACGACATCCCCGACGAGTGTGAGAAGGACTGCAACGAGAACGGTCGCCCCGATGATCTCGACATCGCCTGCGGCGGAGGCAACACCTGCAACAGCCTCGCGGGGAGCTACGACTGCAACGCCAACGGCACCCCCGACGAGTGCGAGGTGGATTGCAACGAAAACGGCGTTCCCGATGATTGCGACATTGACCCGCTCGACCCCGATGGCAACGAAGAGGTGAGCGATGATTGCAACGAAGACGGTATGCCCGACGAATGTAACCTCGCCCTACCCGCTCCATATGGGAGCTTTGATTGCAACGAGAACGGCGTGCTCGACGAATGCGACATTGCATCGGAATACAGCGACGATGCGAATGAGAACGGCGTGCCGGATGAGTGCGAGGAAGAAGAGCTACACACCGCGCCGAACGGTGGTACCCGCATGGGCGGGGCGGATTCGAAGGGTCTTACGGATGGCGACGACGCAACGTCGGGCGCTTCCATGATGATTCAAGCCCCAAGCGAGGAGGTATGGGAGGCGTTCTTCGAATGGAGCTTCTCGCAATGCTGGGGTCTGGACTGTGAAACAACGACCGGCGAGCAGTTTGACGCCTATGTGAACAAGCTCATGGAGTTGGGATTGACCATGCCATAACGAGCGCCATACGATGGGCAAACAGGAATTGACTTGATTGAGCGAATCAAACCCGCTCGGCAACACTCGTTCGCGGTTTTAGAACCGAACCTTCCCGTCGTCGGACGGTGCGGGGTCGTCCGAGCGGGGGAGTTCGTTGAAGGGCTGGAGCAGAATCGTGGTGAACGACAGCGGCTCGGTCGGCGTCTTGCGGAGCAGTTCGGCCTTTTCCAGACCGGTGCGCACATCGCTCCTGGCCTGATCGACCGAAATCGTCAGCAGGGTGTTCAGGCTTTCGGCGGCACGCTTGGTGCCATCGACCGCGCTCATCGCCGGGTCGACCACCGAATTCTTAACCGCCGAAACGCCGAGGACCTTCGAGCCGTTGCCCGATTCCTGGCGCGGCCAGATGCCGATGGCCACGAACAGCGAGGCCGCCATTGCGGGAAAGAGGATGCGCCCGATGGTTCGCCGTCGACTGGAGATCGATATGGACGAAGCGCCTGCCGGGATTCGGGCGGCGACCCTGGCGGCGAAGTCGGACGGAAGCGACGGAGTCGAGTCATCGCGGGCGATCATGTCGCCGACGGTGCGGAGCATCTGAACCTGCCGCCGACACTCGGGGCATTGCAACAAGTGGGCATGCACTTCGGCCGTCAGGCTCGGGGAAAGCTCACCATCAACAAAGCCGTCGTGAAGCTGTCGAATGTTTCTGCAGGTGAGAGGCATAGTACAAACTCCGTCCTTAGGCGCTACCGCCCGCGGCGCCGAACCGGACATTGGTCCAGTCTTCGCCGACGTGGCCTTCCAGGGTTTCTTTCAGCCGCGCCCGGGCTCGATGCAGGTGGCTCTTCACGGTGGCCGCCGGCATGCCCAGTACATCGCCGATTTCCTGGCAACTGAGCGACTCTTTATAAAAGAGTAATACCGTCGCGCGCTGCGGCGGTGTCAGTTGATCCACATTTTCCCATATTGTTTTTTGCAGACGCCGGGCTTCGTCCGTATTCGCCACGCCGTCGGCCACGCTGTCGCGGGCGTCATCGGCCGAAAATGCGCTGAAATCCACGTCGCCGCTGTAGGTCTTGCGGCGGCGCATGCAGTTGAGGCTGAGGCGATAACCAATGGTGAAGAGCCAGGTGCTGAAGCGATAATTGAAATCGAAGGTTCTGAGCGAAGTGAACGCGCGGAGGAATGCGTCCTGACAGATCTCCTCGGCATCATCGCGACTTCGCACCAGCCGCCAGACAAACGCGTGAAGGCGATCCTGGTGCGCGGCGATCAGCGAGTGCGCACTCGTGGCGCATCCCTTTTGGGCACGCTCGATCAGACGCCGTTCTTCCAGTGGCGTCAGTCGCCCGTCGCCGGCGGTTGGCTGGTCCATGGCTGTCATTACATTATACCTTGTTTCGGCGAGTCGGCTGCAATCATTCTATCGGTTGTTTAGGGGGGGAAATTTTCATAAGATGTTGCCATGGCCAAGGATACGAAAAAAGGGTCCGATCAGCAGGCCCCCCGCCTGGCCAACAAAAAGGCCCGTTTTTCTTACGAGATTCTGGAGACCATCGAGGCCGGCATGGCCCTGATGGGCACGGAAGTGAAGAGCCTCCGGGCTGGGGACGCCAGCCTCAATGAGGCCTTTGCCCGCGTCGTGAACGGGCAGGTCTTGCTGATGAACTTCCAGATTCAGCCCTACAAGATGGGCACGCACGCCAACCACGACCCAAAGCGCCCGAAGCAATTATTGCTGCACAAGCGCGAGATCAAGAAGCTCTTCGCCAAGGTGCAGATCAAAGGACAAACGCTGATCCCGCTGGCGGTGTATTTCAAACGCGGAAAAGCCAAAGTGGAATTGGCGCTGGCCCGCGGAAAGACGCACGGCGACAAGCGCCACGATGAACGCGCCAAGCAGGATAAGAAGGACATGTCACGAGCGCAGCGTCGCGGGGGTTATTGAGTCGCGCGCAAGTTGTCAGCGGGGGCGGTTATCCAGTCGAGAGCGAACGGGCAGCCCGCGGACGGCGTCGCGGATCCAAGCGATGGAGGCGATCGCGCCCATCGGGTCGTCGTGAAAGACGGATGCGCTCTGCTGCACGACGAGCGACACTCCGATCTCGTGCATGTCGCCGGTGGTCGGGCGGCAGAACGCGACGATGCCGGCAAGATGAATGCGCGGCCGCTTGGCAACGCTGATTCGGATTTCGATGGGGACACCCTTCACGACCGGATGCGCGGCGAGCAAACCGACACCGCGCTCGGAGATGTTTCGCGTGTGTCCGCCCTGATGTTTCAGACTGCCGTCAAGCCCGGCATAGGACCAGAACTCGCAAGGGACGCGAAAGGGGCGACGCCAACTGTCGCGCCGGCATTTCCAGTCTCCGCCGGCGGCGAGGCTGACCTGCCATTGCATGGCCACCTGATCCAGCTCGTCCAGATAGCGATCAACGGGTAGCTCGGCGGTTTCGTGATTCACGGCAGTGTGTTCCGTCCTTTTTTCGCTGCATGGCCGGCCCCGCTCACGATGCAGACGTGCGTAACGGGAGATTCGGATGGAAGGGGTGGTCGCTTGATCGACGATCACGCCCGTCCAATAAAGGAAGGGGCCGGCGATTACAGCGCGGGGGTCCACGTGTCTGGAATCCAGGATGTCGGCAGAGCAAAGACACCCGTGAGCTGGATGACGACGGAGACGGCGATGAGCGCGAGCGCAAGTCGCGACGGGCGCGTGGTCATGCCGAACAGCACAAGCAGCATCGCCGCGGCGAGGTAGTCCATCGAGAAGCGGTGGCCGAACTGCCAGTAGCCGGCGTTGAAGTAGAGCAACAGCGGAACAAGCGTGGCGGCGATGCTGATGGTTGCATCGTTCACGGCGCGATCCTTCCAGCGGCGGGCGATGGCAACGATGCCGTAGAACATCGCGGGTGTGGCGAGAAAGAAGCTCATGCCGCGCGGATCAAAGCCGATGGGGAGAAGACCCTTGGTGCGAATCCACGGTGGCGCGAGGAAGAACCAGAAAAAATTGTGAGCGATGAAGTGCGGATGAAACTGGCCGTACTGCTTCATCAACTCCAGCCCGCCGCCGGTAAGGTTCATACGGTGGTAGCCGAAATCGAAGGGCGAGCCGAATCGAGCGGCGTTGTATCCGCCAAGCATGAGCGCGGCGAAAACGGGAATCGCGGCAAGTTGGGTGAGGCCGGCGAGTTTGCGATTGCGAAGAACTGGCAGGATGCAGAAAAGACAGCCAATGGCAGCGGTCGGTCGCGTGAGCAGGACGAGCGAGATAAACAGGCCGATGTGAAGCGGGCGGTTCTTGTCGAGAAACTCCCTCAGGGCGAGAAGACTTCCGGTGAGCGCGAGGGCGTGGGCCAGATGCCAGTCGCCGCCGACCTGCGAAACGTGAAGCGTGGCCGTCCCGCAAGCGAAGAGTGCATCAAAGGCGAGCCGCGCGGCGATGTTGGGTGCGGGGCGGCCGACGGCGCTGCTGCACCGACAGACGGCGGCGTCGAAGATAAGGACATTGAGGACGCCGACCATACGACTGATCGTCTGGCAATCCACCGCAACGCCGAAGAGTGCGATGAACGGCATCATGAAAACAGCCGGGAGCGGCGGATAGGCGCAGTAGTAATTACCCGGCGACGACGATGGGATGAGTTCGTTGACGTAGCCGCCGGGCGGCACGGTGATGGCGATGCGACCTGAGAGGAAGGAACGGGCGAGCTTCGGGAAGTGATCGAAATCGTGCGTCGCGGGGCGGGGCAGTGCCGGCGCTGCGAAATAGATCACCAGCGAGCAGAGGCCGACGGCGAGGCGAATACGCCGCTCAGGACGTAGCGAATCGTCAGGCGTGGTCGCGGGCATTGGAGCGATTCGACCCGGCCCCCATCGCGCTGTCAAGGTTGAAAGGCAACGACGGCCGCTCCGACTCGCCGGCAAAGAGGCTCGGCCCATTCGCTCCATCATCGTCGGCGGGTTTGAGTATCAACGCGAACGGCCGCACAATGGCGGCATGGTCGATCAAGTCACCATCATCGGCACCGGACAGATGGCGACGGTCTGCGCGGTCATGCTCGCGGATCGCGGGATTCATGCGCGGATGTGGGGGCGGCGCGAAACGATCGAGGCGCTCAAGACAACGCGCGAGAATAAGACGTATCTGCCGGGGCTGCGGATTCCGGATCGCGTGTCGTTCACGACGGATGCGGAAGCGGCCTTCCGCGGGGTCGAGCTGATTGTCTCAGCGGTGCCGTGCCAGTACATGCGCGAGGTGTGGGGACGAATCGCAGGCGCTGCGCCGCGCGACGTGCCGGTCGTAAGCGTGGCGAAGGGAATCGAAAACGAGACGCTGCAACGCCCGACGCAGATTCTTCGGGATGTGCTCGGCGGTGTGGCGGTGGCGTCGCTGTCAGGCCCGAGCATCGCGGCCGAGTTGGCGCGTTGCCTGCCGGCGACGGTGGTCGTTGCGGGCGATCCGCCGGAGCTGGGGAGATTGGTCCAAGATGCCTTCAGCTCGCAGTGGTTTCGGGTTTATACGAATGATGACTTGCTGGGCGTGGAGTTGGCAGGCGCGATGAAAAACGTGATCGCCCTGGCGGCGGGCATTCTCGATGGGTTGAAGGCCGGCGACAACGCGAAGGCCGCGCTGCTATCGCGCGGACTGGTGGAGATCACGCGGCTCGGCACGACCATGGGGGCGCGAAAGGAGACCTTCGCGGGCCTGGCGGGGTTGGGCGATCTCGTCACGACGTGTGTGTCACCAATGGGGCGCAACCGCAGCGCGGGCGAGCAGATCGGCCGTGGGATGAAGGCCGAGGCGGTGATCGCATCGACACCATCGGTGATCGAAGGCATACCGACGACCCGAAGCGTGGTGCAACTCGCGCGGCGGTTCGACGTGGAAATGCCGATTACGGAGGCGGTCCACGCCGTGCTGTTCGAGGGCAAAGAGGTTATTGCGACGCTCAGTGAACTCATGTCCCGACGGCTAAAAGACGAGTAGGGCCGCCATATTTCACCAATTTGGCCGGCCATTCGCGTGAATTCAGGGGGGCACTTTTGGTACACTGGTAACGGCACGTTTCTGGATCGTTTCATGACTGCGCGATCATCATCGCGTCGGGAGTTTATCTATGGCACGTTCGAAGATTGTCGCGGCGGCGCTGGTCATTCTTGCAACCTCCGTCGCCCGCGCGCAACCCCTTGTGTATTGCCCACCTCTCCCGGGAGGGACTGGTTGCAGCACGAGCCTTTGTTCACAGACCGGCGAACCATGCATGCCCCGCTGCGTGCGAATGGACAATCATGGCAACTTCACGGTGATCGCCTGCGAGTGTCGCGGCACGTCGGAGTGCCACGTGGAGTTCCAGCCGTTCTCAACGCCGTACTGCGTGGGCAACTGCCCGCCGGCGCAATATTGCGTACAGAACGTCGTCATGACGGAGCTTGGCGCCTTCGATGTTTGTTGCGACTGTCTCCCGATTCAATGCGAATGCCCCGGCGACGTGGACGGCAATCGGGTGCTGAATGGACTGGACATCGCGGGGTTTGTTCGCTGCTATCTTGGGTTTCCGGATTATTACGACAATGGTGGGTGCGCCGATTTGAGCGGCGACGGCTACGTGACCAGCGTCGACGTGCCGATGTTCGTGACGCTCCTGCTGACCAAGGCCGGATGCCCCGATACGCCGTGTTGCCCACGAACGAATCTGGCGCTCAACCTCGCCACGGGCGTCGACGACAACAACATTCTCATTCCCGATAATTCCGACGACGATAATTGGGTGGTGACGGTCGATGCCAATGGAGGCAGCGTGCCGCGGCCGGCGACGGCAGTCTTTCCGCATCCCAACTGGGTGACATTCCCCGGCACAAAATGGATTTCTGCCAATTACTTCGGGCAGAACGGCGCCTACGTCTATCAATACTGTTTCTGCCTCGATGACCGTTTCCGCAATCCGTTGTTGAGCCTGCAAATACGCGCCGACGACGAAGGAGAGATCTATCTCAACGGCAACTTACTGGGTTCTTGTGCCGGAAACAGCGACCCGAATCCACCCGTGCTCAGCACCTCAAATCCAGGCTTCTTCCAGAGCGGACAGAATTGCATCACCGTCGTGGTGAGGAACACCGGCGGCGCGCCAACCGGCATCAACATGACCGGCACCGTTACGGCAGCCGACGGCAAGTGCTGCTGCCCGGCGGCTCCCTTGAGCAAGGGCATCGCCAGCGCGGTGTATGACTACAGCGGCGGACTCCTGATTCCCGTCGGACAGAACGATGACACATGGCGCGTCACGGTAGACGCGACCGGTGGCACCGTGCCGAGACCGGCCAAGGTGATGAATCCCAATCCCCTGTGGCTCACACAGCCGGGGACGCGATGGGTATCCGCGGTCCCGACCGTCGGCGCATCGACGCCTGGATTCTATACTTATGACTATTGTTTCTGCCTCGATCCTCGCTTCAAGAATCCGGTCTTGGATATGTGGTTACGCGTCGACGACGGCGCATCCATTTGGCTGAACGGGGCGCAGATTGGCGTGACGTCGCCCGGCAACGCCTTCAACACGCCTGAACCGTATCACATCTTCGTCACAGATCCGCGCTTGTTCCGTGCGTGTGAGAACTGCATCGAGATTCGCGTGTTTGATGCCGGTCATTCGACGGGCATCAATGTGACCGGCTCGATTTCCGCGGTCGACGGATTGTGTTGCGACGATCGCACGATCTCCTGTTGTGCTCCCAGCGGCGGTTGCAGCACGTTGTTACCCGGCGAGCAGCAATGCCTCGGCGGCGGCGCCGGTCATGACGGTCCATGCGAACCGGCCCAGGGCTGCTGTACCGGAAACTCGTGTGTGTCACTATCACCACGGTGCTGCCGATTCATCGGCGGAACGGTTTTGCCGACTGGGACGCCGTGCAGCCCGATTCGAGCGTGTTGCATTCCGGGTCCGGGTGGGCCTTGTTCGACGTGCGTCAACATTGCTCCGGAATGTTGCACCGCTCAGGGCGGCACGCCGGGTGGACCGGGATCGAGCTGCATTCCCTAGTCCATTGGGACACATCGTCTGCCCAAAGGACTGTCCCATCGAATGGGGCACGCGTTGCGGCGCGCACCCACCACATTTTCCCATCCCGATTTGCCATAACGACTTACGCATTTCGCACGAATCCAGCGTGAATACAAGGCGTTTTGTGTCGCATGAAACGACTGAGGCGGAAAAGCCCATGTCGGGCTTCGCGCATTTCAGGAGTTAAACCATGAAGCTGGTCCATTTTGCAACAACGGTATGCTTGTTTCTGGCATTGGGGAATGTGCCGTCCTTTGGCGACGACCATGGGAACACCTGTGGGACCGCCACGGCGATTACCACGGACGGAACTCCGGTAAGCGTCATTGTCGATCCATCGACCGACGTGGACTGGCTCAGCTTCACCGCGGTCGCGGGGCATCGATACGAGGCAACGACGTTCACGCCGTCGGCCAGTTTCTATTATGAGGCAGAGGTGATCGGGCCGGATTGCAGCACGGTCATCGCCAACTGGGGCTACGGAAGCCCCGATGAGATCGGTGTCATCACCGCGGCATCGGGAACGCACTACCTGCGATTTGCCTCCATTTCCAATTCGACGGTCGGGTACATCGGCGTTGGGCTTACGGATCGCGGGGCAACCAGTGACGACCATAGCGGCGGCCGCGCCGATGCGACGGCGATCACGCCGAACGGGACGACCTATGCCGGAACAACCAATTACGTCGGCGACATCGATTGGCTGACGTTCACCGGTGTTGCGGAACATCTTTACCAGTTGGAATTGCGGGCCGTGCCGGGTCTGGCATTGTTTGGTGTTGCCGGAGAGCTTTATTCGACCGGCGGAGGTGTCGGGTCGACCGCGTGGTCGTTCGCCAGCCCGGGCGGTCCTGCAGGTGAATGGGTAACGGTCAACTACTTTGTTCCGCCTGCGATGAGCGGCGCGTATCGTGTGCGGCTCGGTGCCTATCCCGGACTAACGGGAGACTACGAAGTTCGCGTGACGGATCTCGGCACATTCGGAGCCGATGAGCATGGCAACACATGCGGCACGGCAACTGCCATTGCCACGGATGGAACCGTCACGTCGATCGTGATCAACCCGATGGCCGATGAAGATTGGCTGAGCCTGAGCGGAGTCGCCGGGCATCGATACGAGCTTACGACGTTCGCATCGTCGGGGCAGTTCTATTCGGTGGTGCAGTTGTACGACGCGGACTGTACGACGCTGCGTCGCGAATGGGCTCCGAACAACCAGGCTGAGCCGGGCTTCTTTACCCCCGCAACCGACACTTACTATTTGCGGGTCACATCTTCAGGGGCATCGTATGTCGGCCAATTGGCGCTGGGCGTGACCGATCGTGGCGTACAAGCGGACGATCACAGCGGTTATCAGCCCGACGCGACGCTCGCACCTTCCGATGGCACCGTCCAAAACGGCACCATCCATTACCCCGGCGATTTCGACTACTTCAAGTTTAACGCCACCGCGAACCACTCCTACAGCGTGCAGGTGCGTGCGTTGGCCGATACCGACCCGTGGTCGGTCAGCCTCTATCTGTTTGAAGGGCCTTACAACCTTGGGTACTCGGGCCTTTCCTACGGCGGTCCCGGTGGACCGGGCGCATGGACCGGTGTGGTGTATGGCGTGCCGCCGGGTCCGAATCCGACGCTCCATGTGATGGTGTATGCCGGGCAGACCTACTTCGGCGCGTCATACGAAGTGACGATCACTGATTTAGGCGTGACGCCGCCCGATGACCACGCTGACGACTTTGTGTCCGCGACGCTGATCCCCACCGATGGGACGCCGACAGCCGGTTTGATTGGCTACACCGGCGACTTGGACTATTTCCGATTCACACTCACGGCCCAACGCGTCTATGCCATCGAAGTGAAGGGGCTCGACAGTCCTGACACCGGCCTTTTGGGCGCTTCGCTCTTTGGCCTCGACGGAACGACCCAGTTGGGATTCACCGGTTGGTCTTACGCAGGCCCGGGCGTCGACGGCGATTGGGTGCGCGTGCTTTATTATGTGCCCGCCGGCGAGGCCGGAACGTATTACGCGTCGGCGCTGGGCTATGACTTTGTCCCGGGGTCCTATGAGATTCGCGTCATTGTCGGGCAAGGCCAGCCGGGCGACTTTGACGGCGACGGCATTCCGGATGGGACGGACAACTGCCCGACCGTGCCGAACCCCGATCAGGCCGACACCGATGGCGACGGCATCGGCGACTGCTGCGACTCCGATGCGCCGGATCAGGATGGCGACGGCATCGCCAATTCCTGCGACAACTGTCCCGCGGTCTACAACGCGGACCAGGCTGACACGGATGCAGACGGCATCGGCGACGCCTGCGAAAACACGCCAACATGCTGCAAGGGTGATATGAACAACGACGGACAACTCAATGCACTGGACATTCAGGGGTTCGTTGATGCGTTGATCAATGGGCAGACCTGTCCGTAACATTCGAGTTGCGAACCGAGCCGCGCCCGTAAGGAAGCGGGTTTGATTTGCCACGAAACGCCGGCGCGGAAACGTGCCGGCGTTTCTTCCTATCCTCTTTGAAATATCACGGTTCGTTCGCGTTCTCCACGGGTCAACGGAGTTGACCCATGCCACCCAAGCTGGCTACGGGCAACCGACCTCCTCATAGCAGCCGAGGTCGACGACGGGATATTTGTTGCAGTCGCCGTCGGTGATTCGCGCTTGACCGGCGAAGTCATCGTCGGGGATGGGTTGCACACCGGGGACGGCCCAGTCGATGTCGGCCGGGTTGTCGCCGGCGTCGATGCAGGGTGAACCGGCCTGCAGGCTGTGATCCGTCACTGAAACAAACAATGGGTTGAGCGCGGTGTTGCCGGTGCCGCCGAGGGTGGCAAAGGCCTGCACGCAGCAGTAATTCACCGCGACGGTGCCTGCTGCGACGTGGACCTGCGCGGATTCATCCGTGCCGCCGCTGTCGGAGTTGCTCCAGAGGATGCAGTTCGTGACATGCACATCGCCGGCGACGACGTAGAGCGCGCCGCCCGACGCATCGGCGGTGTTCGAAGCGAGTGTGCAATTCGTAAGCGTGACGATGCTGGTCGAGCCTGCGACGGCCATCGCGCCGCCGAGGTCGGCATTGTTGTCGTGGAAGAGGCTGTTCACGACGGAGACGTTGCTATCGACGATGCTGATCGCGCCGCCCGGCCCGGTGGATTTGCCGATGCGATTCACGACATTGCCCGAAAACTCGCAGCGTTCGAGAAGTACCGAGGCGCAATTCAGGAGCATCAGGCCGCCGCCCTCGCGCACGCCCGCACCCTGCGAAAGATTGTTGATGAATCGACATTGCATCAGTCGCGGCGAGCCGGCCGTGAAACACGCACCGCCGCCGAAGAAACCGAGATTCTCAGTGAAGGTGCAGTTCACGATCGTGGGGCTGCCCGCATCCGAGAAAAGCCCGCCGCCGAACGAGTTGTTTCCGCCTCGAATGGTGACACCGTCGAGGATGGCGGAGGAGTTGGTGTTGGTCGCGTTCACGACGGCGAAACTGTTGTCAGCGTAATACGTGAACTCGGGCCCATCGTTGGCGGCGAGATCGCCGGTCAGAATGGAGTGGTGCGCGGCGGGGTCGCGCTGCGAGGCATCGGTCTCAGTGCCTGCGAATCCGCCAAGGATGGCGACGCCGTTTCGCAGTGTGAACGATGACGATTTGTTGCCGGGTGTGTAATTCGCGCCCACGTCGGGGGTGTAAGAACCGGCAGCGACCCAGATTTGCGTGATGAGGCTGTTGCACGCGGCGGTATCGAGGGCGTCCTGAAGACTGTTCATGGCGCCGGCCCAGGTGACGCCATCACCGCCGGAAGGGGCATCGCGCTTCACGCGAAGCACACCATCGGCGAAGTCGCAGCCGTCAGGCACGCCGTTGTTGTTGCAGTCGTAGCAGGCGAGATCGCCCTTGCAATAATTGAGTTCACAGACGTCGCCCACGTGGTCGCCGTCGCAATCGGCCTGATCGGTGTTGGCGTAGTCCGGGCAATTATCGCAGTCGTCGGGAACACCGTCCTTGTCGTAATCGCCGCTCTTGCTGAAGACCGTGATGGTCGATTCGCAGACGGACTCGTTGTTTTCGCCATCGAAGACGTGAACCGTCACGGGATGAACGCCAAGTCCGAGGATCGCACCGGCCGCGGGCTCCTGTGTGATGGATGCGATGCCGGAACAGTTGTCGGAGGCGTCGACGTACTCCGAGATGTCCGGCATCTCCGCCTCGCACGCCTGCGTCGTCGGGATTTGAATCGGGCCGCAGGAGGCAACGGTCGGCGGCATCGTGTCGACGATTGTGATGAGTTGATGGCACGTCACGCTGAGACCGCAGCCGTCGGTGGCGGTCCAGACACGGGTGAATTGCCCCGTGCCGCCACGGCCGTAGTCATCGTAGTAATCCAGCGTGACCTCGGAGCACGTATCGATGGCCTTTGGTTCACCGGTGAATTCGGGATCGATGGAGTCCCCGCATTCAACTTCGGCGTCAGGATAGCATTCGATCAGCGGCGGCGTGGTGTCAACAATGTGAATCGTCTGAACACATGTCGCCATGTTGCCGGCGGTGTTTTCGGCAATCCACGTGCGAACGAGGTCGCCCGCGCCTGAACATTCCTGATCACCATACCACTCGTCGGAGTGCGTAATCGTAAGGTCGGGATCGCAATCATCGACCGCCGTGAAAACGCCGAGCAATTCCGGATCGGTGGAGTCGCCGCACTCGACGGTCGTATCAGCCGGGCAGGAGGTCGGTGTCGGCGTGGTGAAATACGCCTTGATGTCCGTGTGACAAACCGCTTCGTTGCCTGCGGCATCGGTGACCGTCAGCGTGATCTTTGCGTCGTCTTCATAGCTCGCGCCCGGCTCGGGGAATTGCGTGATTTCGAGCGACGGTTGCGAGGTGCAATTATCCGACACAACGAGTTGAGATCGCAGATCGGGAATGACGGCGGGGCACGAAGGGCCGACGGGCTGCGAAGTCGGCGGAGGACACGTGTGGATAATCGGCGGCGCAGCGTCTTCCACCGAGATGTCGAGCGAGCATGTCGCGGTGCGTCCGTCGGCGGTAGACGCTGTGAGCGTAACAGTGGTGCCGGGCGGTCCAATGTGTGTACCGGGTGGCGGGGATTGCGTGATCGTCACGGGTACAATTCGAGTGCAATCGGGCGCGAGGTTCATCTGGCCGCGGAAGTCCGCAAGCGGAATGGTGCAGCCATCCAGCTCGGCGAGCGTCACGGCCGAAGGGCAGCCACTGACCACCAGGTCTTTGAGCACGCATTCGTCCGGAATGCCGTCGGCATCGCAGTCGGAACTCGTGCCACCGGAAATGTCGGTCGGATCATCGATGCCGTTGTTGTTGCAGTCGGCGGGCGGGGGGCTGATAACGACGTTGAGGATTCCGCCGGCGTCGTAGTCGGCGCCGCGCGCGTAGGTGCCCGCGTGGAGAACGAAACCGACGGGGAGTTTGGCGATTGCATTGTCGGGAGCGATGCGCGCGGTGATGACGACTTGATCGGCAACGGTGCGGAGAATCACCTCCGTGGATTCGACGCCGGTCGCGGAAAGCAGGCGCGATGTGCGCCGGACTTCCTGACCGTTGGTGTTAAAGACGGCCTCCAGCGAGACCGCCACGCCCGAGTCGTTTTGCACGAGAACAAGAACGCTGTCGGGAGGAATGTCGGGCAACTGAGGAATCGGGCTGCCGCCGGGCAACTGAGAGAGCAGATCGGCGAGCAGATTGCAGCCCGGCTGGCTGACCATGAGAACAAGGGTCAGCAGCGAGAACAACCCGGTCTTTCTCTGCGCAGTGATCAACTGGACCCCTCTCCAACGGGCGGAAACCCCACCACATCTGTGACTTTGATTATACGCGGCGAACGTGGTTCAACTCGTGGATGTCGCCCGATAAGCCGCCGGAAAATACGGCATCGAAACGAGGGTTTGTCGGACCTGCGAGGACATTTGAGTTCGAAAAGGCGCTGGGATGAACAGCGCGCGGCAGTGTGTTACGACCTATTGCACGAATCAGGATTCGGGGCCGATTGGCACCACGACACGCACCGTGCAGGCGCATTCGCTCGTATTGCCCGACCCATCGGTGGCGGTCATGCTCATCGTGGTGACCATGCCGCCCGGAAGCAGCGCGCCGGCGGGAATCGATTGACTAAATGTGAGCGGTGAGACGGTTTGGCAGTTGTCGGAAACCTGGACGATGGTCGCCATGTCGGGGACTTTGGCATGAAGGCGGCTGTTAACGGTTAGAACCAGCTCGCCGGGGCAAACAAGAAGAGGCGGCGTCGCGTCGATCATGGTGACACTCGACGAGCATTGCACGGTATTGGCGTCGGCGTCGGCGACCGTAAGCATGATACTCACCGGCGTGCCCAGCGAAAGGGGTGTGCCAGCGGCAACATCCTGCGACGACTGAAGCTGGTTCGCGGGCGTGCAGCTATCCACCGCGACAAGCAAGTGTGTGAGGTCGGGCACGACGCCGGCGCCGTTTTCATCGGCCGCGACAACAATCTCGCCGGCGCACTGTACGAGCGTCGGTACGCCACTCTCGCATTCATCCGGCACGGTGTTTCTGTCGCAATCCCTGCTCGTGTTTGAACTGATGTCAGTGGAATCGGGTGAACCGTTCGAGTTGCAGTCCACCGGCGGAGGCGGAATGATGAAGTCGATTCCGCCGCGATCCTCGAAATCCTTGCCTTTCAGGTACGTTCCAGAGGCAAGGACGAAACCGCCCAAATATTTGGTCTCGATCGTTCCCGTCACCGGGCTGGCGATTCGTGCGTCGATGCGAACTTCTTCGGCGGTCGTACGAATGACCTTCGCCGTCGACTCGATGCCAGAAGCCGTGAGGACGCGCGTGGTGCGGCGCACTTCCTGGCCACCCGCGGAGAACACGGCCTCGACGACACTCGTCAGACCGGAATGGTTTTCGATGGATACTAAAATGCTGCCTTCTGGGGCGACGGGGATCGGCGCAGGCGCCGGGCCTGTGATCTGCACGGGACAACCCTGCTGGCCCGCCTGCCCGGAGGCGACGGCGACAAGCGCAGCGAAAGCCAAGATTTTGAAGCGAGGTTGCATCGTGGGATTCCAGACCTTGGTCCGAACAACCAACAATCAGGGGGGACGACCGTCCAAGTCGCGAAAACGACGAGGGCGACAACCCACATGAGTATAAGAATTAACCAAGGGTGGGGCCAGTAAAAATCCGGATTGCCCTGGGGAAGTGCCGTTCTTGCCGGACGATGCGGTTCGGACCACGTAGATCGTGATTGGACGGCGAAATCGGCATTGTGCCGGTGCGATTGTATTCTTAGGCGGGCAAAGGTGTTAGGACGGTTCAGAGGTCGGCTGCGTTGCCGGATCAGCCGGTGCGGTGGTGGTTTCAGGAATGGAAAGGATGAGGAGCGAACCCTCCTCAAAGTCGATCCGCCAGCGAAGCTCGCGATCAAAAATGAGGTCGCCCGGCCTTAAATCGGGTTGGCTGGTGGGTTGGGTTGTATTCTGACTGGTCGTCGGCTGACTCCCGGCCGGCTGCGTTTCGGGCTGACTGGTCGGTTGCGACGTTGGCTGGCTCGTCGGGTCGGGCAGGGAAACGTGCGCCGTCACATGCAGTACCGACGTCACGGTGGCGAGGACGTCGGTCTCTGATTCCGGGCCTTCCGGCGGCATGAATCGCTTCGTGATGCGAACATCATGGTCGTCGATTCGATAGCTGGCCTCGACGATCAGGGGGACGCCGGAGGCATTGATCACGCGGAGGGTCACGGCGCCGGCCGGGGAATGTCGGAAGTCGAAAACAGGCCCGCCGGGAAGGTCACCAAGCAATCGCCAGAGAATTCCGCAGCCGGTTCCTGAAAACACGACCGCTCCGCAGAGCAGTAGGTTGATGGAGCGGAACATCGGGACTCGAAGCGACATGAAACGCATCCGTGCGTGCGGGTTGAAACAGTCGATCCGTCACGACGCCTTGGCGCAGGCAGGACGGACTGTTTCGACATTCATTGCCCGCGACGCCTGATAGCGGCCGTAGAACGTCAGCATCGCGACGTAGAAATACCCAACCGTGAACAGGCACATGAAGAACAGGCCCAACCACATCTTCTCCTGCACCGTATAGGCAACGCACCCCGCCATGTAAAAGGCCATGAACAGCTCGCACCACGCCTGAACGCGCTTGGCATCAAGGCGATTCTTGTGCGCCTTGCCCTGCCAATTCTGATTCGCGCCGGCCATGCCGAATTTGGGCGTGCGGACGAACTCGGAGTTCTTCCCGAAGAAGCCCTCAAACGCGGCGCGAGCGTTGTTGATGGAGACGCCGGCGCCCAAAGCCATAAGAAAGGGTAAATACTTCAGGCTGTCGGACCAGGTACGGAAGATCTCGCGCTGGCCGCAGACGTAAAAGCTGCTCGCCGAGAACGTGGCGATCAAGATAAGCGACCCGTCGAACAGCACCCGCAGTGTCATGTTGCCGCCGAGCAGGTGGGTCTTGAGCACCAGCATCGGCATGAGCATGACGGTGAGCAGCATGATGAGGAAATAGCTCACACAACCGGTGAGATGAAAAAAGGCCTCGGTCTTGATCCGCCACGGCAGGCGGCTGCGGAGGATCATCGGAAGCAGCTTGCGGCAGGTCTGTGCCCCGCCCTTGGCCCAGCGATGCTGCTGGCTCTTGAAGGCGTTCATCTCCGGCGGCAATTCGGCCGGACTGGTGACTTCCTGCAGGTAAACAAACTTCCATCCCTTGAGCTGGGCGCGGTACGACAAATCGAGGTCTTCGGTAAGCGTGTCATGCTGCCACCCGCCGGCATCCGCAATGCACGTCTTACGCCACATGCCGGCCGTGCCGTTGAAGCTCATGAATCGGCCGGACCAGTTTCGGGCGGCATGTTCAATGACGAAGTGACCGTCGAGCAGGATGGCCTGCGATTTCGTGAGCAGCGACTGATCGCGATTGATATGCTCCCACCGGGCCTGAACCATGCCGACCTGTGGATCGACAAAATGATCGACGAGGTGGTTCAGGATTGCCGGCGGCGGAATGAAGTCGGCGTCAAAGATCAGGATAAATTCGCCGGTCGCCGTCTTAAGCCCGTGCTCGAGCGCACCCGCCTTGAACCCCTCGCGATTGTCGCGATGAATGAAAACAACGTTGTGGCCCTTGGCGCGCATCTCGTCACACGCCTGGCGGGCGATATCGATGGTTTCATCCGTGGAGTCGTCGAGAACCTGGATTTCGAGAAGATCGCGCGGATACTCAATTCGGCACGCCGCCTCGATCACCCGCCGAGCCACGAACTGCTCGTTGAACATGGGAAGTTGAACGGTGACCGTCGGCTTTCGTAGAAAGCAGGCCCGCTTCTGGGCCATGTTGCGGCGATACTTGTAGTAGAGATAGACCAGTTGGTAGCGATGGACGCCGTAGGCGGCGAGGGCGATGCAGACCGCGAAATGGGTCACCATCAATGCATAATGCCAGGGGGAAAGCTGAGTCATGGTTTGCCGCGGTTCTGTGTGGAATCTGGCGACGCCGATCGTCGCCCTATCGGCGTCAAGTTCTTTGTCAGCGGGATTTTAAGTGTCCATCACCCCGATTGTCAAACGTGGGACGCTACGGCGAGCATCCACGTACACTCGTCCGACGGCGGAAACACACTCGAATATTGGGGCCGGCGGGCGTAACATTTTGAGATACCCATAACCTCACACCCCTGAAGGCCCCCGTTGAGCATCGTCCTCGCAGCCGAACATGTTCGCGTTGAATACGGCAGCTTCGTGGCCTTGCCGGATTTCGACCTGACGCTCTCCGCTGGAAACCTGCTGGGGCTGATCGGCCCAAACGGCGCGGGCAAAACCACCAGCCTCAAGGCCATCGCGGGACTGATCCCCATGGCAGCCGGTCGAGTAAATGTACTCGGCGAGCGAGTCACCCCTGGAAACACCGCCGCACTTTCGCGAATCGGCTTCGCCCCGGATACGCCGCCGTCGTACGACGAAATGACCGTCGAAGATTTTCTGCGCTTCATCGGCCGCGCCTATCGCGTCGGCCGGGAGATGACGGAGGAGCGGATCGACTATTGGCTGGAGCAACTCTGGCTGAGCGACCGGCGCACTTCCAAAATCAAGGCACTCTCCCGCGGCATGAAGCAGCGGCTGACCGTGGCGCGAACGCTGCTCCCCGATCCGGCGCTGGTGCTGCTCGATGAACCGGCCGCGGGGTTGGACCCGGCGGGCCGCGTGCAGTTTCGCAAGATGCTCGGCTCGCTGCGCGATTCGGGAAAGGCGCTGATCGTCAGCTCGCACATCCTCGCCGACCTGCACGAATACTGCACGCACATCGGCATCATGGAAGGCGGGAAGATGCGGCAGTTCGGCACGGTCGCGCAGATCGTGCATTCGCAGGAGGAGAACCGCTGCCTGTATGACGTGACCCTGGCGCGAATGGTGCCCGAGGCCCACGCACTGCTCGGCGAAATTACGGGACTGAGCAAGCTGGATATTCAGGGGAGGCAGATTTCATTTGAGTTTGAGCACGACGACGAAGCGGCGGCGCAACTCCTGGCGCGATTGCTCGCCGGGGGGCTGCCGATCGCGCGGTTCGCGCCGGTGGATCACGATCTGGAGCAGGCATACTTGCGTACGGGAATCAAACAGGTGGATTAGACCATGGCCGCGGAACCCATCATTCTCAATCCCATCGGCTGGGGGCAGTTTCGATTGCTCGGCGGGTGGAAGCGCACGCTCGGCCTCGCCGGGGCGTATGCCGGCGCAGCGTTTGTGATACTGCTCCTGCTCTATCGCGCCATGCGGGCCGATGTGACGCTGCAACGCTTCGCCAGCGGGGCGCTCTTCTTTTTCATCCTGATCCAGACGGCCATCCTGGTCTTCATCGGCACCAACGCGATCAAGCGGGCGATTCAGCGCGACTTCACGACCGACATGATCTCCTCCCATCGGCTCAGCGCCATGAGCGGCTACACGGCCGCGCTCGGTTACCTCACGGGGCCGACGTGCCAATGCGTGGCGCTGTCATTCGTGAACTGGATCATCTGCACGATTCTCTCCGGGATCGCGGGGCTTACAGGCGGGTTTTCCGATCTCGTCGGACCATCCCTCATGTTTGTCGTCATGGGGTGCATGGCCATTTTTGCGTGGAGCTTTCAGACACTGATGGCGCTGTGTACGCGCGGGCGCATTTCCGTCGTCGGGGCGTTCGTAGTCCTCGGCTTCCTTAGCAACCTTGAAACCGTGTGGACGCTCCCGGGCCTGGCGCTGGTGATCCCGTCGTATCTCGTTCGCACGCTCAGTTCGCTCCAGTCGTCGACGCGGGCCACGGCACAGGACATCCCGGTGCTCACGTCCATGTTCGCGCAGCTCGCGCTGTCGTTCACATTCTTTCTCGCGGCGGCGCGCAAATACACGCGCGACGATGTGGCCGCGTTTGCCGGGCCGCTTGGGTATTGCCTCGTCGCGCTTTGTGCGCTGCTGGCCGGCGTGGGTTTCTCGCGCGTACCGCAGACACCCTCGTTCTTCGCCCCACGCATCTTTTACAACGGCAACGTGCAGATCGTCGCGACGTTTGTCGCGCTGGCGATGATCTCGGTCATCCCAGTTGCCAACGCCACCCGGGCGTCAGCGGAGTGGGCCCGGCGAAAAGCAAAGGACCCCTTGTTTGATAAGCGACGACCTCGCTCGTTTGTGGAATCAGTCCTGGTGACGGTGCTGCTGGCGCTGGGAATCCTGTTCCTGGTGCTCGGAAAAGAATGGCGTCCGTTGTTCGCCGACCACGATGACATGGTCGGGCGCGAACAGGTTGCCTATTGCGTCACCGCGTTTGTCCTGACGCTTCTTACCCTTGGCGGGTTCCTGCGTGTGGCCTATGCGGGCGGCACCAAAATCGGCTGGCTGCTTGTGCTCTATGTAATCGCGGCATGGTGCCTGCCGATGTTTGCGGATTTCTCGCTCGACGCGCTCACCAACCCCGCCGCCATCACCGAGTCGGGGCGCTCGATGCTCTTCACGTCATCGCCGGTCGGCCTCTGGGTCGCGTGTTGCACGGAGTTGGAAGCGCCGGTCGTGCAGGGCTTGCTGGTGCAGGCGGGGATTACCGTCCTATCACTGGCGTTGGCCAGCCGCACGCGGCGATAGGAATTCGTTTTACACCACCGGAGCACAGGCCGGACACGGGCAGATTTCACGCAGATGCCGCCACGAGAAGATTCCCGTGTCGTGCCCATCGCTGAAGACGAACTTCACCGCATAGTTCCCCACCGCCTGCATGGATGTGATTCCAATATCTTCCGGAACACTCGCGGGATTAAGGATCGGTTCACCGGTCATTTCATTCACGCAGCCGGCACAGCGGCAACTCGTCCGAAGCAGGCGCATGGGATAGCGCGCAACATGATCCACCGCCCACGTAATCTCGACGATGTGGTCGGCACGAATGGCATTGATGCCCTGCGGCGGAGGTGAGTGCATCAACGAATCCTATCCGATCGATGGATCAGACCGTATGCGCCGGCGTCGGCATGTCGGCGTGAATCTTCTGCTGCTGGCTTTGCTCGCCGTCAAACGAAAACAGCACCATCTCATCGTTGATGTTGGCCTGCAAGTGGATCGGCCGTCGCCAGACACGCTGCACGTTTTTCAGCGTCTCGACCGCGAACTTGATATCAAGATCGACGCCGTTGTGCTTGTGGGCGAGGTACAACTCCCCGCGATTGGCATAGTTGCCATCGACCACATAAATGTAAGGCTGGCCGTGGTTGGTCAGCATGAAGAGCAGTTGAGCCTTGATCTTTTCAAAGTCGCGGTTGACCACCACCATGCGCCGCGTCGAAGGGTCGTACCGGTAGTGATACATGTTGAACCGCTCGACGAACTCCGGCGTGAGGAACTCGTCGATGAACGTCACGTCGTTGTAGATGCGGCGAACCTCGAAAACCTTTTCGCGGCCGAGCCCCAGCTTCTTATCCCACGTACGGGCGATCTCCATCGAGCGGCACTCGTCGTACTCTTTGCCAAACCGGCCTTTGTTCCACCGATCTTCGATGTCGCGAAAAAGTTCGACGCCGATCTTGTACGGGTTAAGCTGGCCCGGCGGCATGGCGACGGTGCCGCTGTGATGGTCAGCGTAGGTGATGAGGTCTTCATCGCGCAGGATGCGCGTGGTCATCAGACGGCTGTGCCAGAAGGTGGCCCAGCCTTCGTTCATGATTTTCGTTTGGCCCTGTGGGGCATAGTAGTAGGCCTCTTCGCGAATGATCGAGAGAACGTCGGCCTCCCAATCTTCCAGCGGGGCATAATCCAGAAGGAACGAAAGCACGTCGCGCAGCGGCTGCCGCGGAATGACGTTTCGCTTTTTCTCGCGCTGCGACATCAGCGACTCGCGCTGCTGCTTCGTGCGCGCCGGCGGGTTGATCCACTGATCCATGTAGGGCTTGGACTTGTATCGAATAATGTCGCTCTCGACATGGCGCTCTTCCGTCATCTGGCTGCGCTCGACCGGCTTCGCGTCACGCTGCATGAAAGCCGAGTGCGGGTCGATGAGGTTGTCGATCGAGACGCAGGTGTCGATCCATTTTTCGACGCGGTCGTGGCCCATGTGATCGATGTGCTTGCGAACGCGCGTGGCGTGGTTCGCCATCTCGTCCATCATCTTGCGGTTGGTCTTGCTGAACCAGTAGTTGTGCTTGAAGAAGTCGCAGTGTGCATAGACGTGGGCCATGACCAGCTTCTGGTCGACGACCGAATTATCCGCCACGAGATAGGCATAGCACGGGTCATTGTTAATGACCATCTCGTAAATCTTGCCCAGTCCATAGACATGCTGCTTGCGGAGCTTTTCATATTCCATGCCAAAGCGCCAGTGCGGGTAGCGCTGCGGAAAGCCTCCGTACGCCGCGATCTGCTGCATGGTGTCGAAATCAACCAGTTCGAATCGCGTCTCGAAAAAATCAAGCCCCGCGCGACGGGCGATCTCGGCGATCTCGTCGGCATAGCGGGCCAATTCGGGTCGTTGTCGATAGAGGGACATCTCATTTCCCGGTGCTGAAAAAGGTCTTCAGCGAATCGTAAATATCATCCTTGGAATTGACACGGCTGGTGATCACGCTTTCGAGACCATCGAGCTGCTCGTGAATAACATTGATAAAGTTGCCGCTGCCATAAGCGCTGGCCACCTGGCAGTATCCGAACAGATTCACGCGCGGAAGCAGACTCTCCTTCAACATGCGGCAACACTCGCGGGAGTCGCTCTCGCTGGAATTGTCGCCGTCGGAAAAGTGAAAGATGTACGCATTCCACTCGTCCGGGGAATAATGCGTCTCCAGCAGACTGCGGCAGAGTTTGAACGCGCTGCTGATCTTCGTGCCGCCATCCTCGCGAATGTGGAAGAACGTCTGCCGGTTGACCTCGGCGGCGCGAACATCATGAACGATGTACCGGCTCTCGATGCCGTCGTAGTTTCGCCGCAGCCACGCGTCGATCCAGAACGCCTCCAACCGCACCAGTTCCTTCTGCTCATCGCCCATGGAGCCGGATACGTCCATCATGTAAACAATCACCGCGTTCGACTGCGGCTTCAGCACCGTCTTCCAGCTTCGATAACGCCGGTCTGATCGATGCGGGATAATGATCGGGTTATTCGGGTCATAAGCGCCGGCCATCAGCTGCCGACGCAGCGCCGAGCGAAATGTCCGCTTGAAGTGCCGCAGCGACTCCGGTCCCGAGGTGCGAATCCCCGAGTACCGATCCTTCTCCGAGGTAATCTGGTGCTGGCCCTTCGGCTTGATTTTCGGAAGGCGCAACTCCTCGCCGAGGATGTCCGCCAATTCGTCCAGCGAGACTTCCACCTCCAGCATGTGATTGCCGGGGTTGGTTCCTCCAGGTCCCTTGTCGCCGTCGCCGCCGTCCACGCTGTCGCCGACCTGTCCGTCGCCCGCGCCCACGCCGCCGTCGTTGTTGTCGCCATAGCGGAAATGCGGCGTGTCGATGCCGCGAACCGGGATGCTGATGATGTTCTTGCCCTCTTTGCCGAGGAGTTCGCCGCGCGTGAGGAATTTGCGCAAGTCCTCCCGGATCTTGCCTTTGACGATCTGGCGGAAACGTTGATGATCTTTTTCAATCTTCAGTGACATCGTTCTCACACGGCAGCGCTGGGCTGTCTATGCCTGATTATACGTCGCCGCATTTGAGTCGCGGTGAAAGGACACCACGTGCCAAAACACGGCTCACACGTCCAATATCGGACACCGAATGGCCCTTTCCGGTAGCGAAACGGGTGCATTCCCCGTCAGACGGGCGAAAAAGAGACTCTTCTTCGGCCCCGGTTAATCGTTGAACCGCCCCATACCATTTCGATATGATGAACGATCGCGGGGGCATGGATTCGCACTCATGCCGGCCGATCCGGAGAGGAACCACTCATGAATCGTATCCCCCCGTTTTCAGCCTGCGCACTCCTCCTGACAGTTCTGGCTCAATCGGCACACGCCCAGTCCTTCGCCAACTGGGAAACACCGCACGTCCACCCGCTGGACATCTCCTCCGACGGCACGCGCCTCCTCGCCGTCAACACCGCCGACAACCGCCTCGAAGTTTTCGACATCACCACGCGCACCGCCATCAAAATGGCATCGATTCCGGTCGGCCTCGACCCCGTCTCCGTCCGCGCCCGCTCAGCCACCGAGGCCTGGGTGGTCAATCAAATCTCCGACAGCGTGAGCATCGTTGACCTCACGACCATGAACGTCGTGCGAACACTCCGCACCGATGACGAGCCGGCCGACGTCGTCTTCGCGCCGGCCGCAAACCGCGCCTTCGTCTCCTGTTCGCAAACCAACACCGTACTCGTCTTTGACCTGACGAACCTTAACACCGCCCCCGCGCGCATCACCCTCGACGGCGAAGAGCCGAGAGCGATGGCCTTCAACGCCGCGCGCAACGAAGTCTATGTCGCCATCTTCGAATCGGGGAACAACTCCACCATTCTCGGCGGCGGCAGCACCATGGGGACAGGGTTCCCGCCCAACGTCGTGAGCGACGTGTCCGGGCCGTACGGCGGCGTGAATCCTCCGCCGAATGACGGCACGGGGTTCAGCCCGCCGATCGGCACCTCGCTTCCAACGGCCCCGCGCGTCGGACTCATCGTCAAAAAAAATCCGTTCGGGCAGTGGATGGACGACAACGCCCACGACTGGACGAGCATGGTCTCGGGCGCGGACGCTGCGAAGTCCGGCCGTCCCGTCGGCTGGGATTTGTGGGATCACGACGTCGCCATCATCAACGCCGGATCGCTGGCGGTGACCTACGCCAGCGGATTGATGAACATCTGCATGGCCATGGCCGTGAACCCGGCGAATGAACAGATCACCGTCGTCGGCACCGATGCGACCAATGAAGTGCGCTTCGAGCCGGTGCTCGATGGCCGATTCCTCCGCGTGAATCTCGCCCGCGTGAATCCCGTCGGGCCAAGCACCGCAGGATTGTCCGATCTCAATCAACACATCGTCGCGTCCTATGGCCGGACGGTTCCCTTCGTGCCGTTGCCGCAAGTCGAACGTAACAAATCGATAGGCGACCCGCGCGGAATCGTGTGGAACACAGCGGGCGACCATGGCTACATCACCGGCATGGGCTCGAACAACGTCATCGTCATCGACGCCAACGGCAATCGCATCGGCGTGCTGCCGACCATCGACGTCGGCGAAGGGCCGACCGGCGTGGTGATCGACGAAGCGCGCGATCGGCTCTACGTATTGAACAAGTTTGCCGCGTCCGTCTCCGTGATCGACACCGTCGTGGAGACCGAGCTGTCACGCGTGCCTTTCCACGATCCAACCACCGCCGCAATCAAGATCGGCCGCAAGCACCTCTACGACACGCACAAGAACTCCGGCCTCGGGCATATCGCCTGCGCTTCCTGCCACGTCGATGGAAAACTCGACCGACTCGCCTGGGATTTGGGCGATCCCTCCGGCCCGATGAAACCCTTCAACCAGAACTGCCCGGCCGGCGGTTGCCAGCCGTGGCACCCGATGAAGGGACCGATGACCACGCAGACGCTGCAAGACATCGTCGGCAAGGAGCCGCACCACTGGCGCGGCGACCGCAACGGCATTGAAGAATTCTCCGGCGCATTTCACGGCTTGCTCGGCAGCGACAACCCACTACCGACCGTGCCGCCAACCGACGAAATGCAGGAGTTCGAAGATTTCCTTGCCACGATTCGATTCTCACCAAACCCCTATCGCGGCGCGGGGCGCTGGCCGACCAGCGGCGCGTTTGATAACTCGCTGCCGTCGAATCTGCCGCTGCCGGGGCACTTCACGACCGGCCGCTTCGGACCGGCCGGACTGCCGCTGCCGAACGGCAATGCGGTCAACGGTCTCACCGCCTATCGCACGTCGCAACTCGACGGCGTGAACTGCGTCACCTGTCACACCCTGCCCACCGGCGCAGGCACCGATTCAACGCTGGTCGGCGGCACGTTTGTCCCGATTCCCCCCGGGCCGGACGGCGAGCATCATCTCGCCATGGTCTCCAACGACGGCTCGACCAACATCAGCATCAAGATCCCGCAGCTTCGCAATGAATACAAAAAAGTCGGCTTCGAGTTGACGCAGCTACGCAACCTCTCCGGCTTCGGCGTGCTCCACGATGGCAGTGTCGATTCCCTCGCGCGATTCGTGAATGAACCGGTCTTCAACGTCACGTCCAATCAGCAAACAGCCGACCTCGTCGCCCTCATGCTCGCCTTCTCCGGCTCCGACTACCCGCCGCGCACGCCGCTCGAGCCGCCGGGCGTCACCGGCCTCGACACCCACGCGGCCGTCGGCTGGCAAACAACGCTTCGCGACTCGGCCCTTCCCGACCCGGGGCAGCTCACGCTCATCTCCAACATGATCACGCTCGCAAACACAAATCGTGTCGGCCTGATTGTGAAGGGGCGCCAAGGCGGGATCGTCCGCGGCTATCGCTACAACAGCAGTACCTTCGCTCCCGCCAACGTGTTCCAGTCGGACCGCGCAGCAGAAACAATTTCTCCGGCCACGTTGCAGGGACTTGCCGCGCTCGGCAGCGAACTGACTTACACCATCGTGACCAAAGGCTCCGAAACACGCATCGGCATCGACCGCGACGGTGACGGCTTCTTGGACCGCGATGAGATCGACCAGTGCAGCAACCCGGCCAGCGCCGCCAGCACGCCGACAAACATCGGTGCGGACATCGACGAAGACGGCGACGAGGACAGCACGGATGTGAGTGCCTTTGTGTCGGTATTGCTCGGCACGTCGCCATTCGCATCGCACGCAACGCGCAGCGACATGAACTGCGACGGCCTCAACGATGGCCGAGATGTGACGCCATTCGTGCGCGGCTATTTACTTCCGTGAGCATCGTAGGGTCCGCTGTGCGGACCTTTCCATTGTGCCTACCCAACAACCTGGGTGGCATGGGTCAACTCGTTGACCCGTGGAGAACACCACGCGCATCCCCCCCTCAAACCGCCCGCGTCTCCGCAAACCGCCGCCAAAGCCTCGTAGGGTCCGCTGTGCCAGCCCTTTGAAGGTGTGTCAGTTTCGGTGATCCAGCGTTCCAGTCCACTTGGTCGTTAATCTCCGTAAGCCGGCATGGAGGCTGGTGAATGGGAGACGACATGGATGTTGCTGGGAAAAATGTTCGATCGGTTTTCGGA
>JACRIM010000042.1 GCA_016235815.1 Planctomycetota bacterium
ATCGTGCATCTTGGTTCTCCTGGTTGTGGAACCCCGAAAGGGCCTTCCCACTGGGAGAACTTACGCACCATCCATACACGACGGAACGGTCCAAACCTCTTCTCGTCCTCGGCCAGAGGCCGAGGGTTTAGAAAGTACTAAATAAGGGCAGCTCGCATCGGCGAGCGGCCTGTTCAAGAGTAAGCCGGCGTGGTCGAGTGCCTCAGGGTATTCGCCCACGCCGGTTTTTTTTTGGACTCTTCCCCCAAAAAACCTTCGGACGGAAAAGCCGGAGTGCATCGCGAGATGGACTCAGAAATGCAATTGCAATTCAACCAGCCCGTCGTGATCCGAATTGCACCGCATTTCTTAAGTACAAAAAAATGACCGGGAGTGAGCCCGCCGCGCGGCGGCCCCCGGCGCGACCCTGAGTGGCTGTGAATTGGCTTCGGCCCCTTCAGCACTCCATTTCTCGAGGAGAGAATCATGCATTTTCGAAGTGTCACAACCAGTAGTTTGTTTGCCATCCTTTGTAGAAGGGCACTATTGGTGACGTTGCTCGCCTGTATCGGGTTTGCAAGTACCGCGGCCACTTGTTCGCCAAACACCCCGGCGGGGTCGGACACTGACAGCACCTCCGGAATTCAAGGCACAACAGAACAGACGACGAATACCGTCGAGAATGACTGCGGAAGCATTACGATCGCAGGCAACCTCGCCATTTCTCAAGGCTCAACCGGCACTTATACCTCCACGTTGAACGAGTCCTGCAGTGTCCCTTTACACACGTGGACCGTGACAAGCGGAACGTGCACCATTAACGGCGCTGCCACCGGCCCATCGGTCAGCATCCTTGGTGCAGGCGTTGCGTGTACGGTGACCGACACTGTCACATGCGCGAATTGCCTCACCGACACATCGCTTGTGGGAACTCTCAACATCGGCGTCGTCTCGGCGTTGATGCCGAGCTGCGAAATTACAGCCGCTCAGCCGTGTGCGAACTCAACTGGCAACTCCGCGTGCGTTGCCGATGGCGGAGTCACCGCCTCATACACCTGGAGTATCACCGGCGGCACTATCACCTCCGGCCAAGGCACACGTTGCATTACTTATTCTGCCAACGACAACGGATTTGTTAATCTCGGCGTGATTATCATCACGACGAGCCTACCCGGCATCCCTGGTTGCGAATGTACCGGCGCGAAGGTCTTGACCATCGTTCCAGGACCCATCTGCACCATCACGGCCGGACCATCACCCTGTCCAGGTTCGACGGGCAACATTGCCAGCGTTGCGGACGCCGGAGTCGGCGCGACATACGTCTGGAGCATCACGAACGGTACCATCACGGCGGGCCAAGGCACCACGACGGTTACCTACACCACAGGCGCCACTGGTACTGTCGTACTGAACGTCGATGTGACCAATGGCGGTTGCACCTGCCACGGCACCTTGCAAATTCCTCTCGCTGACGCACTCAATTGCACTATCACGGCGTTAGCACCGTGCCCGAACTCCACGGGAAACACCGCCTGCGTGCCTGTTCATAATGAAGGCAATGTGACCACCTACCTCTGGTCGATTACCGGAGGAACGATTACGGGTGGACTCGGAACCCACTGCATCACCTATACCGCGGGTGCCAGCGGCACGGTCGTCCTTACTATCAATGTTTCCGAAATTGATTGCGACTGCCCGTGCAACGGTACTTTGACGTTGGATATCAAACCCAACCCGGATTGCACCATCACGGCAGGCGTCCCATGCCCCAGCTCTATCGGTAACACGGCAAGTGTCCCCGACGCTGGAATTGGCGCGACCTATCTTTGGAGTATCACGGGCGGCGTCATCACCGCTGGTCAGGGCACGAATTCCCTCACCTACACGGCAAACGCCAGTGGAACCGTCGTTCTCAGCATTGACGTAAACAAGAATGGTTGCACGTGCCACGGAAGCAAGGAGCTGATTATCAGTTCAGTGCTCGACTGCACGATCACCGCAGCCGCACCATGCCCGAATACCACCGGCAACACCGCCAGCGTACCTAATGCGGGCGTTGGAGCGACCTATGTGTGGGTTCTCACCGGCGGAACGATTACGGCCGGCCAGGGAACGCAAACGATCACCTATACGGCTAATGCAACGGGTCCGGTTGTGTTGACTGTTGACGTGAATCGAAGTGGATGTTCGTGTCACGGTACATTGACGCTGAACATCAAGCCCGCCCCGATCTGCACGATCACCGCGGCAACACCGTGTCCTGATTCAACAGGCAACACGGCCAGCGTAGCCGATGCAGGTGTGGGAGCGACGTATGTCTGGACCATCACCGGTGGCACTCTGACCGCCGGCCAAGGCACGTCCAGCATCACCTATACGGCGAATGCGTCCGGTACGGTCGTATTCACCGTCGTCGTCACCGCGGCAAACGGTTGCTTCTGCGAAGGGACGCTGAGCGTCACCATCCGGGCAACCCTTGATTGCACGATTACGGCTGTGGCACCCTGTCCGAACTCCACCGGTAACACCGCAAGTGTTCCCGACGCGGGAGTGGGCGCCACCTATGCCTGGACGATTACCGGCGGGACAATCACCGCAGGACAAGGTACGAACACCATTGCTTACACGGCTAACGCCAGCGGAGCAGTGGTTCTCACCGTGGAAGTGACGAGAAATGGTTGCTCGTGCCGCGGAACCTTGACGCTTCAGATCTTCGCAGCTCTCGATTGCACGATCACGGCTGCCGCACCATGCCCGAATTCCATCGGTAACACCGCAAGTGTCCCCGATGCAGGCGTTGGAGCGACATATGCCTGGGTCCTCACCGGCGGAACGATTACGGCCGGACAGGGAACGCGAACGATCACCTATACGGCCAACGCCAGTGGCGCGGTCGTACTGACTGTGGACGTAACCAAGAACGGCTGCTCGTGCCACGGTACCCTAACCCTGAACATCAAGTCTGCTCCGAATTGCACGATCACTGCGACGACACCGTGTCCGGGTTCATCCGGCAACACGGCCAGCGTAGCCGATGCGGGCGTAGGTGCGACGTATGTTTGGACCATCACCGGTGGAGCGATTACAGCCGGACAGGGAACGCCGACCATTACCTACACCTCCAACGGAAGTGGGGTCTTGAGTTTCGGGATTGTCGTTACCAATGGCGCCGGTTGCATCTGCGAGGGGTCGCGTACTCTTACGATTGCCCCAAGCCTGATCTGTGCCATCGCAGCTCCGACCGTGGGTGGTACGTTTACCGGAACCATCACCGGTGGAACCGGGCCCTATACATGCTTGGCGTCGTTTAACGTCTCCGGCTGGGTCGTTGATAGTTGCGTGGTGAACAATGCGGGCAACGGCCCGGGCTTCACTGTCACCTATCACCGAACCGACGGAACGTGCAGTCCGGTGGAAGCGCCGACCGTGTCCGTGTTTATCACGGACAGCATTGGTTGCCAAAGCCTGTGTACGCAAACCGTGCCGTGTCCGCCAAGTGGCTGCATCATCACCGGTCCTTCGCTGATCTGCGTGGGTGGCTCCGCCGAACTGTGCGTATCCCCCGCGACGGGCACCATCGGACCTGTGACGATCAGTTGGACGGGACCCAATGGGTTCGCTGCAACGACGTCATGCATCACGGCCAGCACGCCGGGTGTGTATAGCGCCACCATCACCGATGGAAACGGATTGACTTCGGTTTGCTGTGCTCCGCTTGGAGTACTCAAGCTTAAGGGAATCGCGTCACCTTGTGCCGGTCGAAGCAACCTGCCTTATACCGTGCATGTTGACTTCTCCGGAGCCGGTGGATTCGCCGGAACCTTCAACTGGACCATCACCGGGAACGGAACGTTCTGCGATGGATCCACAACGGCAACGGGTGATCCGGTCTGCGTCCACGCGGGCGCTCCTGGAAGTTTCACCTTGACCGCCACGGTCAACGGACTTGTCACCTACACGTGTGACGGAACGGAGACCATCGGACCTGTCGCCGGCACCTGCAGCCTCATTGTCCCAGTGATCTCGTGTCCATAAGACACAACATCACCGATTGTGCGTAAACAAAAGACCCGCCCGGCCATCCGGCCTGGCGGGTCTTTCTTTTTTTACGTACTGCAACACCTATTTGCTAACAACACTTGATGCTGAAACCCCGACATTTCCTGCCGCATCGTAGGCTCGGCACTGAAGCGTGTGCATTCCGGACGCGCTCGACGCCAGATTCCACACCGTGGTGAAGGGCGAGCTGGTAGACGTGGCTCTGATGATTCCGTCGACGTATAGCTCGACGCGCGTCACACCGACATTGTCGGTCGCATTCACGAGAACTATCACACTTAATTGATTCCGCGCCGCAGCCCACCCACTCTGTGGATATGTAATCACAACGCTCGGCGAAACTTGATCAATGACAGTGTTGTTGACAATCACGCCAATCTGAACGATCGAAGTGTTTCCCGCCGCATCGGCAGCCGTTGCTTTCAGGCTATGGACGCCGTTCGCAATACTCGTCGTATTCCAGAAAAACGAAAAGGGTGACGTCGTGTCTGTACTAAGAAGACCGCCGTCGACATACACGCTGACCGATGCTACTCCCACATTGTCGGTGGCGGTCACCTGTACGTTCACACTACCCGAGACACTGGCCCCGGATACGGGTGATGAGATACCGACGCTTGGCTTCGTCGTATCGTTGCCCGAACCCACCATCGATAATGCAGTGGTGACGGCACGATAGGCATTAATCCGACCTGTTCCATAGCTGGTATCCTGGCCCACCGTGCCAAGATCGTCTGTCGTTTGCTTCAGTACGTCCTGAACTTGATTGCCGGTCAAACTGGGTGCCGCCGAAATCACCAGTGCCGCCACTCCGGCGACGATCGGCGCCGAAAACGAAGTGCCGGTCCCCGAGACATAAAGCCCGCCCATGCCCGTGGTAAAAATCCCCGCGCCAGGCGCGACGACGTCGACATAGTTTCCACGGCTTGAGAAGGTCGCAAGTACGTCGTTCGATCCTGTCGCCCCCACGCAAAGCAAATAAGGATTGTCCGACGCCGAATAAAGCAAGCCGTCATTCCCAGCCGCCGTAATCACGATGCCGCCCCGGGCGCGTAAATATTGTGCAGCGCTGCTGACCGTCGCATCGCCATTGACTCCGTAGTAGCTCACGTTCACCACGCGGGCGCCGTGATCGGCGGCCCAGACAATTCCGCTCGCAATGATCGAGCTGGCGGCGAGTCCCGAGGCATCTGAAATTCGGATCGGAAGTATCGGGCAGCCTCCCGCAACTGAGGCAACTCCAATTCCGTTGTTGCTCGCGGCAGCGGCCACACCAGCCACGCTCGTTCCATGTCCCGTCACGTCATGCGTGTCCGTATTCCCTGCGAATGCATTCCACCCCGGCAAGAGCTTCGTCACCAAATCCGGATGGGCCGGGTCGACGCCTGTATCGCAGATCGCAATCACGACATTCGCGCTGCCGGTGGTCATCGTCCACGCGGCCGGAGCGCCGATCTTAGAAAGGTGCCATTGGCCGAAATACCAGGTGTCGTTCGGAGTGACATCCGCCGGCGAATAAACGCGGTCCAATTCCGCGTACTCCACTTCTTGCAACGCGCGAAACGCAGTAAGCTGCGCCTGCTCGTCTGCTTGATCTGCAAGCTCAATTACTCGGACCCCGATCTGGGGGATGGCGATCACTGACTTCGAACCTATCGCCTGACCCAGTGTTCGTTTCGCATCGGCCTCCGAAACACCATGCTTGAGCTTTACGAGCACTCGTCCAGGCAAATGTGCGACGCCCGGAGATTCGGCGGACACACCAACCACGTCGACCTGCTCTGCAACTAGCAAATCGCGCAACGTATTGCGGGTCGCCGACAGCCGTTCACCAGGGGGCACCGTCAACGGCTCGGCAATTGCACTGTTATTCCTATCAGCACACTGACTCATTCCAATGAAACAACATAGTATGCTTTTGTGACAGACACGGGGAAACCAGCGACTTGCATGACACAGTTCTCGCATCGTGATCCTCCTGGCCGGGCGGGTATGAGACAGTCGTTAGACCTTATATCGTGCGTCGTCGTGTAGTCCATAGCACTTTTTTTCGTTGCGACTTTTTCACGGCCCGTTTTTTTTGAGACAAATAACATCCGGCATCGTCATAACAGCGGATGTCTCGACTCGTGAGTGCGCCTAAAATGGCGTTCAAGGTCAGCAAAGTGGCTGAGAACATTCGAAAATGCCGTTCGGCAGATTAAGCCGACACCAAGGTTTCGCGCCACGCCACGTTTCAAATTAAGGAGTTGTGGCGCTCGGCGATTTCCAAAAATGTAAAGAGATTTGTCGAATCGGGTGACCTGGGTTCCCGTTTGAGGACTGGTTTCATTCCCGACTGAAAAGCTGCGGAATGACGCTCACAACCGGTTCCCGGTTGGATTGCAACGCTCCGAATTTCGCTGAATACATCACAATCGCTGACGAAGCTGCTTTAGAAATCCATTCAGCACGGGCTTGGGAAGAGTCGGCAGGCCGTATTGCGAAAGGTCGTCGTGCGTCATCTCGTCGAGGACCTTCAGCACCGCCGGCTTATCGCGAGAAAGCTCGGACGCGACGGCATCCGCCTTCTCCAGCTTTCCCGTGCTCATGGCCTCGACGAACGAAATGATCAGGCCGGTCAGTTGCTTCGACGGGGCCACGAACCCGGCCATGCCGCCCTTGGGCGCGCCGGATTTTTCACCCGGAGCGGCCCGCTCGTGCAGCAGGCTGCGCTGATAGGCCGCATCCTCCGAGGCCTCCTTCTTTCGGCGCTTTTCCTCGGAATCATCCAGCGGCGCGAGATCGTAAACATCATCGTCGGGCACGGGCCGCGGAATGTACGTCGCGTTGTGGCAATGCGGGCAATTCCCCGTGCGCCCGCCGGCATCGTCGGGAGCCTTGATTAGATGATTGCAATGCTCGCAGTGAAATTCGATGGCCACGGGGCCTACCTCCTTACGTCGGCGGCGTCACTCCACGGACAGGGCGTTATCGCTCTCCCCTTCCACGCGCGGACCACCACCCGTCCGCTCCGATTGCCGCTGACGCCAGATCAATCGTATCGGCACTTCCGGAAACGGCAAAATCTCCTTGATTTTCTTCTCCATGAACCGGCGATATTGCTCGCGGACCACGGCCGGATTATTCACAAACAGCACGATCGTCGGCGGGCACGTGGAAATCTGCGTCGCGAAATAAATCTTTGGCCGCGTGCCGTGCTTGTCGGCCATCGGCTGCACCTCGGTAATGGCGGCCTCAATCGCGCGATTGAGCTGTCCCGTGGTAACGCGGGCGCTGGCCTGGCGATACAGACTTTGAGCCAGCTCGATCGTGGAGTTGATGTTGCGCCCTTCCTTGGCGGTCGTGAACGCGATGGGTGCAAACGCAATATGCGGCATCGTCTTGGTCAAATAGCTGCCGTACTCCTCGGCGTCGGCCTTGCCCTTGGCAAGATCCCATTTGTTAATCACGAGGACGCATGGTTTCGACTCGGTCACGATGATATTCGCGAGCTTCTTGTCCACTTCGCCGATGGGCACGGTCGCGTCGATCAGAAAAAGCACCACATCGGTCCGACGGATCGACGCCAGCGCCCGGCTGTAGCCGTAGAACTCAATGTCCGAGCTTTGCTTGCGTACTTTGCGCACTCCGGCCGTATCGATGGCGAGAAAAACCTTGCCGTCCTTTTCGAATCTCACGTCAACGCTGTCGCGCGTTGTGCCCGGCACTTCGCTGACGATCATCCGTTCCTCCCCGACGAGGGCATTCATAAACGTGCTTTTACCGACATTCCGCCGACCCACGAGGCATACCTTCATTACCGGATCGGGCGCATCATGCCCCGCCCGGTCACCGAGGATCGAGAGAATTCGCTCAACCAGATCGCGACGGTGTCGAACGTGCAACGCCGAGATGCACAACGCCTCGCCAAAACCCAATCGCACCAGCCCCCCCGCCGCATGTTCATGCTGCTCGATGTCCGCCTTGTTGGCGACGAGGAGAATCGGCGTCTCAACTCCACGAAGAAGCCTGGCTACCTCCTGATCGAGCGGGGTGATCTCCTCGCGAATATCCACGACAAAAAGGATCAGGTCCGCCCCGGCGATGGCGTATTGAATCTGCTGCTCGACGTGCTGGGTGAGATTGTCGGAGTCCTCAATGCCGTAGCCGCCGGTGTCGATCAACTCGAAGTAGCGCTCTTCGAACTCGCAAACCGCGCTGACGCGGTCGCGTGTGACCCCCGCTGTCGGGTCAACGATGCTGATCCGCCTGCCGGCGAGCAGGTTCAGGATCGAACTCTTGCCGACATTGGGACGCCCGACGATGGCCACGATGGGTAACGACATTTACGTAGCTTATCGCAAAGGAGCGAAATCCGCACGCCGCCTTGGCCGAATTCCATTTTGATGACCAGTCAAGAATTGATTCTTTGCAACTGTGCTCGTTGACTCTTCAACCCGAGAGGGTTGACGTGTAGGACTTGTGAGATGGTTGAGTGAGGGTTGAGGTGTGATGATCGATGATTAACCGTGTCCCACTATTCTGTGGAAGTCTCCATCGTGTACGTCACCGATTCGTCGGCCACACCCCACGTCGTCTGTTTTTGCGATTACTCTTCCCGCTTGGCTATTGAGTCGCGTCCGGCGCGGCGCAGCGTCATCTGCGTCGCTTTTCCGTTCTCAATGGTGAACGAAAAACGTACCTCGCTCTCCGGGCTGAAAAATTTGTCCTCGGCCTCGGCGACGAGCTTGACCTTTGACTTGTTCGGCGCTTCCGCGAACAGTTGGTTGCCCTTGCGCGAGATGATGAACTTCACCTCGGGTGATAATGCATACACGCCGACGTAGCGATCGAGCGCTTCGGTGGGCAACGTAATCGCTACCCGCTTCGACTCCGGCCGACCGACGGCTTCCAGCGCGAGTCGCCCCAGAAGAACATCCGGAGCGACGCCGCCCAACCCATTGCGCAGAATCGCGACGAAGACTTTTTTCTCCGGAATCCAAACCGCGGCCGACTGAAACCCATTGATGCCGCCGTTGTGCCCGATCCATCGTTCGCCGGAGCTGGTGTGGATGAACCAGCCATATCCATAGTCCGACGGGCGGTCGCTGGGCTTGTACGGCGTCCACGCCCGTTCCAGTAGTTTCGGGTCCAGTGCCTTTCCCTCCGCAAGCGCGTGCGTCCACTTCGCCAGATCATCAACGGTTGATTCAATGGCCCCGGCGGCGAAGGGTTGGGTCATGCTCAGCGGCCTCATCGGCACCCATTCGCCGGAACTGTCCTGGTCATATCCGCGCGCGTGGCGCGGCGTGAGGCCATCGTTGCGACTGTAGCGCGTGTCCGTCAATCCGAGCGGTTTGGTGATCGACGATTTAAGATTGTTCGCATAGGTCCGCCCCGACACCTTCTCGATCAACATGCCCAGCAGCACATAGTTGGTGTTGCTGTATTTGAACCGCGAACCCGGCTCGAAATCCAGCGGCTTGTCGGCCACGAGCTTCACGATTTCCGCGGGCTTGAGATCGCGCGTCATGCCTTTTTCGTAGGCGGACCCCTCGGTGTAGTTCGGCAGGCCGGACGTGTGCGACAGCAAATGTTCAACGGTGATCGTCTTGCCGCGCGTGTCGAAGTCGGGCAGGTATTTCGTGATTGGGTCCTCCAGTGAAACCTTGCCCTGTTGCACCAACTGCAAAACGCTGACAGATGTGAACTGCTTGGTGATCGAAGCGATGCGAAAGATCATGTCCGGCGTGACCTTCACGCCCTTTTCCATATCCGCCATCCCGTAACCCTTGCGCAGCACGGTTTTGCCATCGACCGTGACCAGCACGGCCGCGCCAGGCTCGGTCGCAGACGGGTAGCAGTCCAAAACGAGCTTATCGAGCCGCTGCTTGAGCGACTTCGAAGGCTCCTCAGCGCGCGCCGATGAGGCGAACGACAGGACGAAGACCTCGACGATTATTATTGCCGCTGATACTTGTCGCTGGATCATGTGGTACCTCAGTCTGATATCCCATTGCTTCGGCGCTGGCCCAGACTTTCATATTGGAGCACGCCGAGAGAATATTTTCTTGCTTTCGGATCGCTAATCGTCTTTGGGTGCAAACCCGATGAAAGGTGCAGGAATGGGGCTAAGGTCGTCGCTTTAGACGCTCTGCACTCATCTGCGAGGCGCGATCCGTGGGATTGAATCTCACCGCCTCGCGATAATGCCGCTCCGCTTCAACCCGGCGGCCCAACTGCTCATAGGCCGTCGCGAGGTTCTGGTGCGCCAGCGCGTAATCGGGCTTCAGTTCGATCGCCCGCCTCAACGGTTCGACAGCGTCGGCCGCACGCCCCTTGGTGAGATACGCGTTTCCGAGATTTGCGAGACACTTCGGATAATCGGCCTGTAGTCGAAGCGCCGAGCGGAAGTTCTCGATGGCGTCGTCGACGTGATTCTCATTGAGCAGCGCCGTTCCGAGGTTGAAATGGGCGATCGCGGTCGGCGGCTCCAATTCAATGCTGCGCTTGAAAAGGCTCACGGCCTCGGCGTTACGACCCTGTTTCAATCGCAACGATCCAAGGTTGAGATACGCGATTCCCGCGCTGGGGTTCTTTCGGATCGTGTCGGCCCAGAGCGTTTCCAGGTTCTGATAAATACCACATTGTCGCCACGTCAGCGTCGCGAGAACAATGCAAATCACGACACCCGGCACGACGGCAACGCGACTCCCCTGCGTCTGACGGTTCATAAAACGCATCAAGCCGGCGGCAACGAGCACAATCGGCCCAACGCTTGCCAGATACGCGAAGTGATCCGCCACGGGCGAGTAGCGAATCGCATAATAAACGTTGAAGAACCCAAGTGCCGGAAGAATGGTGCCCGCATACAGGAGCATCGCGACGATCGGCCCGCGACCGATGCGTCGCCGCAATGCGAAGAGCGCAGCCACCAAGCCGAGTGCGGTAAATGGAAACAGGAATTGAAGTGCCGTGGCGGAGTCAATCGACCACTTGGGATAGACGAAGATAAGCGGATTCGGCCATACGAACTTCTCCAGATAAAACCAAAACGCGCGCCCGGCAGTGATAAGTCGAACAGCGATGGGCCGCTGCCACTCCGGCCCGCCTGCGCCAACATGCGTGTTTTCCATCCACGCCGTGGTAAGGCCGAGCGCGACACCGAGCGCAAAAAATGGCGCAAGCCGGGCGATGTCAAGCTTCGAGATGCGGCCGTGCCGCCACCATTGCACAAGCAGCAGCGCGGCCGGCAGGGTGCAGGTGACGCTTTTGCTGAGCAAGGCACAGACAAAAAGCGCCATCGAGACAATGTACTGCCGCGTCGAGTGCCGTGAGTTGTTGATCTGAAGATACGCCAGCGCCGCGGCAAAGTAGAAGACGCCCGACAACACGTTTTTCCGCTCAGTGATCCACGCGACCGACTCGACATGCAGTGGGTGCAAGCTAAACAGAACAGCCGCAAGAAATGCTCCGGGGACTTTCAACGCCGCCAGCACGCGCCACAGAAGCGCCGCACCGGCCGCATGGAGCAGTACGTTTACGACATGAAAGCCGATCGGATTCAAGCCCCAGACGTGTTTCTCAATCCAAAACGTGGTGTACACCAGCGGGTAAAACTGCCGCGTCGCGCCGAACTCGAACCAGATTCGATAAAGTCCCTGGGCATCGTTAAGCGTTGGATTGTTGGTGACATAATCGTCGTCGTCCCAGAGAAAATCGCCGCGGAGCGACGGGGCATAGGCCATAATCGTCACCACAAACAAGAGTGCGACGCCAATCCACACCACCGAATCCGATGTCGCGGGCGGCGTGACGCTGGGTTTGACTGTTCGTTGACGACTCACGCTCGGCCTCTTGCGGACTACGGCGCCTTCTTCAACATGGATCGGGCTTTCTCGAGATTCGCCTTCGCCTCGGCGTCATCCGGGGCCAACCGAACGGCGACCTCCAGATGCTCAACCGCCTCCGCCGCCTGCCCGCGCGAGACCAGCAAACACCCAAGGTTGTATCGTGCCGTGTAGTTGTCGCCCTTGAGGCGAACGGCTTCTCGAAGTGATCGAATAGCATCTTCTTGTCGGCCCGCATGCAGAAACGCCACCCCAAGATTGCCGTGAGCGTCGGATAGGCTTGGCTCAAGGCGAACGGCTTCCTGCAAATGACCGATCGCATCGGCGGCATTTCCGCGCTGAAGTAGAAACGCGCCGAGGTTGCTTTGACCCTCGGCGAAGTTAGGGTTCAACGTGACTGCCTTGCTTAGCATCAGAATGGCAGCATCAAGTTCCCCGCGCATTCCCATCGCATAGCCGATGTTGTTCATGGCGATCCATGCGCCGGGGTTTCGCGCAAGCGTCTCGCGCCACAGGTGCTCCTCGTTGGCGTACAGCTTGCCCTGGTTCCAAGTGAGCGAACCGAGCGTTACCGCGACCCCCACGGCAACAATCGAACCGGCCACTCGACTGCGTTGCGCCAGCACCGCCCCCGCCGCCGAAAGGAGAACAATCGGCCCGATGCTCGCCAGGTATTGAAAGTGATCCGCGACGAATGAGAATCGCATCGGATACACATTCACAAACCCCAACGCGGGAAGCACCGTGCCGCCGAAGAAGAGCGCTGTGACCAACGGCCCGCGCCCGAGCCGATGACGGAAAGCGAAAAGCAAGGCCACCAGCAGCATGGCCGCAACCGGCCACGCGATCTGAAACACATCGCCCGTATTCAATTGCCAACGCGGATAAATGAAACTCAAAGGGTACGGCCAAAGCAGTTTGCCAAGATAGAACCACACCGCCCGTCCTGCGATGAGAAACCGCTCACCGATCGTGAATGCGAACTCAGGCCCGACCGCACCAACGTGGTCCCTCTCAATCCACGCGGTCACCAATCCGGCACCAAGACCAATCGCAAAGAATGGCACCATCCGAATCCAGCTCGCTCGTTCAATGCGGCCGCGCTTCCACCATTCAATAAGCAGCATGGCGGCAGGCCACGACGCTGCAACCGTCTTGCTCAACAGGGCGCAAACGACCAGGCCGAGCGCCACGAAATAAGGACCGGCCTTTCGTCGGTTTGTGGCGTCCTCTCTATCAGTGAGAAAACGACTCACATAAAAATACGCCGCAGCCAGATAGAACACGCCCGAGAGCACATTCTTTCGCTCGGTAATCCATGCCACCGACTCGACGTGAACAGGATGTATTGCAAAAACCATCGCCGCAAGGAAAGCGCCCGGGATCATCAATCGCTTCAGGATCCAGAAAAGCAAAATCGCACTTACCGAATGCAGCAGCACATTAACGACGTGGTACCCGAGCGGGTTCATGCCCCATAGGGCGTGCTCCAGCCAGAAAGTCGTGAACACCAGTGGGTAGTACTGAGGCGAGGCCTTCGGTTCCGTCCAGACTTTCGCAAGCCCGTCGGCCGTTCTGAGATTTGGATTGTCATGGACGTAGTGATCGTCGTCCCAGATGTAGCCGCCCTGCATGGCGGGGATGTAGGCGATGAAGGTGAGCGAGAAGAGGCCGGCAATCGGCAGCCACACTGGAAAACGAAGCAACGATCTCGAAGCCGAAGATTGGTTGATTCGCTGAACCGATCTGCGCGTCATGTCGGCAGTTTATCGAGAGAGGCGCTTAAGGACTAACCACAGACTCCAATAATGAGGCCCACGCGTAAGCACGCGCTCTTGCTCACGAATCGCGTAACCGCTTGCTCGCGCGTGCGGCTCGTTGCTTAATGACCCATTCCGCCGCCGCCGGAGAGTTCCTTCACAACATCCGCCACAAACGCCTTCGCATCGCCAAACAGCATCAGCGTCTTGTCGAGGTAGTACAGCTCATTGTCGATGCCCGCGAAGCCGGGGTTCATGCTGCGCTTGATGACCATCACATTCTTCGCCTTGTCGGCGTCGATGATCGGCATGCCGTAGATCGGGCTGCTCTTGTCGTGCCGTGCCACGGGGTTGGTCACGTCGTTCGCACCAATCACAAGGGCCACGTCGGTCTGCGGCATGTCTCCGTTGATGTCATCCATCTCAATCAGCTTGTCATACGGAATATCCGCCTCGGCCAGCAACACGTTCATATGGCCCGGCATACGTCCGGCGACCGGATGGATGGCGAACCGCACATCGATACCGCGCTTGGTCAGCAGATCGTGCAGCTCACGAACCTTGTGCTGTGCCTGGGCCACGGCCATTCCATAGCCGGGGATGATGACGACCGAACTGGAGGACTCCAAAATCTGCGCCGCGTCCTCGGCCGTCGCGCTCTTGTAGGACTTCTGCTCGGCCTTGCCCCCGGCGGATTGCACCTGTCCAAATGCACCAAACAGCACGTTCGTAAACGATCGGTTCATCGCCTTGCACATGATGATGGACAGAATCAAACCCGACGAACCATCGAGCGCGCCCGCGGTAATGAGCAGCTTGTTATCCAGCACAAAGCCCATCGCCACAGCCGAGAGGCCCGCATATGCATTCAAGATGGAAATAACCGTCGGCATGTCCGCGCCGCCGATCGGCAGAACCAGCATCCAGCCGAAATTCAACGCCAGTGGAATAATGAGCAGGCCGAACACCCACGGCGCCCAGGCGCTCGTGGGGTTCATAATGACCATCACGCCAAGGAGTAAGGCCAGCCCGATCGCGCCGAGGTTGACGAGATTCTGGCCCTTGTAGATCCACGGCCGTTGCGGAATCCACTTGATCTCCTGCAACTTGCCGGCGGCGATAAGGCTGCCGGTAAATGTCAGGAACCCGAGGATGACCTCAAGAATGATCGCGGTGACGATGAACTTGGTGAGTTGATTCTGCTCATGGCCATACCAGTAGTAAAACTTGGCCGTGCCAACGAGCCCCGCCGCAAGTCCGCCGAATGCGTGCGAAAGCGCCGTCCGCTGCGGCACTGCGGTCAACGGCACCATCGACAGCCAAACGCCGATGACAATGGCGGGAATGATCGGAATGACCAGCCAAAGATAGAACTTGGGCGAACCGTTCGAGACCCACGTCGCCGCGACGGCCAGCAACATGGCGAACGAACCAGCGAACACGCCGCGACGCGACGTCTTCACCTCGCTCATCCAATGCAGCGAGAAAATAAACAGCGCCGTCGCGAGCAGGTAGGCAAGTTTGCAGAAAACGTCGGTCAACTGGGGGTTCATGCCTTGCCTCCCGGCTTCGTGCGGAACATCTTCAACATGCGATCGGTGATAAGGAAACCACTGACGATGTTGGTCATGGAGGCGAAGAGCGCCACCGAACCCATGATGCGAATGTGCGTGGGATAATGCTCGCCGCCGGCCACGATGATCGCGCCGACCACGGCGATGGCCGAGATTGCATTGGTAATCGACATCAGCGGCGTGTGCAGCAGCCGCGACACACGTCGGATCACGCCCATGCCGATAAACGACGCGAGCATGAAGACGTAGAGGCTCATTTCTATCTTTGAATCCATCGATCGAACTCCTGTCGAATTGAAATGCTTGGATTCCAGTGCTTGATTCTGTGGTTCCTAGGCACCAGCCGCCACTGGTTGCTGTTCCAAAGCGGACATTCCCATCGCCTGGCGAAGTCGGTTGTTCACGACTTGACCGTCGCGTGTCACCAGCGACTCGCGAACGATCTCATCCTCCATGTTGAAGTTGATCGCGCCGTCCTTGGCCATGTTCAATACAAAAGCCGTAATGTTCTTTCCGAACGCCTGGCTCGCGTTGAACGGCAATGTCGCGGGAAGATTCTTCGGGGAAATAATCGTCACGCCATGTTGAACGATCGTTTCGCCATAACGCGTCAATTCGCAATTGCCACCGGCCTCGCCTGCCAGATCCACAATGACCGAGCCGGGCTTCATGTCGCGAACCATCGATGCCGTAATCAGCTTCGGCGCCGGCTTGCCGGGGATGAGCGCCGTCGTAATGACGACGTCATTCTCACGGACGTGCTTGTGCAGCGCTTCGGCTTGCTTGGCTTTGTAGGCGTCGGAGACTTCCTTGGCGTAACCGCCCTTGTCTTGCGCGTTTTCCATCGGGGCATCGACCATGACGAATCGCGCACCGAGACTTTCGACTTGTTCCTTCACCACCGGCCGTACGTCGTACGCCTCCACAACCGCGCCGAGCCGCTTGGCCGTCGCAATCGCCTGCAGGCCGGCGACGCCCGCGCCGATGATCAGCACATGCGCCGGCGTAATCGTGCCCGCCGCGGTCATCATCATCGGGAAAATACGGCCCAGATTCGTCGCACCGATCAGCACCGCCTTGTAACCGGCCAGGCTGCTCATGGAACTGAGGATGTCCATCGACTGAGCGCGCGTGATTCGGGGAACGAGTTCGAGTGCAAACGCCGCGATGTTTCGCTCGGCGATGCGGCGGATCAGGTCATGGTTTGTTAGCGCAGAAAGCGGGGCGATCAGGATCGTCCCTGATCGCAACGAGTCAATCTGCTCCGAACTCGGCAGGTGCGCGAGTACCACGACATCCGCCTGGTCGAAAAGCTCCCCAACGCTGCCGACCAGTCGGCCACCGGCGGCCTCGTAGTTCGCATCGAGGTAATGCGCCGCCTCGCCGGCACCGCGTTCGACGAGAAGCTCAAAACCGGCCTTTCGTAGCTTGGCAAATGTCTCAGGAACCAGAGCGACGCGAGTTTCGCCTTCCAACACGGGGCGTGGGACACCAATTTTCATGCGGACCCCTCTCTAGCGGATCAAATCCGGTCTTCAACGGGCCGCGCCGCCAGTCGAACCGGGGGCGGATCAGTGTATCGCCAAGTCCGATGCAAGGGGAGCGGCACCCACGGACAAGAAAAAAACGCAATCAGCGTGCGCAACGCATTGGCCAATCCGCTACTATCGGCGACCCGAGAGGCCTTGAAATCGCATGTCCAAACGCTGGGAGGAGCAACTATTCGAGGCGATTCGGGAAGGTGATGAACTCGCCTTCGAACGCATCTACGACCTTTATCACACGCGCGTCCGGCTGGTCGCATGGAAGATTTCACATCGCGGCGATTGGGTGGATGAAATCTTGAACGAAACCTGGTGCCGAGCCTTTGCGCAGCGGAGGGAATTTATCGGCGCGACCCCGTTCCTTGCATGGATGGCGGGAATCGTGCGAAACGTTTATCGCGAGGAGTGTCGCAAGTCGCCCGTCGTCCTCGCGGAGGAGCGGGAGACTCGTCAGGAAAAAACCGACGATGCAACTCCGGAATCGCTCGCCGAAGAGGCGGAATGGCTGTCGGCGCTACACGATTGTGTCAGCCGACTTGACGCAAACGACGCCGAAATCGTCCGCCTCCGATTCTTCGAAGGGTTAACCCTGCGAGATGTGGCCCAGCGGATCGGGGTTCCAGAATCGACTTTACGGGACGTGCGGATCCCGGCGGCGTACAAGTCTCTCCGTAAGTGTCTGGAATCAAAAGGCTTAAGGATTTCTCAGTTTTTCTCCGCGCAAGAGGGTGGCGAAACGCAATAACACTACGAGGAACGGAATGAACTCAGACCCCCGACAACTGGACGCACTGCTTGCCACGATGGGCGAGGCTCACCGCGACGGCGTTTTCGCCGCTCGGCCCGCCTGCTATCCGTGGAAGTCAGCGGCTGCCAGACGGGCTGATCGCCAAGAGCGACGGTTCGGTTGGGTGCGAGTGGCCATTCCGCTGGCGGCGGCTGCAGCAGTGGCTGTGGCATTCGTCGCCCCGGGCCTCACGAATAAAGGGCGCGTCCAGCCGATCGCTGGAAACCTGAACGTCAATCTCCCGTCTGAGTCGGCCAATCAAATGGCTGATGCCGAGAAGTCACCGACGAGCGCTGCCACGTTCGACTGCGACTACAACGGCGACGGAACGATCGACGGTCGGGATATCCAGGCCTTCGTGGAACGCCTTAACGAGATGCATGGAGACCCCGGCCGACAAGCCGAGTATCTCCAGCGTTGTCTCCTCGGAAGCTGATCGCGATAGCTTCCGAACTTTTCTTGCAATACAAGGCCGGGTTGGTGCGTACCGGAGCGCCAACTCGGCCTTGTGTTTTTTTACGCGACGCGCATTCCGCCGTACGATTCGTCGATAACACAAATTGACACATTGTGCCACAATTGCCATACTTGCAGTATGGCAACGCGAACATCCATGAATGTATCTCTTACAGATCAGCTAAGCCGTTTCGTGAATCGGCATGTGCAAAGCGGACGCTATCAATCGGCAAGCGAGGTAATCCGCGAAGGACTCCGACTATTGCAGGAGCGAGATGCTGAACGTCAATCCGCCCTGGCTGATGTTCGCAAGAAAATTGCAGTGGGGATGCGACAGATCGAGCGAGGCGAAGTTCACGACGGTGAAAAAGCCTTCGCGGATCTTCGAAAACGATCGAAAGCCCGGCGAGCGGGACGCAAATGAGCCGCTTCATTGTCTCAGACGAAGCGCTGAGAGATTAGTCAGACATCTGGGAGTTTATTGCCGCGGTCAATATTGACGCAGCGGATCGATTGATCGATGTTTTGGAAGCGGCCTTTGAACGACTTTGTGATCGGCCGCATATTGGCCACGTTCGACCCGATGTATCGGACAACTCGATTCGATTCTGGCGGGTGAAATCCTACCTCGTAGCCTATCACCCCGACCACAAGCCAGTTTCGATTGTACGAATCCTGCACGGCGCCCGCGATCTCAACGCTTTGCTGGGTGATTAGGCGTTCTTACACACCTACCGCTTTCCGGCTCTCCACCATCGCAAACGCCGCTTCCAGATCCCCGATCAAATCATCCGCATCTTCAATGCCAACGCTGAGCCGCAACAAGCCACCCGTCAGTCCTCGGGCCTCGCGTTGCTCCTTCGGCATGCTCGCGTGCGTCATCGTCGCGGGATGGCCGATGAGGCTTTCCACGCCACCAAGGCTCTCCGCCAGTGAAAACAGCTTCGTCTGCCCGGCAACCTTGCGCGCCGCCGCTTCGCCGCCCTTGAGCTCAAACGACACCATCCCGCCAAACCCGCGCATCTGCCGGCGAGCCAGATCGTGCTGCTTGTGGTTCGACAGACCGGGGTAAATCACGCGCGACACACTCGTATTCGATTGCAACCACTTGGCGATCTTCATCGCATTCGCACAATGCGCTTCCATGCGTAGTGCCAAAGTCTTCACCCCGCGCATCACCAGCCAGCAATCATGCGGACCCGGCACGCCGCCGACCGCGTTCTGGTGATATTTCAATTTCGTGTAGGCCTGCTCGTCATTGGTCAGGATCGCCCCACCGACGACATCCGAATGCCCGCCGATGTATTTCGTCGTGCTGTGCACCACGATATCCGCCCCAAGGTCGAGCGGCTGCTGCAGATACGGGCTGGCAAACGTGTTGTCGACGACGGTAAGGCACTTGTGCTTGCGGCCGATCTCCGCAACCGCCGCGATATTCACCACGCTGAGCAGCGGGTTTGTCGGCGTCTCGATCCACAGCATCTTCGTGTTCGGCCGGATCGCCTTGGCCACGTTCTCGGGGTTGGTCATATCAACCCACGAGTACTGCAGGCCATACCGCGTGAACACCAACTCAAACAAGCGATACGTGCCGCCATAAACATCATCCGCGCAAATGACATGATCCCCCGCCGACAGCAGATTCATCACCGTCGCGCTCGCCGCCGACCCCGAGGCAAAGCACAGGCCGTACTTGGCGTTCTCCAGCGAAGCCAGACACGCCTCCAGCGCCGTCCGCGTCGGGTTGCCGGTGCGGGCGTATTCATAGCCCTTGTGCTGGCCGATCCCCTCTTGGGTATAGGTGCTGGTCTGAAAGATCGGCACGATGGTGGCCCCGGTAACGGGTTCCGCCTCTTGGCCGACATGGATGGCACGCGTTGCGAATTTCATATTAGTACCTCGTCGGGATAGTTTATCACCGACAAGGCCGATACGCCGAATCAAAGATCGAGAGGAGAAACTGCCCGGGACAGGGATCGAACCTGCACTCCGTATAACCGGAACTAGGCCCTCAACCTAGCGCGTCTGCCAATTCCGCCACCCGGGCGAGTGGTTGGGGGGGTCGCCTTGAGGGGTTGGAAATGTAGCCCCAGCACCGCCCACCGTCAACCGCCGCCGCCGCCACGCCAAAAGTGCGGTCATAGCCCAACCTGTCGACCACGGGACACGAATTCATGTCGCATGTCCTCACGCGTGAAAAAATAATTCGCGCCGACGATCGCTTTGCAACAAGTTGTTTCATCCCGCTGGCAACTCGCAAAAAGGACGATAAAATAAGGGGGAATTACAACGCGAAGCGCGCCCGTCCGCCGTGTAACAATATAAATCAGGTGACTTTGGGTATGCAATAGCCCTCAGTTACAGCCCTGTTACACCACTCGCCGCCCGTTGCTCGATAAAGTGAGCGATGTCATGCGAAGGCGTCCGCCGCTGTGACGCCCGAAAAACGAACGCACCGGAGACTCACCCATGCTCGAACAACTCATCAACCGACGACTCACGGCCATCGTCGCCGCGGCCCTTGTCGCCGCCGGCACGGTCGGCACCCTCCTCGCAAAACCGCCGACCCCGGCGAACACCAAGGACCAGACTCCTCCGCACCTTCGAGCATCCACAACGCAACCCGCCGTGAACAACAAGACCGCCGCCAAGCCGCAGCCGCCCGCGCCGCCGCAGGCAACCGTCCAGTTGAAGCCCGGCGAGGAGCCGAAGATCGAGTTCGACACGCCGATCTATGACGCTGGCCGATTGCGCACGGGAGTTGACATTCAGCATGACTTTTGGTTCCACAACACCGGCACCGGCCCCCTCGAAATCATCCAGGTCAAGCCGTCCTGCGGCTGCACCACCAGCGGGGAATACGACCGCATTGTCGAACCCGGCAAGTCCGGCAAGATTCCACTAAAGGTCGCCACCGGCAACTTCAGCGGACCGATTTCGAAATCCGTCACGGTGCTCACAAACGCCCCTGGTGCGGCATCCACCATCGCATTGCAGATCAAGGGTGAACTCTGGCAGATGGTGCAGGCCGCCCCCAGTAGCGCCCTCTTTGGCAACACCTCCAGCACCACGGCGCGCGAATCCACCCTCACGCGAAAGATCACCATCACAAACAACAGCGAATCGCCGTTGACGCTCGCGTCCCCCAAGTCCTCCAACAACGCGTTTTCGGCGGAAATCAAGCCGCTCGAAGAAGGCAAGAAGTGGGAGCTTACGGTCGCTCTTTCCCAGGAATTGCCGAACGGCGCCGTCACTGGAAACATCGAGATCGAAACCGGACTGAAGGATATTCCGAAGATCACAATCCCGTGCAATGCCTACCTCGTCTCCGACGTCGATGTCGTCCCGAACAAGGTGGCCATCCCCGAGACCCGCACTGTCCCGATGCAACGTGATTTCTACGTCCGCAACAACGCCGCCAAGCCGCTCGCCATTGCAGACCTTGCTTCGAGCAATCCCGCATTGAAACTCACGATGCAGGAAACGCAGCCGGGCATGGCCTATCGTGTGACCATGGAAGTTCCGCCGGATGCCAAACTGTCGAAGGATGGCGAAACCGTAACGTTCTCCACAAACAACCCGGCCTATGCCAAGATGACAATCCCGGTCACGCTTGGCCCCGGCGTCCCAGTTGTTGCCAACGGTGCGCCGGTCCCGGCGATGGCACCGCCGGTTCAGAATCCGTCGGCCATGCAGCCGGCGTCGGGGAAGCCTGCCGGAAAATAACCGGCCAATCCGAATATGCCGATAGTTTCCAGGCGAGCGCTCCATTTGGTGCGCTCGCTTTTTTTCTGCGCATCGACGCCCCCCGGTCATGCGCCGTATCATCGCAACGAACGGCCATACGGGAATAACAAGTCCACCACGATGGTTGGAATGAGGTCAGCGGAGGTTTCAATGTCAGACGCTGTGGAAAAAGTCATCATCATCGGCTCCGGCCCTGCCGGATGGACAGCCGCGATCTACGCCGCCCGCGCCAACCTCACGCCCCTCGTCTTCGCAGGCCGGCCCAAAAGCCAACCCTCGCTCGTGCTCCCCGGCGGCCAACTCATGCTCACGACGGAAGTCGAGAACTACCCCGGCTTCAAACACGGAATCACCGGCCCCAAGCTCATGTCCGAATTCGAGCAGCAGGCCGTCCGCTTCGGCACGCGCATCGTCACCGATGATGGCATGACCCCCGATGTCTCCAACCCCGATGATGGCCACTCCTACAAATATCACGACGTGAAGTCCGTCGATTTTTCCAAACGCCCGTTCAAGATCATTGGCGAGGATGACAAGGTCTACCTCGCGCACAGCGTTATCGTCGCCACCGGCGCCACCGCAAATTGGATCGGCCTGGAAAACGAAATGCGCCTGGCCCGCACCGGCGGCGGCGTCTCCGCGTGTGCCGTTTGCGACGGAGCCATGCCCATCTTCCGCAACAAGGAACTCGCCGTTGTAGGCGGCGGCGACTCGGCCGTGGAAGAGGCGACGTATCTCACCAAGTTCGCCAGCAAGGTCCACATGATCCACCGACGCGATCAACTCCGCGCCAGCAAGATCATGGCTCAGCGTGCCCACGACAATCCCAAGATCAACTTCCAGTGGAACAAGACCGTCGTCGACGTGCTCGGCGATCAAGCCATCACCGCCGTACGCCTGAAAGACACCGTCACCGGCGCAACCTCCGACCTCCCCGTCGGCGGCCTCTTCGTCGCCATCGGCCACACCCCCGCGACAAAGTTCCTCAACGGCCAACTCGAACTCGACGCCAAGGGCTACATCAAACTCAAAGACCCCTACCGCTCCACCACCAGCGTGGACGGCGTATTCGTCGCCGGCGACTGCGCCGACAGCGTCTACCGCCAGGCCATCACCGCCGCCGGCATGGGCTGCAAAGCAGCCATCGACGCCGAACGCTGGCTCGCCGACCACGGCGTGCATTAACAATCCGAGCCGCGTGGCTAATGCCCGTGGTGGCGAACTCACTGACTTGCGAATCGCGTTAAGTGGTGCAATGAAAAAGAAACTGATTGTTCAGGTACTCTTACTTTTCCCGTTAATCGTGGCGATAATGATCTGGTTGTTGAGCAAGCTCTGATCTTGCTGGTGCGGGGAAAGGGGGACGGGAGTGAACGCTGGTGCGAGTCGAAGAGTCGCCTGGGAGACATCCCGATCTCCCACTCAATAATACGGGAATCCATTTCCGCGTTACACTGAGGCTGAATAATTTATCCTGACACCGTTTCAGTTCGGTGGGTACGTTGGCCCGACCGGGCTTCCACGATACGATGATCGTGTGACCGTATAAGTTAGGAGTTCGTCCATGATCCCGATAGGACGATCGCGTTATCTTGTCCTCGTCGCATTCGGTTTTTCCTGTAGCGGATGCAACAGCGGACTGCTGACGGACCCGGGAACGGCGCTCGACCTCACCGGCGTCTACATTCCGCCCGACTGCCAAGGCCAGACCATCGAGTCCTACCCGACCACGTCCGACATTTCCGAACCGATCCTCCAGCCCAATCCCATCGTCTCTCAGACGAGTCAACTGGAGCTGTTCGACGACGCGGCCGATGCGGTCGCCGACACCTATGTCGATCCCGGTCTCAACGGCGTTGATTGGTCGGGAACGGTCGCGACCTACCGGGCCGAGATCGCCGCCGGAATCGAAACGGAGACCTACTATGCGCGAATGCATGATCTAATCGCGGCGCTGGGCGATGAACATTCTTACTTTCTGTCACCCGCACAAGTGCTGTCCGAAAGCGCCGCCCTGGCGGGACAGAATGATTTCGAGGGCTTCGGACTCCTGGTACTCCCGCTGCTCGAGAAGGACAAGGCCACGATTCTGGCCGTTTTCACCGATGCGCCCGCCGATCACGCCGGGCTCGTGCCGCACGACAGCGTTATTTCCGTTAACGGCTTTCCACTGGTGGAGCAGGGCCAACCCCACCCGACTCGACTACGTGGACCCGAATGCACGGCTGCGGTCCTTACCGTGCAGTCTCCTGGGCAAGCCGAGCGCAACGTCACGCTGGTACGCCATCGGATTACCGGGCCACTTCCCGTCTACGAGCGACTGGTCGATACCACCGACGGTTCGCGCGTCGGTTACATCTTTGTTCCCACGTTTCTCGACAGCACGATTCCCACTCAGATCAGAAGTGCGCTGCAAGCCCTCGGTCCGTTGGATGCTTTGATCGTGGACAATCGCATGAACGGCGGCGGACTGGGATCCGTCATGAATGCTGTGCTGGGCTTTTTCACGGACGGCACGGTTGGACACTTCGAGAGCCGAACCGCCACGCGGCCCCTGGATATCACCGCCGATCCCGTCCTTAACTCGCAAACCGTACCGCTCGTCGTCCTGATCGGCACGGGCACAGTAAGCTATGGCGAGGTCTTCGCCGGAATCCTGCAGGACGTCGGTCGTGCGCAACTCGTCGGACAGACTACCAACGGTAACGTCGAGACCCTTCACAGAATCGACGGATCGGACGGCTCGCAGATGTGGATCGCAAATGAGCGGTTCGATCCGCTCAATTCGCCAGCAGATTGGGAGGAAACCGGCATAGTTCCGGACGTCGAGGCCTCCGCAGACTGGGATACTTTCACGTTCGAGAATGACGTCGCGGTCAACGCGGCGGTGCAGCTTCTTGGGCATTAACAGAAAAAGGGGACGGGAGTCGATCGCAAGGACTCGCTGTACTTGTTTGACGGTCCGGGTCAGCCTCTTATTTACTTGACCATTTGACCCACCACCTCCATCCCGATTCAAGCCTTCGCCCCACCCCATTCTTGCCCGCGCAGGGCACTCGGCATATACCCCGCATACGAATGATCACCTTCTCTCTCCAATCCGGCTCCAACGGCAACTGCATCTACGTCGAGGCCGGCGGGGTTCGCCTGCTCTTCGACGCCGGGCTCTCCGGCAAGGAAGCTTCCGCCCGAATGGCCTGTCACGGCCGCGATATCCGCAACTGCGATGCCCTCATCATCTCCCACGACCACACCGACCACGTCAGCGGCGCGGGCATCTTCCATCGCAAGTTCGGCATGCCCGTCCACATGACCCGCGCTGCCTACACCGCCGTGAAATCCCAACTCGGCGAAATCGAGGACATCCGCTATTTCTCCGCCGGCGATTGTCTGGAATTCGGCACCGTCCGCGTCCACACCATCCCCACCCCTCATGACGGAATCGACACCGTCTGCTTCGTCGTCGAACACGAGAACCGCCGACTCGGAATCATGACCGACCTCGGCCACCCCTTCCGCGGCCTCGAACAGGCCCTCGAAGAAGTCGACGCCGCCTACCTCGAATGCAACTACGACCCCCACCTCCTCTGGAACGGCCGCTACGCCGAGCACCTCAAACGCCGTATCGCCGGCCAGGGCGGCCACATCTCCAACGACGAAGCCGCCGAACTAACCAAGCGATGCACCACTCCGCGCCTCAAATGGCTCGCCGCCGCTCACCTCAGCCAGGAAAACAACCGCCCCGACCTCGCCATCGAGGCCCACCGCCGCCGAATCGGCACCATGCTGCCCGTCTTCGTCGCCTCTCGGTACGAGGTCGGCCGCCTGCTTGAGGTCTGACCCCCCTCCAAAAACGACTCCCGAACGCATTGACCCGCCCGCCCAATCGGCTCAGAATGCCGGAAATTGGGTCATTCCCGAAGCTTTGGAGAGCCGCCGAACATGCACTACGACACCATCATTGCCAACGGGACCGTGGTAAACGCCGATCGCACCTTCCGCGCCGACGTGGCCATCAAGGGTGAGAAAATCGCCCGAATCGGCAAAGGCCTGGTCCGCACCATGAACCCCAACGGCACGCGAATCATCGATGCCAAGGGCTGTTACGTGATCCCCGGCGGTGTGGATGTCCACGTCCACCTCGCCCTGCCCTTCTGCGGCACGACCTCTTCCGACGACTACAACACCGGCACCCGCGCCGCGGCCCGTGGCGGCGTCACCACCGTCGTCGATTTCGCAATCCCCTATGGCGATGAATCCCTCCACAAGGCCGTCGACAACTGGATGGCCAAAGCCGAGGGCAAGGCCTGCGTCGATTACACCTTCCACGTCGCCGTGACGAAGTGGAACAAGCACAAACATGAGATGGAGTCCATCGTCAAGCGCGGACTGCCGACGTTCAAGCAGTTCATGATCTATGAGCGAGAAGGCTGGCAGGCCGACGACGCGGCGATCTTCGGCGCATTGGAAAAAGTCCGCGAGCTTGACGGCATGTTGCTCATCCACGCCGAGAGCAGCCGCGTCCTCGATGAATTGATCGCCCGGCATCACAACGACGCCGAAATGAAGAAGCTCGGCGCCCGCCTGCACGGCATCACCCGGCCCAACTACATCGAGGCCGAGGCCATCCAACGCGCCATCACCTGGGCCGAAGTCACCGGCGGCCGCCTCTACATCGTCCACATGTCCACGAAGGAAGGCACCGAGTTGGTCAAGGCCGCCCACAAACGCGGCCTGAAAAATATCTTTGCGGAGACCTGCGCCCAGTACCTCGTGCTCGATGACTCCGTCTTCGGCAAGGAAGACGGCCACCTGTACGCCTGCTGCCCGCAGCTAAAAAAGCGGCCCGATCAGGCTCGGCTATGGAAGGGCTTGAAGGACGACACGGTCTGCGCCGTCTCCACCGACACGTGCACGTTCACGCGTCAACAAAAAGCCATGTGGCAGGGCGACTGGACAAAAATCCCCATGGGCATGCCCGGCCTCGAAACGCTTCTGCCAATCGTTTACACCCACGGCGTGCTGAAGAAGCGCCTCAGCATCAACGAATTCGTCAACAAGTGCTGCACCACGCCCGCACAGATAATGGGCCTCGGTCAGCGCAAGGGCGTCATCAAAGCCGGCTACGACGCCGACCTTGCCGTCATCCATCCCACCAAGAAAATCAAGGTGGATCCGAAGCAAATGGAAACCAACGCCGACTGGTCACCCTTCGAAGGCTGGCCGCTTGCCGGGTTCGCGCGGACGACGCTTTGCCGCGGCCGCGTCATCTGCGAGAACTACAAATTCTGCGGCCAAAACGGCTGGGGCCGATTCCTCCCCCGAAAGTCGGCCGGCCACCTGTAACAGCGCACCTACTCCACGCGATAGGGAACGCGATTGAGATAATTGCTCAGTCTCTTCTCGAACAGCGCGGCCGAATCCACCGCATCCGTCTTCCTGGCGATTTCCAACGCCTGCCGTATGGTGGACGCCGCTTCGTCGAATTGCCCCGCCTCTGCCTGTGCCGCCGCCAGAGTGTCGAGGATTTCCGGGTCTTTACGCTCCGTTAACTGACAACACCGCGTCGCGACTTCCATCGCGGTTCGTCCATCCCGAACCGTGTCATCCGGCGAGGTCGCCAACAACCACGCCACCGCGTTCGACATCGATATCGAATTATCCAGTCGTCGCCGCGCGTCATTCAACGCCGAGTCGGCCGCCTTCCGGTCCTTTTCCCGCAACAGCCGAAACACGCGCACAAAGGCGTCGCGAATTCGCCCACCCGAATCCGACGGAGCCGAACGATGCACCAGCATCAGGGACTTCGCGAATTCCCCGCGCCGCGCCTCCGCAATAATCAACCGTGCCACCGTGTCCAGCCCCTCGCGAATCATCGCTGCATCGTCCGCCCCGACATCTCGATGCACAGCCTCCGCGAATTTCTCGATCGACTCGCGTCTCAGCGTTGCCCGTTTGAACCCCGATGGGTCCGCTTCACGCTGCGCCGTCATGATGGCCGTGAAATCAACCGCCAGTGATTCCGCCAGGATGTTCGGCGGCTTCACCGATTTGCGAAGCGCCACAAATCGCTTAATCGCGATATCCGGCCGCTCCATTCCCACCAGCGCTTCGATTCGCAGCAGCTCGGTCGCCCGCGCAGCAGTCGGTGAAATCTCCGCTTCACGGAGCGCGTCGTATGCATCTTTCGGCCAGCCGCAGGAAAGCAGAAACTCCGCATACCGCATCGCCATTTCGTAATCATCGCGACGCATCGAGACCAACGTCTTGAACACGTTGTCCGCAGCCGCATACTGTCGCGACTCAATCAACATCTGCGTCAATGATCGCCGCACCGCCGTTTGATCCGGCGCGTGATTCAGCACCTCGCGCAGTTCCGCCGCCGCCTCGTCAAATCGCCGCTCGATCGCATAGATCAATCCGAGGCGATGGCGCAAATCCCACGCTTCCGGATGCACGGCGATGCTCCGGCGAAGCACGTCGCCGGCAAGACCGAATTGCCGCTTTTGCTCAAGCTCCTCCACGATGTCATAAACGCGCTCCGGCGATGCCAGGGTCGACTTCAGGATGACGACGTCAGGATCAATCCCAAGCGGCCTCGGGCCGGCCGACTCCGCGAGTGCCGCGTACATCCGCGAGCCTTGGCGATCTCCAAGCATCTCACAAAGCCTGGTCAATTCGAGAAGTGCATCCTTGTATTTGGGGGCCAATTCGACGGCACGCTTTATCCTTCGAAGCGCCATGTCGAACTTCTTTTCCGCAAGGTCGCACAACCCAATCCCGTATTCCGCCCGTGCGTCGTTCGGCGTTCGGGCAAGCACCTTCTCATATAATTGCCTCGCTTCAACTGGATTCGATGCACGTCGCAGGTCGGCGAGCGCCAGCAGGCCCTCCGGTCGATCGCCCATGGAACCCAACGCCTTCGTCAACACCTGGGCCGCCCCTGCCGTGTCAAATGCAAGTTCTTTCACCATCGCCAGGTACAGCTGCCATCGAATGGCCATCGGCTCGAGGCTCGCCGCGAGAGCGAAGCATGTCTCTGCCTCAGTGGGTGCCGCCAGCCCAAAGAAGTAAATGCCAAGCTCACCCACCTTTCCGGCATCCGTCGGGGCACGGACCGCGTCCGAATAGACTGCGACAAGCTGTTTCTGAACGTCACGCCCCAAACCCGATAAGCCCGGCTTTGGGATAGCAGTGGTTGTCGGCAAATCGCTGGGGAAAACCACGGGACCATCGTCCAAATTGACGCCAAGCCGCGTCGCTTCTGGGAGGGCTGTGCCTGCCGAGGTAGGCTGAGACGTCGAAATTGCCTTCTTGGCCCTTGCCCTTCGTGCGATTGGGTCGTCCGGCTTCTTTTCGCAGGATGGCCCCGCAATGGCCGCTGCCAAGATAGCCAGACCAGACCAGCCGGCCCGCCAATTTGTCACAGGTTTCAGTGCCATGCACCCGCCAGTATAAAGTTTCGGGCCGGAGAATTCCTTCGATTTCCGCTGCGAGAAGCCTGCGCGAAAGCCAGCCGATGCACACAACTCGATAAATAGCAAATGGTTACGATCGCTTACCAAATTCAAAGGCCGGACTGCCGGCCCCCCTGCCGGATATGCCTTGCCGGACCTAAAGGGGCAGACTCAAAAAAAAATTAATTGATAATACCTCGGGCTTGACTCAACTTGCCCCGTCCGGTTATATTGACCATTTGGAAGTGAGGGAAGCGGAGGAGAAAGCCCTATCTGGGCCCCACCGCCTCAAAATAGAAGTGTTAGACTTAGAAAGTCTACGAATTTTTGGAGGAGATGACAGATGAAGCGAGTTCTTGCTGCTATGTTGGTTTTGGTTGCCGCTGGTGCTGCCAATGCCGCTGACTACAACTGGGCCGTCAACAACACGGCAATCCCTGACAACAACCCTACGGGCGTGTCGATTGACCTCGTCGTCAACGACAATATCCCGCTTTCGTCCGAGTCCACGAACTGCGTCGAAGTAACGCTCAGCTTCCAGAACATCGCTGGCGGTACCCTCGGCCACACGTGGGCTGGCGATCTCGTCGCGACCCTGTCCAAGGTCGGCGATGGCTCGGTAACGCTGTTCAACCGAATCGGCAAGACCAGCGCGACGAGCGGTTTCGGTAACTCGGCCAATTTTGTTGGCCCGTACAAATTCACGAACAAGACGACAAACAGCATTTGGCAGTTTGCATCCGGAACCCCGACGCCGATTCCGTCTGGTTCCTATCAGGCCTCGGCCGCTTTGACCGGTGCCCGCATCGACATGTGCGCCCCGTTCCTTCAGAGCGGTTCGGTCGGCACGTGGCGATTGACGGTCTCGGACAACGCCGGTGGCGACACAGGCGTAATCACCGCCGCGACCCTCACCCTGAAGCCGGAGCCTTCGACCCTCGCTCTGCTCGGCCTCGGTGTTGTCGCCCTTATTCGCCGACGCAAGTAAGCTTCGCGAATCTGTCTGATTAAAGTCTCCAACGGCCTCTCCTAACCGAGAGGCCGTTTTTTTGCGCGCGGGTACCCGAGTTTAACCACTAGGCCTACCCACAAGAGGTGCTCTAATTCCAGCCCAGGTTGAATACTCGAGAGGATTGAACCAACCAACCCCAAAGGGGTTCAGGACCCCAGCCCAGGGTTGAGCGACGCTCTACCCTGTGCCACAAATACCCTATGCCTTCACGACCCTGTAGGGGTGGAGGAACGAGCGCTACGCACCACCTGTAATTCGAAAGCTCCCAGAACACCCCGCACAAACCAATTCAGTCCCGTTCGGGACGGCCCGACAATAGCCCCGCGTTTCAACGCAGGGAAACCAACGTCAACATGCAAAACAAGGTACCCCAGGCAAAACTGAGCCACGAGAAAGACACGCCCTCATTCGCCAAGCCAATCCCCATGCCTCGTTTGCAAACAAATGGCACGTACAGGGTTATCGCACGTCGCAATATTCCAGCAATGCCCGTGGTATAATAACTTTACAACGGCGAAGCACCGGGAGATCCTCAAACACATCCGGCATAGAGCCTCTCCGAATATCCTCGTGTGGCACCGGCTAATAGCCGGTGCGATTTAGTTTTTCGGATAGGCCACTGAACGAATCGATGGCGGGGAAAATGAAATTCCACAGCGCGACCAACAAACGCCAACTTCGCATTGCCACCACTCTCGTGGCCGCTTGGTGCTTGTGCTTGGTAGTCCAATCGGCCCACGCCGGCCAGCTCACCCCCGGCAACATCCTGATCTCCACCGAATTTGATCGACGGCTTTACGAATACACCCGCACCGGCCAACTTGTACAGTCTTACACTGTGCCATATCCAGTATCACCTATGCCACAAACGGAGGCTCTACGCGATGTCTTCGTAACGTCAGACGGCCTCGCACACTTGTATAATGGCACGTTCGATCCTTACCTTACAACTTTGAATCCGTTAACGAATTCTTGGACTCACCGAACTCACACGGGGTGGAGCACAATCAACAATATTACCTACGGCGGCATCGGCAACTACGGGCAATATATCTACACGTCCGACGACAACACCGGCAATGGCGATGACAACCTTTCCGGCATCATCCGCTTCGACATGACCAACGGCACATCCGAGCGATTCGCCGACACTTTCGAGCCTATCGACCTTACCGTCGGCCAAGACGGCCTGCTTTACCTTCTGCACCCGCCCACTTCGTCAGGTGGCTGGGCATTAGAAGTGTACGACCCCGTCAGCCTGACCCATTTGAACCACATTTTCTTCGGCATCGCGGGAGACCACAGAGCCGTCGCCGTGAACGCAGCCGGCGAGATTTACCGGGCTGATGCGCAGGGCAACATCCGGCGCTATGCCCCAGATGCCACGCTGATCAATGAAATAAACGTCTGCGGCATCTCCCCCGGCCGCTGCTTCCTCTCCGACCTCGACATCGCGCCCGACGGCACAATTATTGCGGGCACGACCTCCGGCCGCGTAATCATGACGAATACGACGCTCTCCAGCGCCCAACTCTTCCCGGCCATAGTCCCGAACAACGCGATCTTCGTGGCCTTCGTCCCCGAGCCGGCATCAGCCGCCCTTTTCCTAACCACCGCAATCGGGATCACATCGGCTCGCCCACGGCGACGCAAAGCCACTTCTCAAAGCTAGATGCCGTCGCGACATTCCATGAAATGCCGGGCCCCTAACCCTTTGCCTATCAAATACCTATCCAAATTCGTGGCCGAGGTGAAACACCGATCAAGATTGATAGGCGTATGGAGAGAACCCCGGACATCCCGCGCTCGCACCACCCCAAACCGCATTGGCGCCCGCGCCATCGAGATAAAAAGACTAATTACCCAAATCCCATTTGTAACAACCCAGAATTATTTGTAAGCATCGCTGCACAGCAGCCACATCCTCCTCTGTTCCCTGTTCCCCGATCCCTTTGTCCCTCGCCCCCTCAGCACCTGCCGTGCCGGGTAACGCCAGCAAACGCCAGCAGTTTTTCATTTCCAACGCCATTTTGCCGCAATTCCAATCCCACCCCAGCGTCGCGCAACGCCCCCCTCCTCTCCGCAGTTTACCCGTCGCGGCGGGTGCCTTCCTCTGCTCCCTGTTCCCTGGTCCCTGTTCCCTCTTCCGAAGCCTCCCACGGCTACGATATCCCGTCCCCCAAAAAGGAGCTTCCCCATGAGCAACCTGGCAGATCAGAAATGCATCCCCTGCAAAGGCGGCGTCCCGCCCATGAGCCGCGAAGAAATCGCCGAGTTTCTGCTACACATCCCCGGCTGGGGAGCGGAGAAGGACCATCACCTCGTTCGCACCTACACCTTCCCCGACTTCGCAAAGGCCCTGGCCTTCGTGAACCGCGTCGGCGCGATCGCCGAAGCCGAGGGGCATCACCCCGATATTTATCTGGCATGGGGAATGGTCCGCGTGGAGATCTGGACCCACAAGATCAATGGGCTGACCGAGAGCGACTTCATCCTCGCCGCCAAGATCGACGCGAATCGAGCCTGACCAGCAACGCCACCGGTTACTGGAAGCCCAGCATCGGATGGTCGTCCTTCGGCTTCGAGATCTGCTCGCCCGTAGCCGGGCCGGTCGGTACGCGAACGATCCGCTCGAAGCCCGTCCGCTTCTCAACGTTTGGCGGCTTGAACCAGTGCGTCAGCAGAGCGGCCCCTCGCTCGCCCATCAGCCGGCTCATGCCGTTTTGCCGAAGCGTCGTCTCGTACTTCGCCGTGTCGACGCGCTCCGTCCCGAGCTTCTCAACAACGCACCACTTGCCCATCCCGGCCAGGGCCACCGTTCGCACCACCGGCTCAGGCGTTGCGGCGGGCCGTGTCGTGGCCAGTTTCAGCTTGTCCCCCGCCGCCGGCATGGCATCGGTCGGTTTCCAGCCCTCGGCCGTCATTTCCATGCAGGCATCAACAAACGCCTGGGAAGTACCCAGCCCGCTTACATTCGGAGCCACCAGCGTCGGCTTGCCTTCGGTAAGCAGTTTTCGCAAATCCTGGCTCATCACCGATACCGAACGTGCAAAGGCCGGCGGTGCCATGACCGTCAGGTCGCTCTGCTTCTTCTTCAGATCGTCAAACAATGAAAGGGCCTCTTTCAGGCCGATCCGTCGGGCTGCGGCACACAACTCCGCCACCGTCGGCTCCAGCGCCTTCATGGCCGCTTCGATTCGCAGGTCGCGTTCGACCGCAGCCCGCACCTCATCCACCGACGCCGGCGCATGGGCCTCGCTCGCCTCCACCACGCGGAACAGCACCAGCTTGTCCACCGGCGGTGTCATTCGACTGGAAAAGAACTGTGCATACTGCGAGTAAATTAAGGGCGAATCCGGGCTTTGAAACATCTGCAAACAAGTCGTCGTCGCCTCGGCGCCTGGCTCGTTTTTGTGGAACAGAGGCACGCGAAAGGCGTACTCACTTATCTTCAGGCCGCCCGTGCCCTCGCCCGTCAGAATCGCATGTTTCAGGTCGTCGTTCTTGTCGATGTCGGCCGCGGAAACCAGGCCCGTCTCTTTGTATTCGAGGAATATTCCGCCTTCCTTCGCCGCCTTTTCTACGGCATCCTTCAGGAACGTCGGCTCTTTCGCTACGGTGGGGATTGTCTTGTAACCCGTGTCCTTATCCGTCTTTTCCTCAAGCCACGGCTTTTGCAGCGTGTTGGCCAGCTTGGCCATCACCTGTTCTGCCAGCTTCTGAGAATTCTTCTTGCGAAGCTCGGTTTCGACATCCGGCCGGGCTTCGGCGATCAACTTCTCAACGGATTTGGGAACCGGGGCAGGCTGCGAGGTCGGCCCACTGGTGGGCTGCGAAGTCGGCTCCGGGGTTTCGTAAACCACCTTGCGATACTTGGATTTATTGGCCCGCCAGTAGGTTTTCACTTCTTCGAAGGAAACATTGATACCCGGCTCGATCTTCTTGAAATCGGCCACGACGTATTGCAGCTTCACGCGACGCGGGAGTTTGTATCCGATGACGCCGGTTTCGGGGTTGCCTTCGACGTCCTTGTACTTGTCAAACTGTGACTGCACCTGCTCCGCAGAAAGCGGCAGATTGGCATCCATGAACTTCTCGGCGTCCAGCGCCACAAACTGCACTTTGATCTTGTCCTCGGTGTCGCGTACGTAGTGGCGAATCTGGTTTTCGCTGGGCGTGGCGGCCGAGGCCAAGTGCTCGGCATTCTTCATGATCGTCAGGTGCTTTCGCAGGGCCTCGCGGGCCACCGTCGGCGTGATTTTGTATTGCACGCGAAGGACTTCCAACAGGTTGATTCCATTGGCTCCGACGGCCTGCTGCATGCGGTTTAGTTCTTCGTCAATCTCGGCCTCGGAGACGACCAGTCCGGCCCGCACGGCCTCCTCATGAAGCACATGCCAGGTCTCGATGGACATGCGCTGGTCGGCGTCGTACTGCCAGTTGATGCCAAGGGTCTTGAGTACGTCGGCATCGCGCTGAGAGACGCGGATATCGCCGACGGTGTACTCCTGCCCGAAGGCCTTGATCGCCGCCTCGCGTTCCTCGCTGGGAGCGAGGATCTGGGTGAGGGCCGACCCGCCAATAAACGAGAACATGGCCAACAACACCGTGACGACCATGATCTGCTTCGTATGCGCACGCAACCACTTCATCATTGTCGGAAACTCCATCGCCGGCCCGGACCATGAGCCGAATTGGGGAAACCGGGTAGCGTAGCGGAACCACAGGGATTTGCAAGGCCAGCACCGACAAGGGGTTAGGAGCGGCGTCGTTCCCTATTCCGACTCTCTCCTTGTCTGCGCCAATCGAAGCCAAGATGAAAAAACGTGAAATCTTGAGCCGAGATGATGCGGCGCGGGGGCGAGGAATGCATGGGGGGCGACGGTGTCAGGGCGCGACGGGGCGGCTTCAACCTGACAGGGTAAGCGGCACCGATACGAAATTGTTTATGCACGTGGATCAACCGTATTACGCTCTCAGTACAAGGGCAAGACTCGTCATGTTCGAGCCTGAGCGAGTCGCCCATGGCAACTCGCCCAATGGGATGACAGAGACGCCGGATCCACCGGGCATTGATTGTAGGTAGCGAATGGCTCGATACGGCCCAGGAATCGGTGCGCCGTCCTCCCACAACGCACGGCCTCCTGGATAATAGTCGTGTAGCAAAATGACTCCACCAGGCGAGAGAACCTTCATCGCCGCGACAACCTCCACCCATGTCGCTTTCGCCGAATGGCTGCTATCGATAAACACAAAATCAAACGTTCGGTTGCACGTCGGGTAATAATCCAGCGAATTCATGGTGACAAAGGTCACGAAGCCATCGCAGCGCGCCATTTTGGTCATCTCGGCCGGGGAATAGGTTGAGCCATATTTAATCCATGGCCGAGTTACCCTGTCGTTCACGTCTGCAATGTCCACACTGACCATTTCGGGCGAGCCGAAAACAGTACCGGTCGCGGCGTTTTGGCGAAGGCCCAACGCAAAATGCAGCGTCGAACCGCCGATGTGCGTGCCAAGCTCCAACACGGTTCGGACGCCCAACCCACGAACGAGGTAATAGATTGCCCGTCGATCGCCCGGATTCACGGCATCGGCCTTGTCGGTGATGCGCAGGGCCTCGATCTCCGGACGAAGCGTCTCCCACTCGGCTGCGATCTGAGTGTCTCCCATGATCGAGGCAACGCTCACGTCTGACGCCTTTCGCAATCGAGAGGCCGCCGACGAATCCCATGATCGTGGATCCACTTTGCTCAGGCCGATGCGGTCAATTAGCGCCAGCACAATGCTCTTGAGCGGTCCCGGCATGGCCGCGAAGATAGCTTGACGATTCATTCGCACCTCCAACTAAGGCGCGGAGGAGGCGCGTCTTGGTACGAGAAGGGATTCTCGGGCCAGTAAGTATGGATTCTCGTACCCGCGATCGACGGGGCAATTCGGACACGGGGGGGGGGGAAATGCGAAGAAAGCCACGGCGAGGCTCCTTTCACAGAGGTCCACCGACTTAGCGTCGGTGACACACCTGCCACACCGGTGATTAACCGGTGCCACAACGATACAAACACATTGGCCCGAAGCACACCCCCGGTCCGCCCGAGCACTTCAATAGGAAGAATAACCGGTGCCGCAAGAAAGGCAAATGATTTTCGTCACACGGAACAACTTGTCGTCCGCATGTTCCGGCCGGGCTGGAGCTTATAGCGAAAAAAAAATCTGAACTCGTATGCGAATGACGGCTAGCCCACTTCGCGCGTCTCGAACATGGCGGCGGCAAGGGCTATGAACGCCGCAGTGTAGAGGGCCATGTAAATCGCACCCGACCCGATGAAGGCCCATGGAATCACCCGCTCATCGGCAAGCGCATCCAGCACCCAGAAGAACTGGAAATTCGGCACCAACGGGTAGATCATCCGTGCAAAGGCGTTTTCGGCGGCATAAGGCTTGATCACCTGATCGGCCGACAAGCCCAGGCCCAGGCCGATGACCGCGACGAGGAATGTCGCCATGGCGCCGAACCGCGTGGCCGCCGCGAGGGACATGCTGCCGAGCAGCACCAGGGCAAAGAGGATCAGCACGGTTGCCTTGATCAGCTCCGGGCCTTCGACCTTGCGGCACTCCTGCACGAGAAAATTGACGCTCTTTTTCCATTCCTGCTGCGTCGAAAGCTTGAGCAGATAATCCTGATCCTCATCATTGATCGGGCCTTTCCAATTGCTGCGCACCAGATGGCCGTGGTGGCCTTCGATGAAGCTGCTTCCGGGTTCAGGCTGAAACTCGATGATCCCTTTGAAGCCCGGGCCGCGAATCAGGTCGGCCGGCAGATTGAAGACCGGCTGCTTCGTGATGTAGCCCTCGAACTTCCATTCCTTACTGATGAACAAAAGGATTCCCGCCCCGAGGGTGAGCAGCGGGAGGATGATCATCACCACGCTCGGCAGGAAGCGTCGTTCGTAGAGAATGTTCAGCACGATTGCCGCACCAATGGCGAGAAAGCCGAACCCCACGCCGAAGGTCAGCACCGTCGTATCCATGGTGTCGGCCGCCGCCTGCATCACGCCGTGGCGCATCATCATCATGAATGCGATGGAGGCCACATAATGCGCCGCGACGACGGCCAGCGTCACGCCGCCGAATTTGCCAAGGATGAAAACGAACCTGCTGACCGGCTTGGCCGAAACGGTGAGAACGGTCTTATCCTCGATTTCGGCATCCAGCACGCTGCTGGCCGCGAAAACGGCGAGGAGCAATCCCTGCATCAAGAGGGTGGATAGCCCCATGTCTCGCAGCATCTTGTTGTCGTCATCGAGGGTCCAGCCGGTCAGGGCCGGCAACAGGACAAAGCCGAAAAGCGTGACTAGAACTATCAGCCCGTAGACGGGCTGCCGCATGGTTTGTAGGCAGGTGTTCTTGGCGATGGCGACAAACTGGTCCATGGGTCAATCTGGGGTACTTTCAATAAATGGTCCCGCCGAGGCGGTCAAGGCTGGGATCATAAAGGGAAATGATGAAAGCGGCTCTCTGCCGACGACCGCCAGAGCGCTTGGCACCCGCGCCTAATCCCTTACAATCCGAGACCTTGGGCGCGTCCGACGTGTTGGACCTACCGAACGAGTCGTTCCGAACGAGCATTCATGAATCGACCCGACAAACGAGGTGAAGTTGTCTCCCTGATGGGGGCACTGGCCTGCCTGGCCGGAGCCATTGTCCTCGGCCTACTGGCGTTGACCGCCGAGTCGGCCTCGGTTTGGGGGGCCGCCTTCCTCATGGCCGGCGGCGTCGGCATCTGGCTGGTGACGCTGATACAGGTCCACCAGCTCCGCCTAGTCGCGGAGGAACGGCTGGAGGTCGCCGAACTCGAACGCGGCCGGCGCGAACTCCTCGGAGGCGCAAAGACCATCTTTGACGAGGAAGAACTCGACCAGATGGAGAAGCTGTCGATGGGCCGGCGGCTTCGCTCCATCGAGAAATTCCTCGTTCCTTCGATTGCATTGTTGACCACCGCGTACTTTCTCGTGGCCGGCTCCGGCATGATCCCGTGGCATGAGTTGAACATGCCGTCGGCGCTAAAGTTCCTCCGGCAATTTACGTTTATCGATTCCATCTCCAAGCTCACGATTCTTAATCCGACGCCGGTGCTCTTTTTCGCCGGTGGCATTGCCTTTGTATGTTTCATGATGTCGCGCTATGCCCTCGGAATGGCGCACTTGCGCGAGTGGTCGTTGCTGCGGGCCGGCGGCAATCTCATGTTCGGCGTCAGCGCGGCGTGTTTGGCCGTCGCTATTTCGATGCTCTGCGTGATCAGCGGTTTGCCCCGGTTGGAATCGTGGCTGGCCACGACACTCGGCATCCTCATGATCGTCCTTGCTATCGAGACGATCACTAACTTCGTTCTTGATTTCTATCGCCCGCGCACGCCGGGCCAGTTGCAGCGGCCGTTTTACGACAGTCGGTTGCTCGGCATGTTTAGCGAACCGGAGGGCATCCTCCGCAGCGTCGCGAAAAGTCTCGACTATCAATTCGGCTTCAAGGTCAGCGAGACGTGGTTCTACCGATTGCTGGGGCGAATCATTCTGCCGCTCTTGCTCGTGCAGATCGTTCTTATTTTCGCGCTGACTTGTATCACGGTCGTGCCGCCGGGGCACAAGGCGGTCATTGAGCATTTCGGCGCAAATCCGCGCGTGTTCGACGCCGGCGTTCACCTCACATGGTGTTGGCCCATCGACCAAGCGACGATCATTCCAGTCGAATACGTTCAGCGAATGGAGATCGGCTTTGAACGGCAGGCCCGCGAGATGCAGTTTGAAGGCGCCATCCTCTGGACCAAGAAGCATTACAAAAAGGAATATCTCCTTCTCGTGCCCGACACCGGGCAGAGTATGCGATCGACCGGCGCGGTCGTGGCCGATCGAACCAGCACCGCCGGCGGCAACGCCCCGCCGATCAACCTGTTGAGCATGAACATGCCGGTGCAATGGCGCGTGGGGAGTTCCGACGACGACGTCATTCGCTTCCACACGCAGGCTGCCGACGTCCCCGAGTTGCTTGAAGCGCTCGCATACCGCGAACTAACCCTCTATGCCGCGAAAAGCGATCTGCTTCATCTTCTGGGTCGTGGCGGGATTGAATCCGCGTCCCACCTCGCGGCGAATCTGCAGGCCTCCTGCGATCGCGCCGGCTACGACGGAAAGGGCCTCGGCATCACGATTGTTCACGTCGGCATCGGCGGCGTTCACCCCCCTGCGGATGACGACGTCGCCAAGTCGTATGAGGATGTGGTCAGCGCGATGGAGACGAGATCCGCCACGATCAAAATGGCGGAGGGCGACGCGGCACAGTCACGCCTGCGCGCCGCCGGTGATGATTGGGAAACGCTCTACAACGCGATCGTCGCCGAAGATGCGGCCCGCACGGCGAACGCTGCCGACACCTCCGCGAAAACAACCGAAGTTGAGCGCCTTCTGCGAACCGTCGTGGGCGGCGAGGCTCGGGCAAGAGCCGTCACCGCCGAAAAGAACACGATGCGTCGTGTGTTCGACGTGAAGTCGTCCGCCGAGCAATACACACTCATGATGGATGCCTATCTTCAGGCGCCGGAAATCTATGAGATGCGAATGTATCTGAAGATTCTCTCGGAGCAGCTCGGCAAGATTCGCAAGTTTGTCATCGTGCTGGAGGACTCCAGCAAGGTGCTTTACGACATGGACCTGCGCCCGCCGCAGATGCTGGACGTCCTTGGCGCTGAGGCGCAGGCGACGGACGTCCAAATGAGAAACCCGTAACGCGCGAGCCATACCGCGCTGCAAGGATCGATGCCATGGTGTGTTGGATGCAACGGAGCTCGTCGTCGGAGGTCATGCCACATGAATAAGAATGCCCCCGCTCTTCTCGTGGCCGGTCTCGTGATCGTCGTCATCCTCATGATGATGTGCGCGTTTCAGGTCCGCTTTACCGAGACAGCCGTCGTCACGCGATTCGACCAGATCAAAGAGGTGATCGAACCAAACAAGGCCGGCCTGCACTTCAAGCTGCCGTGGCCGATCGATCAGGTGCATCGCTACGACAACCGACTGCGGGCCTTTGAGACAGAATTCCGCCAGTTGGGCACGGAGGATCAAAAAACGGTCGTCATGACGGCCTATGCAACCTGGCGCATTGCGGATGCGAAGCAATTCTTAAAAGCCGTCCGCAAGGAGGAAACCGCACAGGACAAACTCCGCGATCTTCTCGAAAACCGCGTTTCCATCGTCCTGCGAACGCACCCACTGGAACACCTCGTCAATGTGGATGAGCAAAAGATCAAGTACACCCAGATCGAGCAGGAGTTCATGCAGGGCATTCAGGAAGCGGCCCGCAGCAATTACGGAATTGAGTTGGTCAGCGTCGGCATCAAGCGGCTCGGCATCCCTGAATCCGTCACCAAAGAAGTCTTCGAGCGGATGAAGCAGGATCGCACCAAAACGATCAAAGAGCTTGCCGCCGCGGGTGAGGCCGAAGCAAAGCAGATCCGCAGCACGGCCGAGGAAAAGGCCGGCAAGATTCTGGCCCGCACAGAGGCCTATGCAAAGATGCTTGAAGGCCAGGGCGATGCCGAGGCAGCAAAGTACTATTCCGAATTTTCAAAGAACCCCGCACTGGCGAATTTGCTCAAGATGCGTGAGTCGTTGCTGAAGATTCTCAACAGCGGCCAAACCACGATGGTTCTCGATTCCAAGCAGATTGCACCGTTCACGCTGCTCCACCAGGCGCTAAAGTCGTCCGCCACGCCTCCCGCCGCCACGCCGAACAACAACGGCGGACTTAACGACAAAATCGGCGCAGCCAACGACACACCGAGGAAGCAGCCTGAATGACCCAGCTTCCCATCCATCCGCAGTCCGACCAGCCCAACGTCGACGAGTTCGACCCGGCCAATCAATCGCTGGCTGACGCCCTGCGCCGAAGCTTCCGCGTATTGAAGCTGCTCATGATTGTGCTGGTCGCGCTTTATTTTCTGAGTGGGTGGTTCAGCGTACAACCCAACGAAGTCGCGATCGTGACGCGATGCGGCCGTGTGCTTGGTACCGGTGCAAACGACCTCAACGCCAGCGCCGTTCTCGGCCCCGGCTGGCACTGGTCGTGGCCGTATCCAATCGACCAATGGGTCAAGGTCTCGACCAGCGAGCGCGAAATTCCCGTGCAATTCATGTTTGAATTGAGCGACGATGAAAAGGCGTCCGGCTCCCTTGCGCCCAAATACGGCACACTCGCCCCTGTCCGTGACGACTATCTCATTACCGGCGACGTGAACATTCTGCACGCAGCCCTTGTCGTGAAATATCGCATCACCGATCCGGTCGCTTACCTGGCGAATGTCTATCCCATGTTTAGCGCCGCGGCCTCGGGTCGCGCGAAACAATATCACAGTTACCCTGAATACACCGTCCTCACCAGCATCGTGCGCGATGCAGTCATCGACACCGCCGCGCGACGCAATGATCTGGAGATCCGCGGCGCGAAGCAGAGTGAGTTCCTCGCTGCCGTCGCCGATTGCGTCAATGCGAAACTCAAGAGGCTTGCTTCGTCCGGCGCGCCGCTTGGCATCACCATCGACCCGGCCACCGGCATCCTCGCCCCCAAAACGAACAACGTCGAAGGCATCATGCCGCCGCGCCAGGTACAGGACGCATTCGAAGGCGTGGACAAAGCCCTCTCCACCCGCGTCATCACCGTCACAAAGGCCAGCTCGGACGCACATGGGCTTTACCTGCAAACGGCCGGCCCGGATTTTGAGAAGCTCGGCGAAGCCGTGCAGTCTGAGTTTGACATGTTGCTCAAAGCATCGTCGTCGGCATCCGGACCGAAGCCGACCGCGGAAGACATCGAAAAGCAGCGGAAAGTGGTCGAGGAACTTCTGCTCCAGGCGACGGGAGACGTGCGCAACATTATCAAGACCGCTCAAATCAAGCGGGATCAGACCGTCAAAGAGGCCGCAGGCGACTACGATCAATACAAGGCCGTCCTCCCCGAATATAAGAAAAACCCCGAGGTCTTCTTCTCGCAGATACTTTCAGAAACATTCTCCGCCGCGCTCGGTAACAGAGAGATTGGCAAGACCTTTGTCCCCGATACCGGCAGGGCATACTGGCTACAAATCCCCCGCGCCCCCGTCGAGGCGACGGAGCGCAGCAGGATGAACGAACCAACCCCCGGCATCATCCAAGACCCCAACGCCCCAACGATGCGTAAAGTGAACTAAGCGGATTCGCATGGCATCCACAGCCGACTACTCCGTCCTTCAGTGCATTGCCCTCACCAAGGTCTTCAAGGACTTCTGGGGGCGCGCCAAGGTCCTTGCGGTTGATAAGCTTGATCTGGAAGTGCACCCCGGTGAAATTTTCGGCCTGCTTGGTCCCAACGGCTCCGGCAAATCCACCACAATCAAAATTCTGCTCGGCCTGCTTTACCCCACTTCGGGCAGTGCACGCGTCTTCGGCCGCTCCCCCTCGGACACCGCCGTAAAGGCGCGCATCGGCTTCATGCCCGAGGAGTCGTACCTCTATCGTTTTCTCAATGCCCGCGAGACACTCGACTATTACGGCCGACTCTTCAAGCTCGACCGTCACGAACGCCGCCGCCGCACCGAACAACTGATTGAAATGGTCGGCCTGAAGCGCGCGGCCCATCGGCAAGTGGGCACGTATTCGAAGGGCATGGCCCGACGTATCGGCCTCGCGCAGGCTCTGATCAACGACCCAGATCTGCTCATCCTGGATGAGCCGACCACCGGCCTCGACCCCGTGGGCACGCGACAGATCAAAGACGTCATCGATACGCTTGGCAGCCGCGGCAAGACGGTTGTCCTTTGCAGCCACCTTCTCGGCGATGTCGAAGATGTTTGCGACCGCGTTGCGATCATGTACGGAGGCAAGCGACAGGCCATCGGCTCCGTCGAAGAACTGCTCCAACGGCGCGACGTGACGCAGATCACCACACGCGAACTCGACAGCAAGACGATCAATGCCGTAAAAGAACTCGTGGCCAAGTCCGGCGGCGAAGTGTTGGCCGTTGAACACCCCACGGATCGACTCGAATCGCTCTTTCTCCGCGTTGTCGGCGCGGCACAGCGAGAGAAGATCGAAACCAGCGGCGCGGAATCCACCGTCGGCGTATCCAGCTTTCTCGCGGGGAGAACCGGACCGGAATCAGGAATCACGCTGGTCGAATCCCTGGTGCAGGCCGGCAAGGAACCTGCAAACGCCGCTCCGGCACCCGCCCCGACGACGTCACCGGTCGAGCCGTCAGTTCGCAAAGACGTTCTCACATCGCTCACCGGCACTTCGGCACCATCGAAACCCGCTGAGCCAGTCGGCCCCGTCGAAGTGAAATTGCCCGAGCCGGATCGAAACGTACTCAATCGCCTGCTCAAACCCCGCGACGATGAACCGTCGAGTTGATCGTAGGAACACAGGCATCGCATGACCTACGACGAGAATCGATTCTTCTTCATCATGCTCGGCTTCGGCCTGTTCATGGGCCTGGTCACGCTGATTTACGTGATCAAGCAGGCGTTCGGCCGCACCGGCGGCGAAGTCGGCGGCTGGGAAATCCGTGGCGCACCGGCCCGCATCTTCGCGATTGCACGAACGACGCTGGCCGAGGGCATGCGTGCGAAGGTCGGCGCCGGGTTCGTCGGCATCATCCTGGTTGCCATTCCCATCTTCTACTTCACGGCCGAGGGCGACGGCACCATCAAGGGCCGCGTGCAAATGTTTCTGAGCTATTCGATGGGATTCGCCTCGTTCGTGATCGGCGTGCTCACGGTGCTGTTCAGTTGTCGCTCTCTTTCCGTGGAGATTGCGTCGAAGCAGATCTTCGGCATTGCCTCCAAGCCCGTTCCACGCTGGCAGATCGTCGCGGGCAAGTGGATGGGTGTGATGTCCCTTAACGTCGCGCTGCTCACCATTGCCACCGTCGCCGCCTATGCAGGCACGCAGGGCATCATTCGGCAATTCAAGAGCAATCTCGCTCACGAGCTTGAAACCTATGGCGGCCTCACGCCCGAGCAATCCGCGAAGACGGTCGCCGCGCTGGAAGACGTTCGCGGAATTGGTCGGCAGGGAATCCAAAGCCCGGTGATCGACGCGTTTGCCAAAGCGCTCGGCCGCACCGAAGAGCAAGTCACCGAACTTCTCCTGCGCCTTCCTGAAGGCACACGAATGAACCTGCGCCGCTTCGATGAACTGCGCCGGCATGTCATTGCGTGTCGGGCCGCCGTGAAGGCCGAGATTCCAGACCTGACGCAGGAGGTGCGGGCGCAATATGAGAAGCTGCGGCAATCCGGCGACATCCCCGAAGGCTGGACCGAGTCGAAACTTTTGCAAAACCTGAGGGCCGCCGCGCTCGGCCGCTTCTGCACCATTCCGCCCGGCCCTCAAAACGCGCGCCAGTGGACCTTCAAAGGACCCAAGCCCATTAAGGGCAAAGACGTAATCATGAGCATCCGCTTCAAGCTCGATGCGCCGGGCTATGTCCCGCCGCAGGAAGTGCGCGGCGAGCAACTCCCTGAAAACACACTCCTTTGTTTCTGGGGATTCGGCGACCCGACCAAACCCAACTACGCCGAGACGGCCGAGCCATATCCGATCAACCAGTTCTTTGAGTTAGAAATGCCTTCCGAATGCGTCGGCGACGACGGCTCGATCCTCATCAGCTTCGCCAATGCGGATCCACGCCGACAATCCGTCAGTATGGACCTCGCAAACAAGGGACTCGAAGTCCTCTACCACACCGGCAGCTTTGAAGAAGGTGTCCTCCAGACGGCGATCTCGACGCTAATACCGGTGGCCTGTCTGGCATCGTTCGGCGTTTGCGCGTCGACATTCCTGACATTCCCCGTCGGCACACTCGTTGTCATGACGCTCTTTATCATCAGCAGCTCCATGGGATTTGTCGCCGATGCGCTCGCCGCAACAAAGGAATATGCGGGGGCTAACATGACGCTTGAATGGGAATTGCGCAAGATGACCGTCGACACGATCGGCTGGGCCCTGGCCATTGGCGACCTTGACCCTGTGTCTCAACTGATCGAAGGCCGTGCCGTCGGCTGGGCGGCCATCATGACGAATACGCTCATCTTTGTTTTGCTGAAAGGCGCCGTTGTGTTTGGACTGGCCGTGCTGATTATTCGTCGGCGCGAAATGGCCGCTGTGATCGTGTGAGAAATGAGTAGGCAGGCAATGCGACCATCCACTCGAAAATGGCTACTCACGCTCACGGCGCTCGCGCTGGCATTTGCGGCGTCGCTGCGCGTCGGCCCGATGAACGAACTGCGCGAGGCCCACCAGCTCATCCTGCCGCCGCTACCCAAGAAGGTGTCCTCCTCCGCCCTGCTCACACCCATGCTCGCGCTCGGCCGTGCCCCGCTCGTGGACTATCTCTGGCTCCGCGCCACAAAGCTCAAGGATGAAGGGCGTTTTTTTGATGCCTATCAGCTCGCTCAGTGGATCTGCGAGATGCAGCCCAAGTTCCCCAGCGTCTGGGCCTTCCAGGGCTGGAACATGGCATACAACATTTCGGTCACGCACCAATCCGCCGAGGAACGGTGGCGGTGGGTCCGGAATGGTTACGAACTTATCCGCGACAAAGGCATTCCGCTCAACCCGAACAACACACAACTTTACCGCGAGCTTGCATGGATTCTTTTCCATAAAGTGGGCGACCTGCTCGACGAATGGCAAGGCTATTACAAGCTGCAGTTCGCTCTGCAAATGGAAGATGTTCTCGGCCCGCCACCGGAAGGGTACGAGCGCGCCGGTCGACTTGCCGGAGATTACTACCGTTCCTATGACTACAAGCCCCTGGCCGATGCTCCGCTGAAGTTCGAGGACCTGCTCAACAACGCCGATATCGCGGCGTTCGCGTCGAAAATGGATGCGTTCGGATTTGACGTCCGCCAAACCGGTGTTTATCTCGGCATGATCGCCGCGTGGAAGGACAACACGCTCGAAGTGCGCAACGTACCGGAGGGACGAAAAGCGGATCAGCTTGTCGCGCTCAAGTCCGCCCTGACCGACCCGGCTTCGCAAAAGGCCCGCCGCTCGCTTGAGATCTTCTGGCGCGCCTGGCGGGTTCGCAACGAGCTGAAACTCGACCCCGCCAAAGTCATCGAGATCAATAACACCCTCGGCCTCATTCTCGATTATCGCCTGCCTGAGTCGCACGCGCTGTATTGGTCCATCCTCGGCGTCGAGAAAGGGCGCGGCACACGCCTCAACTATGACATTCACAAGCTGAACACCCGCCGGCTGGAGTTCTTCTGCCTGCAAAAGATGTTCCAGCGCGGTCGGATCGCCATGAGCCGGGATTCCAAATCGGGCGAGCCGCCGCTCATGCAGCCTGACGTTCGCGTCGCGAAGGTGCTGTTCGATGCATTCGTGCGCGACTCCGAGCAATTCGAGAAGGAAAAACATGAAGGCCCCATTTCGCAAAACTTCATCACTGGTTTCGTCGGCTTTACACGAACCGCCATTCTGCGCTATCACGAGCTGGGGATGAACAAAGAGGCCCAGGAGTTCTTCGACTACCTGAAGAAGTATTATCCCGACCCGATGTACGAGCGCGGGATTTCCGGGTTCCTCGAACTTCAGTTCCGTGAAGACAAGAAGATCTACGACTACCGAACGTCACTGGCCCGCATCGAAGCCATGATCTACCGCGGTCTCGTCCACTATGCCTATGATGAAGATGAGGACGCCATTCGCTTTATTAAGCGAGCGAAGGACCTGTTCGACAATTACCAGCGAACCGTTGCCTCGCCGCGGCTGAAGTTTACCTTCACCTTCGCCCAGACCATTGAACAGGTTGCCCACGAGCGAGCCGGCCAACTCAGTCGCCCTTCCTATGAGACCATCTGTCGTAAGCTCAAAATCCAGCCACTTCCCGAAGGCGCGACCATTCCGATCAACCTGCCGACGTCGTTGCCTGCGGAGTCCCCCGAAGAAAAGGCGGCTCGCGAAAAGCTCAATGCCGAGCTTGACCAGTCGCGGCCATGACGTGCTTATGACGGGGCGACAGCGTCATCATGCTCCTCCGCCAAGACCAAGAGCCGCTGCGACGCCGCAAGCGGCGCATCCAGACTTGGCGGGCATTGCACTTCACCCGTGGGCTGCTCAATCGCAATTACTTGTGCGTGATATCGACGCCGAAAATCGGCCTGCCGCAGGGACTGCCCCACCGCATCGATTGGCACCATGATCCTTTCAAACCGATTCTTGCGGCCATCGCCCGCGCCCAACACCAGTTCCTGAATTTCCGCTTCCTGCTGCATTGCCGCGAGGCCGGCGTGCTCTGATAGCATCTGGCGTTGCCGTTCGGCGACATGCTGTTGGATGCGTTTGTAGACACGCTCGCGCGCGATCATGCCCAACCAGCGTCCATCCTCCCGGCGAACGACCGGCAAAACATTGTGCTGGCTTCGGCGGAATTGATCCATCGCCCGGTACATGTCCACGTCCGGATGCAGCGTCAGCAGCCGCTCCGTCATGATGTCGGAGGCGATCACCACTTCCGCGAGGCCCGGTTCTTCCATGATTTTCCGGATGTCACTCGTCGACACGACGCCGAGCAATCTCTGCCCCTCCGCAACAGCGAACACCGGCCGCGTTCCCGGCTGAATGCGAGGGATGATCTCGCGCAGCGGTGTGTTGCGCTCTACCGTTTCCGTCCACGTCGGTTCCATGAATTCCGCGACGCGCCAGGACTCCAGCATGTGCACGATGGCGTCGCCTGCATGGGCCGGAGACTGCGCCATGCTGGGCAACTGTTCTCGATTGAGGCCCCAACGGCGGCCGATCACATAGGAGCTGACGCACACCAGCATCAACGGAACGATCAAGCCGTAGCTGCCCGTCATTTCCGTGACCATGACGATCGCGGCAAGCGGTGTCCGCATCACGGCCGCAAGGACGCCGCCCATTCCGACGGGAATCAGGGCGGCTCGAAGCACGCTGTCACTCGGAAATAATCCCGGCATGGCCGCGTGAAGCAGCGCCCACCATCCAGCGCCCACAACGCCGCCGAGAAACACGGCCGGGCCAAGCGCCCCACCCGATCCGCCGCTTCCCACTGTGAACGCCGTCGCAACGCACTTCGCCAGGATCACTGCTGCGAACAGCCACACCCACCACCAGTCATTAATCGGCGGGCTTCCAAATCCGTTCAAGGCGTTCTTGATGAAGATGTATCGGCCGTCCAGCACTTGCGGGATTGCACAAGCAATTGCGCCGGTCACCAGCCCGCCGATGCACGGCCCCAACCAGCGAGGCAGGCGCGACATCGGCATCACGGTCTCTTCCACGAAACGCAGCGACATGTGAAAGAGCATGGTCACCAATCCGCATAGCACGCCCAACCCTGCATACGGGATCAACTCCTTCATGGAATGGAAACCAAGTTGATCGGTGTTCGGAAGCAGGTACTCATGTCCGCCCAGCACGCCGCGAAGCGACATGAAAACCGAGTATGCAATCACGGATGCCACGAACGACGGCACGATCGCGCCGGACTCGAATTCCTCTTCCTGATAGAGCACGCTGGTCGCGAACATCGCCCCGCCAAGTGGGCACCGAAAGATGGCACCGACCGCCGCCGCGCACCCCGCCAAGAGCACGATTCGCCGTTCACGCGGTGTCAGCCGCAGCACACCACCGACCGACGAGCCCATCGCCGCACCCAGCGCCGCCATTGGACCTTCCGGTCCCGTCGATCCGCCAAACGAGAGCACCGCGACATTGGCCACTGAACGCACGGCGGGGCCGCGAAGGCGGAACTTACCCTGTTGATGGTGAAACGCCCGAATGAGCAGGTCGGTTCCGTGGCCGACGCTTCGTGGCGCCAGCGTGCGCGTGAGTACGCCGGAAATCAGCCCGCCAGCCGCCGGGAAGAGAAGCACGCGCCAGTCGAACCGAAGTATCTCTGCGCTGCCCACGTGAGCGACCTGCCCGATGATGGTTGCTGTTCCCCACTCAATCGCTGCTTCAAGCGCCCAGGCCGTCCCGCCGCCCAGTACGCCGACAACGATGCCAAGAAAAAAAAGGCGACTCCACCGCGCTGCCGGCCGAGGAAGGCGTTCAAGTATTCGGCGCAGCCCGACCATGCGGTCAGTGTATGCGAAAGTGGAGACTACTCGGAATCATCGGGCGGCGGTCCATCGTCGCGCGGCGGACGATCGTCATCGGGCGGCGGTTCGCCATTGGGACCCGGCGGCGGGCGATCACCGGGGCGACCTCCTCCTTCGCCCTGAGGACCTCGCGGGCCGCGAGGCCCGCCAAACGGGCCTTTTCCATCCATACCCGGCCCGAATCCCGGCATCGGATCGGCCATTCGACCGTTCTTAATCTGCGATATTCGTCGGCTGATAAAGTCATCCTTCTTCGAGTTCATCATCTGATGTTGCTCCTTCATCATCTGAAGTTGCAACTGCTGATCCTTGATTCGATCCTCGAACTCCTCCAGCCGGGCCTGCATGCGCTTTTCGCGAAGTTCGACCTGCTTGCGAACCAGCGTCTCCATTTCCTGCTCAAGTGCCGTCTTCTTCGCGGAATCCTCGCGCGCTTCGCCGTATTCCTTGCTCAACTCACGCAGGCGCTCTTCGGCCTGAAACTCTTGCAACACGGTTTCAGCCAGCTCCGGGCGATGTTCCAACAGACCGCGATATTCCCGAAGAAACGGCATCAGCTTTCGGAATGCCTGATCAAACCGCTGCGGGTTGTTCTGTCGAAGATACGACATCCGCTCATGCAAGCGCGGCAACTTCTCTTTCATGGCATCCATGGCCCAGTTGATCATCTCATCGGGGACCTTCGGCGGGTTTTCGCCGTCTCGCCTCTCGAGGATGCGATCACGAATCTCGCGCCGTCGCTCCGGATCGCCCCCCTGTCGATCGCGGGGCCCGCGCCGGGGGCCGCCCATCGGCTCGCCCTGAGGCTGGGCAAAGCCAACTGAAGAAAACGCGAAGCAAAACAACAGGACGCATCTCAGCCCAGTGCCCATGCGTCCCCAGTTCGTCGCTCGTCGCTGCTCGTTCATCTCAACACCCTTTTCAATCCGGTCCCCAACACGGCCTCAGCCTTTTCGCCCGTTTCCATTCGTGATCGGCGCGTCCCCATACACGGCGTCCAACGCCGCGGACAAGGAGTTGCCCGACAAATCCCACGTCGAGTCCTTCGACCACTCTTCCAGGTTCGACAATCCCTCGTCAATCTGCGATGACATCGCGACAGATGAATCGGAATAGACCTCGTTCGACTCGGCGTACTCCGAAGGATTGACCACATTCTTCGGCTCAACTTTGACCGGCGTCGGCGCCTTCGCAATCGGCCGCACACCGTCTTTCACCGGAGTCCCGCGAGTCGCCAACCAACCTACGTACACGGCAGCAAGGAGGCACGCCGCCATCGCCACGCGCCCCATCGTCGACCAAATCGAAGTGGCCCGTCGCGGCGCGCTCGCCAACTCCGCGCGAATCGCCTGCTTGACCCGCGCAACGCGCTCAGCCGACGGCCCCGGCGTGCCCACGCCGCGAAGCCATTGCTCGCCCGACTCGATTTCTTTATTCAGTTCGCGATTCTCGTCAGACATCACTCATCATCCTCGACCGCAACACTCAGCGATCGCTCATTCGTGCCCTGCGCGCCCATGATTTCCCGCAACCTGCCAAGTGCCCGATGCGCCCGGGCCAGCGCGGTGCCCAGCGGCGTGCCCATCGACTCGGCGATCTCTTTGAACGACATGTCCGAAAAATGTCGGAGCATGATTACCGTTCGTTCGGCCTCGGGCAGTTCGGCCAGGGCCCGCCCCAGTGCGTCCAAATCCTCTCGCATGACAAGCCCGGCATCGGGTGCGGCCGTGTCGGATGAAGGAAGCAACGAACCAGCGTTCGAGTCTCCATCTGCATCCGTGCCGGCGTCAATCGAGATCTGCTTCGGCGTTCGCTTCGCCTTGCGAACACGGTCGCGGCACAGATTCGCCGCAATCCGAAAGAGCCACGACTCGAACCGGCCGTCGTGCTGATACGCGCCAATCATGCGAACCAGCCGGACGAAGACCTCCTGCATCAAGTCTTCAGCGTCGGACCGGGAGCCCGTCAGACGATACAGGAACCCAAATACCCGCCCGCTGAAATGATCGACAAGCGTGTCGAAGGCCGCCGCATTGCCGCGCTGCGCTCCAAGGATCGCTGCCGCCAACGCGTCGCCGTCCATTCGTCCTCTTCCAAGCCTAACGCCTGAATACGCCAAGAATTGCAGCCGACCGGGCCGCCGGGAACCCCTTACGGGACAATAAGTTATCAGACCTAACCCCTTCCCACAAACCCAGACGCCATCAGGACTTGAAGACACGCCCGATTCCGTTATACTGCCCGGCCCTAGTTTTGACGTTTTGAATGAGCCATGTTTTGAGATTTTCTCAGGTGCCTTATGCCCCGAGTCTGCCACTTTACAGGTAAGCGAACCACCACCGGCCGCCAGTACACCCATCGCGGCAAGGCGAAGTACCTGGGCGGTGTCGGTACCAAGGTCACGGGCCGCACCAAGCGCACGTTCAAGCCGAACATCCAGCGCGTCCGAGCGTTGATCGACGGACGAATCGTCCGCATCAAGGTTTCGACCAAGGCCATTCGCATGGGCCTCGTCACCAAGCCGATGAAGCGGGATTACAAGCCCGAGGCGGCAACGGCCTAAGTCGGACATCAATAATTGAACTCCACAAACCGGCGTCCTTCGCCGGTTTTTTTTTCGCGCCGTCGACGAAGCTCGAATCCGCGATGACAATGCCCTTATGCCCGCACCGATTGATGAATCACAGGTCCGCCATATCGCGCACCTCGCGCGGATCAAATTAACCGATGCCGAGGTCGCGGCGTTCGGCGCACAATTCGCCAATATTCTCAAACACTTCGAGACACTCAGTGAGGTCAACACGGATGGCGTCGAGCCGACGGCCCATCCGCTACCGATCACGAACGTGTTGCGCGACGACGAGCCTGTCGAACCGATCGGCGTCGAGGCCGCCCTTGCGAATGCACCGGCCCGGGAGACGCCGTATTTCAAGGTTCCCAAGGTTCTCGACCAGGAGACGGCATGAGCGCGGTGGACCAGGTAACTGCCGCGCTTGATCGCATCAAGCGACTCGATCCGCAGTTGAAGTGCATCCTGCGCACGCAGGACGCCGCCGCTCCGATCAAATCGGGTGACGGGTTGCTTCAAGGTGTTCCCATCGCGATCAAGGACAACATCTGTACGCATGACGGAATCACTACCTGTGGATCGAAAATGCTGGCCAACTATCGCTCGCCCTACGATGCACATGTCGTCGAACGGCTGCGCGCTGCCGGTGCCGTCATCGTCGCCAAGACCAACTGTGACGAATTCGCGATGGGCTCTTCCACCGAGCATTCCGCCTTCTTTCCCACGCGAAATCCGTGGAATCCTGAATGCGTTCCCGGCGGCACGTCCGGCGGATCGGCCGCCGCCGTGGCCGCGAGGCTCGTGCCCTATGCACTCGGCAGCGACACCGGCGGCTCCGTGCGACAACCGGCCGCGCTGTGCGGCGTTTGCGGGTTGAAGCCGACGTATGGCCGCGTGTCGCGCTATGGACTTGTCGCACACGCCAGCAGCCTCGATCAGATCGGACCGATAGCGACGGATGTTCGGGGCATCGCACGGATGTTGCAGGTCATCGCCGGGCACGATCCGCGCGATTCGACCAGCGCGCACGAACCAGTGCCCGATTACCTCGCTGCGCTCGATCAGTCGACCGGCAAACTCTGCATCGGCGTCCCTCGCGAATACTTCGGCGATGGGCTCGATCCTGAGATTCGCCGCGCCGTTGAGGCCGCGATTGAGACGTACAAATCGCTCGGCGCCACGATTCGCGAGGTTTCGCTTCCGCATTCGAAATACACCATCGCGTGCTATTACATCATCTCGACCGCCGAGGCGTCGAGCAATCTTGCGCGATTCGACGGCGTGCGCTATGGGCATCGCACCGCGAACCCGCGTGATTACATTGACGTCTATAGCAGCAGCCGCGCTGAGGGCTTCGGACCCGAGGTCAAACGTCGCATCATGCTCGGCACCTATGCCCTGTCGAGCGGCTACTACGACGCGTACTACAGCAAGGCGCTCAAGGTGCGCACACTCATCAAGCGCGACTTCAATGAGGCATTCAGCCAATGCGACATTCTCCTTTCGCCCACGTCGCCCACGCCGGCATTCAAGATCGGCGAGAAGTCCGATGACCCGCTGGCGATGTACCTCGCCGACATTTACACGACCTCCATCAGCCTCGCGGGCATCCCGGCGATCAGCATCCCTTGTGGGCTGACGGCTTCGAGATTGCCCATTGGGCTGCAACTCATGGCCACGCACTTTGGCGAGGTCCGGCTGCTTCAGGCGGCTCACCAGTACCAGTCTGCGACGGCGTTTCATACGGCGACGCCGCCTGTTTGCGCTGAATAGCCAATCCGTAACATGTTGCCAATAAGCAGGTTATGTCGTTCTTGCAAATCGCGCGTGATGATATTAAAATGATATCGTTCAGATAACAATAGAGGAGTCTTCCCATGCTTGGTGACATGCTGAATCGGCGACACGGAAAAGCGACGGTCTGGCACGGAATCATCGCAGCGATCGTCGGCGTACTCCTTGCCGTCGGAGTGGCGATCGCGGCGTTGTGGGGTTGATTTCTTTCTTCTGAAAGGAGATGTCCAATGGCTTCGGAATTTGCACGCTCGACACGAACCGGCTGGGGAATGCTCCCGCTGATTCTCATTGCGCAGTCGGGAACAATCGCGGGACTCATATGGTCCATTTCGCTGGTGAAGGGACTGGGCATCGCCGATCCGAAGTTGCTGCCGGGGCTGCATATCGCGGCGTGGGCGCTGGGCAATATCGTGGTGCTCATCCTGTGGGGCGGATTCTTCACGCTGCAGCCAAACACCGCCGCGGTGTTGCTGCTTTTCGGCGAGTACAAGGGCACGGCGACACGGGCGGGCATCAACTGGGTCAATCCTTTCTACAACGCACAGAAGATTTCGCTTCGCGCCCGCAACCTGAACAGCGAGAAGCTGAAGGTGAACGACCAGCGCGGCAATCCGATTGAAATCGCCGCCGTCGTCGTCTGGCGCGTGCAAGACACGGCCAAAGCCACGTTCGACGTGGACAGTTATGACCACTACGTGCACGTGCAAAGCGAGTCGGCCATTCGCCATCTCGCGAGCGCCTACCCCTACGACACGACCGAGGATCATCAGATATCGCTTCGCGGGAGCATGGACGAGGTCTCGAAGGCGCTGCAAATCGAACTGCAGGAACGCCTGGGCAAGGCCGGCGTGCTGGTCGATGAGGCGCGGCTGAGCCATCTTGCGTATGCCCCCGAGATCGCCGGGGCGATGCTGCGTCGGCAACAGGCCGAGGCGGTGGTGGCGGCACGAACGCGGATCGTCGAAGGCGCGGTGGGCATGGTTCGCATGGCGCTGGAGCACCTGGACAAGGACAAGATTGTCGAACTCGACAACGAGCGCAAGGCCGCGATGGTGAGCAATCTGCTGGTCGTGCTCTGCGGCGAACAGGCGGCGCAGCCGATCGTGAACACGGGGACGCTCTACACCTAACCGCCGACTCGGGGATGCCGTCATGGCGGACAAGAAGTCCATCCTGCTTCGCATTTCGCCGGAGCTGTGGGAACAGCTGAACCGGTGGGCACGGGACGATCTGCGCAGTTTGAATGCGCAAATCGAATTCGTGCTTCGCGAGGCCGTGCGGCGGCGCGGCCGGGGCGAGGAGGCGGAGGGCGGAGGCGGGACGGGGCCTGAAAAGCCCGACGCTCGCTGAATGTTGCTGCACCGATGGAGAATGGGGCGAGGGTCCGTGGGGTTGAGTACAGGTCAAAGCGACGAAGGCACGAAGCGACGGAGCGACGAAGGGGAAGAAGGGGTTGCTTCGCAACGCGGGGACCGGGAGTTTGCGGCAGTTTGTCTTTTGATTTGCTACGGGCGGCAGAGGTTCTCCAGATTACCATTTGTTAGGTTTAAGTTATGTTCCACGTGGAACACGATTTCGGTGTGTGTTGGCACACATTTTGGGTTTTTTGTCCGATGATCGCGTTGGGGATAGCGCTCCGCCGCGGCGGATCTTCGACAGTGCGGAATCCCAGTTTCGGGGGTGGAAAAGAAGTGGGATTTAGTGGGACAAAGTGGGACGGGGCGAATGAAGAATGTCGAATAGCGAATAGCGAAAGCGGATGGCGGTTGCTTCGCAACATGGATTACGTTCCTTTTGTGACGGCGCGCGGATAGAGCGCGGCCTCCCGGTTGCAGGCTTGCGCGGCGTTCCTAACTCTTACCTAACTTAATATAGTCTTGGGATACGCAAAGGCAAGGAGAACTTCGCAGGCTGGTCAAAGTTTAACTTTGGAGTCGGGATTTGGCGTGGATGCCGGGTGTGGTGGGTTGAGTACAACCGCACCCTACGATTTCAGGTCGAGCATTGAGGGGTAGTGAGGTTATTCGCTCAAGAGGCGGGCGACGAAGGGGGCGATGTCGTCGGTATTGACAATGCCTTCGCCGGTGAGGTCGTAGGCACATGACGCTGCGCTTACAGGGGCGAAGTTCACGAGGGAATCGACGAAGGGTGCGATGTCGCGGGCATCGGTGAGGCCGTCGAGGTTGCCGTCGGCGGTGTTGGTGGGGAAGACGGTGAGGGTGGCGGTGTGCGAGATCTCCGCGCCGCAGTCGGGGAGTTTCACGTAGCAATCGTAGTCGCCGGTCTCGGCGGGCTGGGCGTGCAGGAAGACGAGCGTCGGGGATTGCGCGCCGAGGATGGCATCGGAGTCGGCAAGCGGTGTGCCATTTTTTCGCCATTGGTAGGTGACAGTGCTGCCGCGCGGGTCGGCCGAGGCATGCAATGAAACCGTGCTGCCCTGGCAGACGCTGGGCGAGGCGGGTTGTTGGGTGATGAGGCCGAGGCAAGGGTAGTCGCCGATGCGGAGGAACCAGACATCCTGCTCGCCGTTGAAGGTGGCGGCGTAGGCGAGATTGGCACCGAGGTCGTCGGAGACCATGTGGTAGTAGTCGCCGATTTTACTCTGGTTTGGCCAGCCAACGGAGCTGTCCCAGGCGGGGGAGAGTTGTTCGTTGGGGGACCAGGTGAGGCCGCCATCGGAAGATGAAGAGTAGTAGAGTTCGGAGATGAACCGATTGGAGGGTGAATGTCGTGTGTCATTCCAGATGATGTCGATGCGACCGTTGGGGGCGACGGACATGGTGGCGAACCAATGAACGATGCGCGAATCCGCCACATCGTCGTTAACTCGATTCGGGAGAGACCAAGACACGCCTTTGTCGGTACTTCGAGAAAACCTCACATCTACAAACCAGCCAGAATGAAAGTAGATAACTGAACATAACAGATATACATTTCCTCGATTTCGCCCGGAAGAGTGGTCGGTTGCGATCCATGCTTGCCCTAGCAGTCCGTCCGGGTTGGGGTCAATAAATGTCGGCAATAAACCATCCAATGACACGTAATTAAACAGTTGAAAGCTTGGCACAACTGCCGGATCTTGGGCATTGTCGGACCTTACGACAACAAAGGAGGTCTCATCTGTGTTCCCATTGGGATTTCCTCCAGACACATATAATTCGCCGTCAGGGCCTACCGAAATAGTACCGAAAGGAGGCCGCAATGGGACGTCAATCGGATCTAACCAAGTTTGTCCGCCATCAGTTGATCGCGTAAATGAGCGATAACTGCAGCAGCCTGAACCTGGAGACCAAGCTGCATAAATGTTCCCTCTTCCCACACCGCTTGTCTTGTCAGTACCCATCCATGCTTTATCACCGCCATAGGCACCTGCAAAGTTTGGCCACGACTGGCCTCCATTGGCAGAGCGAAAGACATCGCAACGAAATGGAGATACTCTGAGACTATTGTAGTAAAATTCACCAGATGGGCTTGCCGCCAAAACCGGGTCACTCCTGAATACGCCTGGTTGCAAAGTGCCCGGAAAAATCCAATTGCGACCCGCATCAGCAGTGTAACCGTAGCCAGCTTGCCGGAAGTTGGAATACACGCTGTCGAATTGCCGCCAACCGATAGCCATGCGATAGGGATTGGTCGGATCGACGGCGATGGAGGGTTCGTTGGCGGCGTCGTCGAGGATGTTGTTGCCGTTGGCATCGACGTTGACCTGAATGCTGACGTGGGGGCCGAATTGGACATGGCGCGAGGGGGCGGTGCGGCCGGTGCCGGGCCTGTAGGGCATGGTCTGGCGTTCGCGCTGGGCGCGGAGGGTGATTGGATCGGGTAGGGCGGACTGGTCGACGCAGGCCGGTTCACTGATCTGGGTAATGATCAAAAAACAAAGCAGCAGTGCTGAGTGCATTTGTGCCTCCGGGTAGGAGTTTTATTGTAACCAAAATGGGGTGAGTTGTTCAAGAGTTTGAGAGATCAAGGGGCCGAGGGGCCGAGGGTTCAAGGGTTTAAGGGTTCAAGGATTTAAGGGTTTAAGGGTCCGAAGGGTTAAGGGTGCGGGAGAGTCGCTAATGGTTCGCACAGCGGACGTTTCGTTGTTAATGGTCCGCACAGCGGACCCTACGTTGTTGGTGGTTCGCACAGCGGACGTTTCGTTGTAATGGTCCGCACAGCGGACCCTACGGGTTGCGTCGCCCTACGGGTTGAGCTACCCGGTTCAGATTTCTTCGAAGCGGGCGGTGAAGTGGCGGAGGACCGGGGGTTGGTGGGTCATGCGGAGGCCGCGGAGATTTGCCTTTGATGCGGCGAGTTCGGCGGCGGCTTCGATGACGTAGTCGATGTGGCTTTGGGTGTAGACGCGGCGGGGCATGGCGAGGCGGACGAGTTCGAGGCGCGGCTTGCCGGTGGCGGTCGGCGCATTTCCAAACATGACGGAGCCGATCTCGACGGAGCGCACGCCGCCGATGCGATACAGCCCGCAGACGACGGCCTGGCCGGGGAATTGGGCGGGCGGGATGTGCGGGCAGAGAGCGCCGGCGTCGATGTAGATGGCGTGGCCGCCGGGCGGTTCGACGATGGGGATGCCGGCGGCGATGAGTTTTTCACCGAGGTATTCGACGCTGCGGATGCGATAAGCGAGGTAGTCGTCGTGAACGACTTCTTCGAAGCCCTGGGCCATGGCCTCCAGATCGCGGCCGGCGAGACCGCCGTAGGTGATGAAACCTTCGGTGAGGATGAGGAGGTTGCTGGCGCGGTAGAGCATTTGTTCATCGCGCAGGAGGAGGAGGCCGCCGATGTTGACCATGCCGTCCTTCTTGGCGGAGATGGTGGCGCCGTCGGCGAGGTCGAACATTTCGCGGACGATTTCGCGGACGGTGCGGTCCTTCATATCAGGCTCGCGCTGCTTGATGAGGAAGGCATTTTCGGAAAAGCGGCAGGCGTCGAGGAACAGTGGTAGTTTGTGCTTGTCGCAGACGGCGCGGACGGCGCGGAGATTGGCCATACTGACGGGCTGGCCGCCGCCGCTGTTGTTGGTGACGGTGACCATGACGAGGGGGATGCGATCGCGGCCGACGTCGGCGATGAGCTTCTCCAATGCGGCGACGTTCATGTTGCCCTTGAAGGGGTGGCGGTTCTTCGGCTCGGCGGCCTCGGGGATGGGCAGGTCGACGGCCTTTGCGCCGGAGTGTTCGACATTGGCGCGGGTCGTGTCGAAGTGGGCATTGTTCGGGACGATCTTGTCGGGGCCGCCGACGAGTTCGAAGAGGATGCGTTCGCTGGCGCGGCCCTGGTGCGTGGGGAGGACGTGTTCAAAGCCGGTCAACTCAGTGATGCGATCCTGGAAGCGATAGAAGCTGGTGGCGCCGGCGTAGGATTCGTCGCCGCGCATGATGCCGGCCCACTGTTCGGCGGACATGGCGCCGGTGCCGCTGTCGGTGAGCAGGTCGATGAGCACATCCTCGGCGCGAATGAGAAAGACGTTGAAGCCGGCCTCGCGGAGGATTCGTTCGCGCTCGTCGCGCGTGGTCATGCGAATCGGTTCGATGGACTTGATTCGAAATGGCTCGATGATGGTTTTCACGTGGGCATCGTATTCGGAGTTTTTTGTCTTGACAAACCGTGGTGCGCCGACGGCCGGTCCAACAAAAAGGCCCCCGCGAGCGAACTCGCAGGGGCCGGCCATGAAAATCAAAGTGACTGACCCGACCAGTTACAGTCCTCGATACTGCAATACCAAGCTGTCCGCGCGCGACGCTTGCCCCGCCGTGAACTCGAACATGCACGAATCATCGGTGTAATCCATGAAATTGGTGATGGGGTCGTTGCCGGTTTGCGAGCAGGTGTTGCGACCCGTCGGGCAACCAAAGGCAGCCGATCGCTCGCGCGCGGTATCGGTCACGTAATCATTGTTCGCGCTGCAACCACCCTGGAAGGTGTGATAGAGGCCAAGCCAGTGGCCGACTTCGTGGGTGGCCGTGTCTCCGAGGTTGTACGGAGCAGCCGTTCCGCCCGGGACGCTGGAGTAGAGGATCACGACGCCATCATCCTTTGGGGCGCTCGAATATGACCATGGGAAGGTGGCCCAGCCGAGGATGCCGCCGCCAGGGCTTGCGGTGTAGATGTTTAGGGTCTTGGCGTCGCCCTTTCGGAGGGCGTTCTTTGCATTGGCCTCTGCAGAGGAGCCGTCGCTCAAGGTATACCAAGTGGCATTGGTCGTGCGATCGACGCCAGCGAGCACGAAGCGGAACGGGGTGTTGTTTCCGCCGGTCGCGCCGCTGTAGGCGTTGTTGAGCACGGTCATCTGAGCATCAATTTGAGACTGCGGGATATCGCCGTTGGCAATGCCTGTGCCTTTGTTGATGACGTGAAACCATACCGAGATCGTGACGGTGCCGGGAGCTCGCACCAGCTCTGGGTTGTTGTCGCCATCGGGACCCACCGCCGGGCGGAATCGCTCGATCTGTTGCTGGATTACGTTGGAGGTAATTTCATCGGGCGTCGGCGTGCCGCATCGACCGCCGGCGAGAATGAAGGCTGCCTTGCTGGCGTAAATATTCCCTTCGATCACGAACGGCTGTGTTGAATCTGGGCTTTCATCGACGATCGCCGTTTTTTCATCTTCGGCGAACGTGGGAAGTTGAAAGGCCACGAGAACCACACCGGACAGGCAGAATTGCCGCAGTCGCATAAGCATCTCCTTCGCATTCATGCGCAAGAGGCAAGCTCCCACGGAAGTGAACCTATCGCTTACACGGCGACCGGTCGGAAGGCTCGCCTGAGAACTGCAGGTGCGATCTTACCGATGGCGGGATACTGATTTCAAGATTGTTCCGGCATAAATGAAAAAAGAAGTTGTGGCACTATATGAACGAATCGCAATTTCATTGTGCGATTGCATCATGCACGGTAGCAGGTCGGTTCGTGTTCGGCATCTATCTTGCCGACTCCCATGAGGTAGCACTTGGTCGTTTCGGGACCCATGAATTTGAAGGTCGACTTGAAGAGTGGGTAGAGGGCGGCGCGGTCTTTGGGAGTCTTTGCGGGGAGGGCATTGAACCATTTGAGATAGGTGCCGTGGGCATCGGCGAGATTGAGGAAGACCTTCGCGTTTGAGACGATGGCCTCCAACTTGGCGCGGTTGCGGATGATCGCGGCGTCGGCGCAGAGTTTTTCGATCTCGCGCTTGCCGAAACGGGCGACGACCGCCGGGTCGAAGCCTTTGAATCGCTCGCGGAATGCGTCGCGCTTGGTGAGCACGATTCGCCAGGAGAGGCCGCATTGGAAAACTTCCAACGCCATTCGTTCGAGATGGCCGGCGTCGGTGCGGATGGGCTTGCCCCATTCGTGGTCGTGGTAGGTGGCTTGGAGTGAATCCTTGGAGGCCCACTTGCAACGGATCAGCCCGTCATTGGGATCGACCATTTTGGTTGCCATCCGGGGAATCGTACACGCGTCCAAAGGGAACGGCATCGTGCGGAGGCCGCAGCGGATGGATACAATGATGCTCGGAGAAAGCCCATATGCTCGAACGCCTGTACCTCGATAATGCCGCTACCAGCTTTCCGAAGCCGCCGGAGGTGTTGGAGGCGATGCGGGCCTATGCCGAGGAACTTGGGGCGTCGGCGGGACGCGGGGCGTATCGCGAAGCGGTGGATACGGGCGTGTTGGTTGCGGAATGCCGGCGGCGGCTGGCGCGGCTGATCGGATGCGAACCTGCGAAGAACGTTGTGTTCACGCTGAATTGCTCGGAGGCGCTGAATCTGGCCATCAAGGGCGTGCTGCGCGACGGCGATCATGTTATTACCACGGCGATGGATCACAATTCGGTGCTGCGGCCGTTGAACGCGCTGCAGGACCGGGGGCGGAATGAGGTCACGTTTGTCCCGGCGGATGCGGAGACGGGCGCGGTGCGGGCCGATGATGTGCTGGCCGCGATTCGACCGCGTACGCGACTGGTGTGCATGACGCACGGGAGCAATGTGACGGGGACGCTGCAACCGATTGACGAAGTCGGGGAGGCGTTGCGCCAGCGGGAGATCTTCCTTCTCGTCGATGCCGCACAGACCGTGGGCCATGTGCCACTTGATGTGGCGAGGCAGTCAATTGATTTTCTCGCAATGCCGGGGCATAAAGGATTGATGGGACCGCTTGGCACCGGTGCCCTCTACATTCGACCGGGGCTGGAAAATCTGGTCGAGCCGCTGGTCGAGGGCGGGACGGGATCGGTAAGCGAACTGGCCACGCAGCCGGACTTCATGCCGGACCGGTTTGAGTCGGGCAGTCACAATGCAATCGGGCTTGCCGGACTGGGGGCGGCGTTGGCGTGGATTGAAGAGCGCGGCGTGGAAAATCTGCACGCGCACGACCTGGCATTGTCGACCCGATTTCTTGAGAAGGCGGTCGAGATCGAGCCGCTGCGCGTGTATGGCCCGCGTGATGCCGCGTCGCGCGTGGCGGTGTTCAGTGTCCGAATGGAGGGGCTGGAGCCCGCGGAGTTGTCGGCGCTGCTTGAGACCGAGTTCGGAATTCTCAGCCGTTCGGGCCTGCATTGTGCGCCGCTGGCCCACCAGACGCTTGGTACGCACGAGATCGGCGGCACCACGCGGCTGTCATTTGGGGCGTACAATACACTGGACGACGTGGACCGCTGCGTTCATGCGCTGGCACAGTTGGCCGGCGCGGGCGCGCGGGCCTGAGCGACGTTCGACCTGCCTGCGAGCTTCCCTTGCCCGCCTCGCTGATGAAACACCTCCGACGTGCACTGCTCGTTGCGATCTTCGCGGGCTGGTTTCATTGCGCGCCGTATGCCAAAGCGGTTGATGACGAGGCGGTCAATGCCGCGATCAAAGAGGGCGTCTCGGCGCTGCTTGGCCATTTGCGAAACGACGACGAGATCACCTACTCACGCGGCGGCGGCAGCGTGACGGTGCGAGGAAATGTCACAAAGTTCACACGTGACGCCGTTCAGATCACAACGACGGAGAAAAAAAATCTCTCCATCACGAGGTCCACCATCTCGACGTGGAAGCGGGCCGGGCTGGTTCGGGATGAACTGGACGCGCCGTGCGCGCAGGGTCGGTCGACGCTGGTTGCGCTCGCGCTCGCGGCCGCGGGTGTTGAGACAACGCACCCGACATTCGAACGCCTGCTGGCCATCCTGGAGGAAGGGCCGGGTAGCGGCGGTGGGACCTATGTGTACAGCCTGCGAGCGAGCCTGTGGAGCACGCTACTCGATCGTCCACTTGCGGCCGCGCATCGCAATCGGCTGAAGAAACTTCTCAAAAGCGATGTCGATTGGCTTCAGCGCGCGGGGCGGGAGAGCGGCTGGTACACCTACGTTTCTGGCGGTGGCGGCGGCGATCACTCCAATACGCAGTTCGCCAACCTCGGGCTTTGGTCCGGCTCCATCGGCGGCAGCGAAGTCGGTAACGGACACTGGCAGCGAATAAGCCGCCACTGGCTCGAGTTGCAGAACCCGGATGGCGGGTGGTCCTATGCCGCAGGTACCAATCAATCGACACCGTCGATGACGGTTGCGGGATGCAACAGTTTGTACATTGCGCTGGATCGCCTTTATGCGCGACCGGAGATGGGTTACCGCGTTTTCGAAGGAATCGCCATCGACAAGCCAGCGCGGGAACGAATCAGCAAGATTCACGCGGCGATTGGTCGGGGAAATACGTACCTTGAGGAGCATCCGCCGGATGGAACCAACAACAGCGGGTATGAGTTGTTTGGTTTGGAACGGTTGGGGTTGGCCAGCGGGTTGGCGTACATCGGTGGGCGGGATTGGTTTCGGGCCTATGCGGCGGACGTGTGCCGACACGACTGGGGCACGGATATCCTCGCCGATGCATTTGGCGTAATTTTTCTGGTACATGGACAGGCGCCGGTCCTCTTTCAGAAACTCGAACACGGTGAGCGATTTGATGACTGGAGTTACTACCAGCGCGACCTCGCCAATCTGACGCGATTTGTTAATCGCACGTTCGAGCGGCTGCATCGATGGCAGCGAATCCCGGTCAACGCAACGATTCGCGACATGCAGGATGCGCCAATCCTTTACATCGCAGGACAAGGCCCGTTGGAATTGCCAAATGAAACGATGAAGCGGATCCGCCAGTATGTTGAAGAGGGCGGAACGGTATTCCTTCACGCCGACCGGGCGTCACGCAAGTTCCGCGATTCGGCGGAAAAGCAGTTTGAGACTCTTTTTATGGATTATGGGTGGCGGTTCACGGACGTGCCGAGCGATCACGCCATCTATCGCTGCCAGTTCGGTGGTGCGACGTCGCCGTGGAAGCGATCCGCGCCGCTTCGGGCGATTCAGGACGGGGCCAGGCTTCCCATCATCCTGTGTCCCGTGGATCTCGCTGGAGCGTGGCAGCAGGAACGAGGTGGGTTCGAGGAAATGTTTCGCATCATGGCAAACGTGCGCGTGTATTGCGCTTCACCCTACTCGGAACTTCCCCGGCGACTTCGCCGGACTTCAATTACATCACCAACGCTGCCGAAGGCGGGAATCCTGCGACTGGCACGGCCGGACCTCGGTGGCGCGAGCCAAGCCCATCCGGCGGTCTGGACTCGATTCAATGAACACCTGCGTCGGCGATGCGGCGTCGCGCTTGAGTTGGTTCCGAAGGAGGATTGGAAGAAGGCTGATGTGGTTCACCTTGGCATGTCGACGTCGGAAGAGTTTACGGAAGGCGTGCTGACGTCATTGCGCGAGTACGTCCGCGCGGGCGGGATGGTGTTCATCGACGCCGTGGACGGGCAACCGGCGGCAATCGACGCGGCGAATGAGGTATTTGAGAAGCTGGCAGTCGGAGAAGCAATGTTGCTTCCGTCGAATCATCCAATCGTGTCGGGAACCAGTCCGCTCGCACGCGGCTTAGAACTAATGGAAACGACGGAGGCCGGTTCTGGTCTGCGCAGCGGCGGGACGACGCCTCCGATTCTCGTGCAGACGGATGCGGGCGGCGGCTGCGTGTTGGCGTGCCCGTTCGATGTGACGGGCGGATTGGACGGGAGTTTTGTGTGGAAGCGCGTTGGCTATCGCCCGGCGTCGACGCGTCATCTGATGGAGAATGTGCTGTTGTGGCGGAAAGGCTCGCGGGAGAGCCGGGCCGGGCGATGAGGTGCGCCATCGGATATAAGACGACACCATGGAATCGGAATCCAATGTGTGCATTCGACAGGTGAACGCGCGCGAGGCGCGCCCGGTGCTGCGCATGGCCCTTGCGGAATTGGGAAAGTCGCGGGCGGAGATCGAAGGGCACGTCACACTTTTCCTGCACTACGCGCGTGACATGGAACTTCCGCCGGCGCTTCACTGGTGCGCGGAGCGGAACGGGGCCATGGTGTCGGCGTGTTCGTGCCTTGAGTCACCGGGACGGACTGCGATGCTGTTTCTTCCCGACGGGCGGATTGAGCCGGCGTCGGCGCCCATCATCGCCGAGCTGGCGACTGCGGTCGCGGAGTCAATGGCCGGGCGCGGCGTCGTGCTTTTGCAATGCCTGCTGGCGCCGGAGGACACCGTCAACGCCGCGGCGCTTCGACGGGCATGCTTTCACGAATTGGCGGAATTACTTTATCTTGAATGGAACACGCCGCTGGATCCATCGTCGCTTCGGGCACCCGTTTCACCCAGCGGCGACGGCTTAGAGTGGGCGACCTATGCTGTCAATACCGAATGCGAGTTCCGCGAGGTGATTGCGTCGTCCTACGAGGGCAGTTTGGACTGTCCGAGTCTTTCGGAACTGCGAACGCTCGATGACACCATGCTCAGTCATCAATCGTCCGGTCGGTTCGATCCGACGCGTTGGCTGCTGCTTCGGGCGAATGGGCGTGCGGTGGCGTGCAACCTTTTGTGCGAAAACCCTTTACGGCCTGTGCTGGAAATCGCATACATGGGAGTTCGTTCTGACGCTCGTGGTCACGGATTCGGCAGGACGATCTTGCGGGCCGGCTTGGCGCTCGCGCATCATGCTGGCTTTACACGAGTTACGCTCGCCGTCGACGCACGCAACGCTCCGGCGAGGCACCTGTACGGCTCGGAAGGATTTCACGAGACGATGCGGCGTCGCGCATTCGTACGCGCGATTGATCCAACTGCCCGCGCAACATGACATTGCGCAAATCACGAAGGTGATCGCACCGGTTATTCACGAACATTGAATTTTGTGTGAGAAGGCCGTGGAAGAAAAAAATTCTCATCGCGTAACGTCCTGATTGATGAAGCGATACAATCGCGCGACGATTTCGTTAAAGTTTTCTTCATTGACGCGAAGGCCCGCTGTACTTACACTTCCGGCCCGCAAGACCGCGATAGGTACAACCAACCACACGGGCTTGGCCATCTGAAAAAGAATTAGTCGAACATCCCGGAAACATCCCAACCGCGTACATCACGCGGGACGGTCAAGGAGCGCGCTGTGCTCACACAGATTTCCAACGATACCACCGAACGCATCAAGGGCCGAATCGAAGAACTCGTGGGGCCACAAAAATACAAGGTCTGGTTCAAGAACTCGACGCAACTTACGTGCGCAGAGAGCCTTATCAAAATCGGGGTGCCCAACCTTTTCATCGGCGGCTGGATCGAAGATCATTTTTCCGACGCGATCACGCAGGCGGCCAAGGACGTCACCGGCCGCGACGTGCAAGTGAGCTTCTCAATTGACCCGGTACTGTTTCGCAATCTTCGCAAGACGCAACTGAATTCGCAGGCGGCCTTCATTGAGAAAACGGCCGAACGGGCCATGCGTGAAAGCCGGGGCGCCAAGACAGCTCTCCTGCCGGAGCCGCCACGAAAGCTTCGCGGGCGGCTGGAGGATTTCGTCGTCGGTACCAGTAACCGTCTGGCGCATAGCGTGGCGACGACGGTGGTCGAGGGGAACGGACGAAGCGTCGGAAATGTTTATTTCCACAGTGCGTGCGGCCTTGGAAAAACGCACCTGCTTCATGCGATCGCGAACGGACTGACTCAAAAGCGGCCGGACGTGCGCTGGGTCTGCGTGTCGGGTGAGGAGTTCACCAATCAGTTCCTCTACGCCCTTCGCGAGCGATCGTTGGACGCCTTTCGCCATCGGTATCGCGAGATCGATGTGCTGCTCCTGGATGACATCCAATTCATCGCCAACAAGAGGGCGACGCAGGAGGAGTTTCTGCATACGTTCAACGCCATCGAGGCCGCCGGCAAGCGAATCGTGCTGGCCTCGGACGCCCATCCCAAGATGATCGGCGATCTTTCAGAATCGCTGGTGAACCGACTCGTGTCGGGTATGGTCGTGCGGATCGAGCGGCCGGACTTTGAAACGCGATGCGAAATCCTGCGAGTCAAGGCCGCGGCGACGAAGCACTCGGTACCGGAAAATGTGATTCAGTACATCGCCGGAAAGATTCAGGCGAACATCCGCGAGTTGGAGGGCTGTCTGGTCAAGTTGCTGGCGTACACAGCGTTGGCGAAGACGCCCATCACGCTGGACCTCGCCCGTCAGGCGTTGGATGAGCATCTTCGGCAAACGGGGCGAATCGTCACGGCAAGCGACATCGAACATGGCGTTGGCACCTACTTCGGCGTAACGCCGGCCGACTTGCATACAAGCCGCAAGAGTCGAACGATTGCCCTGGCGCGAAACATCGCGATGTTTCTCGCGCGGAAGCACACCGACTTGAGCCTTCCTGAAATTGCGCGGGTGATGGGCAACAAGAACCATACGACCGTGCTCCTCGCGTGCCGGCGAATCAACGGGTTGATCACCGCGGACGACGCGGTGAACTGGCCCGGCGCGGCCGGAATGCAAACAAGGAAGATTCGTGAGATCGTCAAGGCTCTCGAAGAGCAATTCGGGCGTGTCGCGAACTAGACGGTCGTTAACGGTTCATCCTTGACGACCGAGAACGGATTGCCGGGTCGAGGCTCTATGCCTTTCCCGGTGTGCGGGCATGGATGCCCGCTCCTTTGTTTCCGGGCCACCGCCCGTGTTTGATTCAATCCAAGCCTGATCATGCACCTCATTCTCACGGATTGCCCTGGATTCGAGCGGAAATTGCCGTTCGACGCATCTTTGCAAGGAAAACGCCGGCGGTTCGCGGCTCAAAGATGACCCCACGGGTCGCATTGCCCGATCAAGTGTAGGATTGCGGCACGCCGAGACGAATGCGGCGGCCGCCGTATCTGGATCGGAACAGCAGGGAGGACGACATCATGCGGAATGGTCTGTGGACTCGCCGACTCAGCCTTACATTGATACTCGGTGCAGTGGGGCTCGCCATCGGCGACCCCACCGCGCTTCGTGCCGGAGACTCTCCGGATGCGCCGGCGCTCAGCGATCGCGCACCGCTGCTCAACGACGACGGCGTGGCGGATCTTGAGAAGCTGTCCAACGCGTTCGCGCGAATCTCCGATGAAGTGAAGCCGTCGGTCGTTCACATCAAGGCGCTGAGCATCAACAAGGCCATGAACCGCGAACTGCGCCGTATGCTCGGCGATGAGAATCTGCCGCCGACGCCGACCACCGGGACCGGAAGCGGCATCATCATCGACGAAGACGGTCACATCGTGACGAACAACCACGTGGTCGCCGACGCGAAGAAAATCTACGTCACGCTGGCCGACGGGCGAAAGTTCACTGGACACGTCGTGGGCACCGATCCCAAGACCGACCTTGCGGTGATCAAGATCAACGGCGATCGTCTGAAGCCCGCGAAACTCGGCGACTCGGAGCGACTGCGGCCTGGCCAGATCGTGCTGGCGATCGGCAGCCCGTTCCGACTTGGGCACAGCGTATCTCACGGAATCATCAGCGCGATGGGTCGTAGTGAGGACTCGATCGACGTCGACATCGCGTACAAAAACTGGATTCAAACCGATGCCCCGATCAACCCCGGCAATTCAGGCGGGCCGCTCATCAATACCCGCGGCGAGGTCATCGGCATCAACGTCGCAATTGCGACGGAGTCGGGCGGGCATCAGGGCGTGGGGTTTGCGATTCCGGCGAATACCGTCGCGCGAATCGCCAGCGCCCTAAAGAACGGGGAGAAGATCGTCCGGGGGTATCTCGGTGTGCTCATAAAGCCGGTCGATGACCGGGTTGCCGAGGCCTATGGGCTTGATGACGTATCGGGGGCGTTCATTACGGGCGTGGTGAGTGAAGACTCCCCCGCCGCCAAAGCAGGCTTGCAGCCGGAGGACATCGTTCTTCGCGTGGCGGGAAAGTCCGTGCGTAGCCAGGCGGATTTACAGGAATTGATCTCGACCTACAAGCCCGGTGCGGAAGTCGATTTGGATGTCTGGCGGAAGGGCGTGAAGAGCAAAGTAATCGTGACGGTCGGCTTGCAGCCGGAGGGATTCTCCACGCGGGCGCCGCTCAATTCTTCACGGATCGACCCTCACCTTCGCAAGGACGACGAGGCCGAGGATATCGACGATGACAAATCGAGCAACGGTCGATTCGGAGAGTTTGGGTTTGAGGCGGAGACACTCACGCCGGTATTGGCGAAAAAGTACCGGCTCGACTCCGAGGCCGACGGCGTGCTGATTACGCAGGTCGATATGACCAGTGAGGCGTATGAGTGCGGGCTTCGGGCCCGAATGGTGATCGTCGCCGCGAACGACAAGCCAATTGAAACCGTCACCGAATTGCAGGAAGTCCTGACCAAAGAACTGCTTGCCAAGGGCGTTCGGCTGAAGTACCGCGTTGACAGCGATTATGATTTTCTTGTGCTTCGCGTGCGCTGACGGCCAACGCCGTCAGGCCGCGCCGCCGAGTCGCCATGCGCCGTTTTCGCGCACCACGGGCCGGTAAAGGCTGTCGCGCTCGACGGGCCGACAGCCCGCCTCGCGCATGAGCGAGCGCATCTGATCGACGGTTAGTTCCTGATGCGTGTTACCGGCGCCGCCCTCGCGCTTGGTGATGTCGTAGTAAACGACGGTTCCATCGAGATCATCCACGCCCCAATTGAGCGAGACCTGCGCCAGCTTCGCGGATTGCATGATCCAGAAGGCCTTGATGTGCGGGATGTTGTCGAGCATCAGTCGGCTGATGGCGAGCGTTTTCAAGTCGTCAAATCCCGTCGGGCCGGGCAGATCGGCCAGCGCGCTTCCATCCGGGATGAACGAAAGCGGGATGAAGCAGTTGAAGGCGGCGGTGCCCGTGCGCAATGACGCGTCCTGTTGCTCGCGCAGTTTCACCATGTGGCGAATGCGTTCTTCGGGGCGTTCGACGTGGCCGTAGAGCATTGTCGCATTGGTCGGGATGCCGAGTTCGTGGGCCGTGCGATGGACGTCGAACCAGCCCTGCTCGCCGACTTTTGATTGATACACTTCGTCATGAACGCGGTCGTCGAAGATCTCCGCCCCGCCGCCGGGGAGCGTGTCGAGGCCGGCATCTCGCAATTGCTCAAGCACGCGGCGTATTGAGAGCCGAGGCCTGGTGATCCGCGTGAAGTGAATGATCTCGATGGCGGTGAACGCCTTAATGCAAATGCGCGGGCACGCGGCGCGAATTTGCCGGCACATATCGAGGTAGAAATCAAAGGGCAGCGTCGGATGCAGGCCGCCGACAATGTGGACTTCGGTTGCGCCGGCGTCGTACGCTTCCCTTGCGCGGGCGGTGATATCGTCAAGCGAAAGTTCGTAACCGTCATCGCGGGGTGCGCCAATCTGTGGCAGGCGAAGGTCCGCCACTTTGGACGCTTGACCGGCCTTCGCATACGGGCGATAGAACGAACAGAACTTGCAGCGCAGGACGCAGAAGTTCGAATAGTTGATATGGCGGTTGATGTTGAAGTAGGCGCGATCGCCATTCAGTCGACGGCGGACGATATTGGCGAGCCGGCCAATCTCGTGGATGTCTCGCGAGGCGTAGAGACGAACGCCCTCATCGAAGGTGAGTCTCGCTCCGGCCTCGACCCTGGCGGCGATGTCGGCGAGCGATGAAGCGGTTTGGGTGGCGACCATCAGGCGAGATTGTAGTGATAAGGGATTCAGCGGCCGTACGGTTGTTTTTAGAACTTTGGCGCGGCTGCGAGGAACTGTTTTGGGATGAACACCGACCGCGAGTGGATTCGAACCACCGACCTCAGCCTTCGCAGGGCTGCGCTCTATCCAGCTGAGCTACGCGGTCATTCAACCTGCCGGGCGGAACCCCTCGAGGATTGGGTCGGGATCTGTCGGCCAAAAACCAGGCCAAAAGCCCCACCCATGGCGTCCCCAAGGCGTTAAAAACCCCGGAAACCGCAGTCTAGGCGACAGGACGGGCCTGTCAACCGTTGGGAAACTCTGAAAGCGGGTTTTGATGGTTCGGGGAACCCACGGAAATACGAATGAACTGCTATTGGGGTTTTTGCGTATAAAGAGGTCGGATGCCGCTACGAAGCTGTGAGTTTCCGATAATACCCCCCCTGCTTGGCCCCCGGGGTCAAGGCATTCAGGGTTTGCAACCAAATGTCGATAATATGGATGTCGCCATGGGTGGCGCGTATAATATTTCCGGAAGCGGTTGGAAACAAAATCTTAACGGAGGCTGATCGCTTCAAATGACCCTGAAATCAGGGTGTTTCAAATAGGCTTCTTTCCCCTCCGGAAAGCACCGAGATTGCCCCTGCGGCGCTCGGTGCTTTCTTTTTTTGAGGGGGTGTCAAGCAGAAAATGAGAAGCTTGGCAACTTTTCTTGCCTATGACGGTTGGGTGGGTTATTAGGGTGATTACCCCAGAGTAGAACTACCTGGGTAGTTCGGGAAGTGGCTGATCGCCTGATAGCAATCCGGCGAACGAGCGGATCGGGCTGTCCTTCGGGGCGTTCGCCGCGGCCATGCGCAGGTTCTTCATGCCGTCTTCCGGAAGGCCGGAATACCACTCCAGATAGCCCAACAGGAAACGCAAGTCGTACTGATCCTTGACGGCGAGGCGCTTTTCAAGGTCGGCGCGTCGGACGTCAAAGATGTCTCGATTGCCGACCAGGGCCACCAGATCCATTTTGAATGCCGCGATGTGGGGGAAGCGTTTCAATCCTAATTCGAGATTGGCGACGGCGGAGACGTAATCCCCGGCGGCGGCCAAGGCGTGGCCGCGATGCAGGTGCGGAAGCGGATTGAATGGGTCGATCGTCCGGGCCACGTCGAACGATCGCGCGGCACGATAGTAATCGCCGCGGTGCAACTCCGCTTCACCATCGGCCATATATTGGTTGAGGCTGTTTGCGTACTTTCCGGCAAAGGTTGTGACGGGATCATCCAACACGTCCTTGGCCCACTTCGCGGCGGCGGCGAGTTGATTGATGCCCTCCGATTGCTTCCGCACCAGCGTGTCAGGGATGCTCCAGGTAGACCGCTCGGCGGGATCCGCTGTTTTCGACGGCGGGGCCTTCGGCTCGAAGCTCAGATCCTTCACGCCTGCCTGATCGGCGGCGCGAATGGCGTTGAAGAAGTCGGCGAAGCGATCCTCGCCAAGATTCGCCGGTGCCTTGCCATCCATTGGAAGAGGCAAAAGGGCCGGCTTGGCGAGGGCGGTTGAATCGAGCCTGCCATCGGTCACGGGCGGAGCGTTCGACGGGGTTGGCACGTCCTTTGCCTTTGCCACCATGCCGCGATCAGGCCGTGATTCCAGGGCCTTTCGTTCGGCTTCGGGCAAGTCCAGTTCTTTCCATGTCTCGCCGACCTTTATCTGGTCGAGGCGGCTGTCCAGGCTCAAACCCGAAGGAAGGTTTGGTTCGATATCCGGCGTGACGGTACCGAAGATGGACGAACTCGCGGCGGCGCGGAACGCCGGAGAAACGGCGCCCACGGGGGCAGAACGCAACGGCGTCAATGTTTGTCGGGACGAGATACCGATCGGGGGCGTATCGAGTTGTGAACGGCGATCCGCGGGGTCGCGGACGTTGGGCAATATCTTTCGGTTTGGTGAAACCGGGTTGGCCAGCGGCACCGTCGTGGACCCCAACCGAGATGAACCGGGGGCGTTTAGACCCTGGCGGATCTGTCCGATGTCGGCGATGGTGCGTGTCGGGTCGTAAAAGTATGACGGGGCGATGGTTCGGCTGGAGCCGACATCCTGCACTCCTATGCCGCGCGATTGGAAATCCGACAGGCCGGTCGAAGGCAGGTCGCCGCGGAATGCGTTGTTTTGGTAGAGCGGGGAATAGCCTTTGAAGCCGCCGATGCCGGTCACATTGTTCGTGATGATGGCGTTGGCGCGGGCGCCGTAGTCGAAGCCGGGGCGGGAAAGGTTGAAGCCGCCGGAGCCAGCCTGAGGGCTTTTGTCGAGCTGGTATCCGCCTGTTTCTGTGTTTCCGCGATTGACGCGGTGATCCACCTGCGCGGGGAGATTGGACGCCGCCAAAGCGACCAGGAGGGCTGACACGACGCATTGCCGACTGAGTTTGAGAGGCATGACAAGACCACCATCCGACCTGTCTTCATCGGCGGAGATCAGGGCGGGTATTGGAATTGTAATCGCCAAGGCGCCTGATGCACCCGGAAACGACCCAAGGATGCAAGAATTGCCCGGACGCACGCAGCGCAGAGGCTATTTCTTGGAGTCCCTGGCCTTGTTGGCAGGGGTGGCGCCGGCCTTGGAACGCTGATCGGCCGTTGGCAGGGACTCTAGGCGCTGCTTTAGCTCTTCGAACATGGCGTCCAACGGGCGGTTCAACACCTTTAGCTCGGCCTCGCGGGCCTTGGCATCGGTCAACAACTGGGCCTTGGCGATGGCATCGGAACGGCTCATTCGATACTGGTTTGCCCGGCGCTTGAGGTCTCGAAGGATCGACTGGGCGTTCGTCATCTGCGCGTCGTCGAAGCTGTATTTGCCGGCGAGATTCAGGACGTATTTATCCCAGTCGTCGAGCGGCGGCGCGGGCGGTGGAGCGACTTCGGCGGGGGTTTGAGGCTTGACCTCGGCAGCTCGCGGCGCTTCCGGGGTTGGCTTTGCGGCCTGCGGCGTTTCGGGTCTCTTGTTGGCGGCGGCGTCGTGGCTTGTTGCACCATCGAGCTGGGCCGGCTTGGCGGCTTGCTGCTTGGCATTCTTGGGGGCGAGATCGGGATTTGCCGCGGTCAAATTGGGGGGAACAACGGTGGCGTGTTCGACTCGCTTTTTCTCAGCGGTTGGCGCGAGGCGAGTTCCCTTTTCGCCGCTCGGGAGCGGCTCGCCTGTTTCAGCGACGGGGACGGATTCGAATGCTGTTCTTGCATCTGCGAGGTCGCCCTTGAACGTCGTATTCTCGGCAAGACCTTCATCGGTAGTATTACGTTCGGCCTGCCTTCGGAAGCGCAGTTCCTCCCAGCGTTGTCGCCCTTCTGTCACGACGGTTGGCGGCACTAAATTCGCACCGACCCAATCGGCGACACTCTCCTGCTGAAGCGGCATTTGGGTCGCAATCAAGGCGATCTGATCGTTGAGGGCCTTGGCAGCGGGTGAGTCTTCGGGTTCGTTTTCGGTGTCAATCGCGGCGGCCAATGCCTGCAGCTTGGGCATTTCCACGTCTTCAAACGCCTTCTGTCGCGCGAGACGGATTTCCAACTCCTGTCGGAGCGCCGCCTGCTGCTGACTATCCAACCCATAGGCCGCGACGATCAACTCGACCTGGCCGTCGATCTCCGAGCGATAGGATTCCAGCCAATTGGGATCGGCGGCATCCAACGGCGACCCATCCTGGGCATTGGCCGGTTGAGCGATCGACAACAGCACGGCTGCGCCGCACGCGACTATTACAAAGTTTCGGACTGAAATCAAAGAATCTACGCCACGCATAAGGCCTCCGACACGGTTTGACGACTGCCGGTTGCTAGTGAGAGAACAACGTTCTGCATTCATATTGTAAGCCGCCGGCACGAAAAAAAAAGCATGGTCACCCATCTCTGGATGACCATGCTTAGTCTTATCCTACTTCTCAGACCAACCGAGTCCCCACACATGGCGAGGGTCGATTGAATCTCAGGAACTGAGACGTCTTATCGGCGGCGGATCAGGGCGAGGACGCCGAGACCCAAGAGCGCCAACGAGGACGGCTCGGGGAAGTTCATGATGACGATGGCAGCACCAAGGTCTGTGCCAACGTCAGCAGATACTGGAGCATTGCCACCCATGGCGACGATCGGAGCGGCACCATCAAGGTTCGCCCAAGCGACGTCACCGACGCGAGCGAGGATTACGTCCGTCTGAGCGCCAGCGCCAGGGGACTTGAACTTGCTCAGCGTGAACGATCCGAGGGGACCGCCATTGACGCCAGCGAACGAGCCATCGAACCCGTTACCACCGGCGATGAGGCCAGGGCTGGCTCCGACCGGAGCGCCGGCCGGATGAGCACCGAAGCCACCGGAGTAGACCAAGTTCGAACCAACGATCTTGCCATTGAGGGCGTCCGAATAGAGGTCTGTGGCCCAGCCGATGATCGGCGAGTCACCACCAGCATTTTGGAACGCGATTGAAATGGTCCATGTGCACGGGGCCGGGGCCGTAACATCGCACTTCAGGACCGGGGTCTGACCGGGGCCACCGGCATCCTGGATCGAGGCACCACCCGTGGGGTTGGATGCCGTGAACCAATGAGCCGTGTCAGCCTGTGCGACCGATGCGCTGGCCACCAGGGCCAGAGCTAGCAAACGACTTGCAACTTTCATCTCACTCTCCTTCTTACAAGTTCGGAAAAGACTTACTGTTCTTTCCCACTGCCTACAAAAGAAAAACCAAGTAAGTGGATGCCGCACACGCGGCATCCACTGGAATAGACAATCCATTACGGACAGGTCAGCGATGCCGTGATGGCCTTGGAGAAGGCACCACCGTCAAGAGCGTTCACCTTGCGATCATTGGTAAAGTCCGCGATGTAGAACTGCGACTGCTTTGCCGACGGAATGGCCGGTGAGCCAACTGTAATAGCCGCAGCAAAAGGACCACCGTCTAGAGCATTGACGTTTCCGTCACCGTTGAAGTCGCCACGAAGGCGAATCTGGATCGCCGCATCGGGAGCGGCCGAGGTGCCGACCACGCTGCCGCTGACGGCTGCGTCGAGGGTGCCGAACGTGCCATTGGCGACGTAGGGGTCATAACCCATCGAGATGTTCTCAACGGCATCGCCACCGCTCTGGAACACTCGGGTGCAGAGCAGGTTGTTGACCGAGGCCTTGAGGGTGTAGGTCGAGTTATCGACGTGCAGGTTCGCACTGCGCTGGGTGCAGTTTCGCGTGCCAGCGGTGACACGGAGCTGACCGATTCGATAGAGGCCGGCATTCGGCTGAATACCGAGCGAGGCGGCATAGGCCGGGCCGGTGGTGACCGGAACGCGGACGGCCTTGGAGCCGAGGACGCTTGGAGGGGTGGCCAGGTTGCTGGCACCATTGACGACACCGTTCCACGGCGTTGCCGGGGAGCCGCCTGCTTGAGCGGCGACGGTGGCATCGTTGAACATCGTGAACGCAACCGCGCCGATGCCGTTGCGAGCCGTGACGAGGTTCGGACCGTTGGTGATGTTGTGGTCGAGACCGATCGAGCTGATGACGTCGCCGGTACCGGAAAGATCATCATTAACACTCAGGTAGAGCCAGAGGCGACCGGTTGCGGCGTTCGTGTCGGCGTCATAGTTCGGCCAACCGCTGCCAGCACCGTTCGGATTGGCAAGTGCATGGAAACCACTGACCTGAACGGGGTTCAGGCGAAGAACGTTTCCAGCGCCGCGCTGACCAGCATTCACCGCTGCGGTGCCAAAGCGATCGGCGGAGTTACCACCACCGGCCACTGGATTCTGACCGTTGGTGTACGGCCAAACCGCTGTGCCAATCAACTGGCCACCGACGCCCGTGCCTGCCGAGGTGGCGTTATCACGAACGTCGTAGAAAATACTTGAGTCCTGAGCGATTGAGCTCGCGGCCAGGCCGGCCACGATGCCACATGCCAAAATCATTGAGGTTCGCTTCATTTGAGCTTTACTCCCTGCTCTTTAACGAGCAACTTAATGCTAACGAGTCTTTCGACTCCCATGGACCTTAGCATACCGGTGCATCAGGTCGCTCGTTCCCAATTCGTTTTTTTCTCTTCGCCCATCAGGAACATCCTGATTCGCGAAGCCAAACTCAACGCCGGACTGCCATCCGTTGTCGAACCTGGTTGAGGGCTATTCAACCGGAATAAATCGCGAATCTGCCAACTCGCGAACTCCGATGTCGCCCTCCGAAACTTCTCTCCACGCTGCCATGTTACCAAACTTGGCGATTCGGATCAACGTTTACGGGCTGAAAACGCAATTTTATTGCAGTCTTCATTTCGCATTGCCGTGTCTATTCGCCTCTTGCAAAGGCAGACACGGCTGATTGACCCTGATCCCGCGATAACCGGCATCAGTTTTTCTCTTGCGACCCCACCTGTTCTGGGCGTGAGGAGCGCGGGGTCTGCGGTCAGATTACTGGCCACATACCTTACACATCATATTACCCGGATTGGCGGAGTCTTTTCAAGGCAGACCTCACACAATTCCATTATTTTTTACGGCTGCCCTAAGTTATGCCATGGCAACTAGTTACAGCCGAGCAGGCAACCGGGGTCGCTCCGTTATTCCTGCCCTAGTGAAGACGGACCAGCCCGGACAGACGGCTACTCTGGCCAAACGGAACAGATTACGGATAGGGGAAACACCTCATTTCGCCGAATCTTCGGGCGCGCTTATGGGAATCTGAAGCCCAGCTCTCGCAGGATCGGCGCGGCTTTCTTCATGGAATCGGCCGGGAGGATGGGGGCGATGGCGGAAAACTCGCGCCGTGAAAGGGCGGATCGGCGGAGTCCATCGAAGCCGGCGGCATCGGCCGGGCCGGAAAGCCAGGTGCGCATTGCGGCGTCGATCTCGGCAATGTTCAGCGACGCAGCCACGGCGTCGCGTATGGATGCGTCGAGTGATTCATGCGACAACGTCATTCTTTGATACGGTTCGTTCGGATCATCCAGCGCATCGATTCGCGCATCAATCGGTTCGAGGTCGCCGATGAACCGGGCCAGGGCATTGCGAATCATGATCGCGCCGCGGCGCGTGGCATCGAGCGAGTAACCGGCGATGTGCGGCGTTGCGATTGCGCAGGCCTTTGCAAGCTCGCGATTGACGCGCGGCTCGGCGTGCCAGACGTCGAGCACGGCTTGCAGGTGTTTAGTTCGAATGGCATCGAGCAGGGCGCTTTCGTCGACGACATCGCCGCGCGAGGTGTTGATGATGGTCGTGCGGGGGCGCAGATCTGCGAGCCAACTGGCGTTGATGAGTTGATACGTCGCGTCGACGCCTTCGTGCGTGAGCGGGACGTGCAGCGTGATGATGTCGGACTCGCGGCGAAGCACATCAGGCAAAACAAGACCGGAACCCCCCTCGACGCGAGCGCGCGGCGGATCGCAGCGCAGGACTTTCATTCCGAGTAATTCGCCCCAGCGAGCGACGATCGAACCGATTCGGCCGACCCCGAAAACACCCAATGTTTTCGGGGGTAATTCGAACAAATCGCGGCGGGCGAGTTCGAGGATTGCCGCAATGACATATTCGGCCACGGTGCGGGCGTTGAAGCCGGCGGCGGAGGCGAAGGCGATGTTGGCGACCGAGAGAAAGGCTGTGTCGATGTGATCGTCACCGGTGCTTACCGTGCCGACGAAGCGGACGGGCGTGCCGCGAAGCACGTCGGCGGTGACCGGCGTGACGGAGCGCACGATCAATGCGTCGGCGTCGGCGATATCGGAGGCCGTCAAGGCGCGGCCGCGATAGGTGCGGACGGAGCCGAGCGGTTCGAAGAGTTTGGGAACGCCCCAGACGGCTTCGTCGATGAGGATTCGCATGGGTGGATGATATCTCTGGCACGGCGGTTTCGCGCGAGGTTGTGGCGGGCAGGGACGCCCGCCCCACTCCTTGTGCAACACTATCGGTGCAGCCGATGGCAGGAGTATGATGAAATCATGGCTGACATAACGCTCGCCGCATCATTTACGGAGTACGCCGCACGGAAGATGGAAGATCACCACGCGCAGATTGCGCGGTGTGCCGGGCTGCTCAGCGATGAGTACCTGTGGTTTCGGCCGAATGAGCGGAGCAACAGCGTGGCGAATCTGTTGCTGCATCTTCGGGGGAATATCAGCCAGTGGGTGCTGACGGGGCTTGCGGGTCAAATGTTTCACCGGGAACGACAGGCGGAATTCGATGCGCGCGGCCCCATGCCGCGCGAACGGGTGGTCGGGCCGTTGGCGGAGGCGGTAGAGGCCGTTTGCGGAGTGATTCGGGGGTTGGACGCGGCGGAACTGGCCCGGGTGCGGACGATTCAGGCGTATCGTGTGACGGGGATCGCGGCGGTCATGCACGTCGTGGAGCACTTTGCCTTTCACACCGGGCAGATCGTGACGACGACGAAATGGCTGCTGAATGTGGACCTGAGCCTCTACGACGAGAATGGGCACCGGCGGGATGGGCGGACGGACGATGTGCCTTAGGCAGCGTTTCGCAAGGCTCGACGCACACGCGCTTTGCGCCCCAGGAATCCAAGGGAACCACACACGACCAGCAGCATCGATGATGGCTCTGGTGTGAACACGAGATCATCAAAGCAGATTCCCGAATACGACTCATAGGCAAGCACTGCTTCAAACCGCTTGATACCGGGGGCATTGACCTCCAGGTAGGTGTATGGTGTGCCAACCCATGTCCCCTGCATTGAAATCGCAAGGGAATTGCCGCCAACTGAAGCGTCGAAAACTTCCAGGCTCCAGCCCAGTATTTGTCCATAGTCCACTCCGAGGCCGCCCCATAGGCTTACATGAGACTGGGGATTATCAAATACACCAACAATCTTGTTAAACCGCCCAAACGACGGATCGGTCATGCATTTGGTGCCGGAATGCGATCCAAGGCCAAATGCGTCGTCATAAACAATTACGTATCCCGTGTTATTGTTAAAGAGTGTTACGCCACCCAAGTCCTGACCATGGATATTCCCAAAACCGGCATAGCCCTCAAAGTCTACCAAATCGGCTTCGGCGCTTGAAATGAAACTCAACGCGAGCGCAGAAAAGAACGCAGTTGTTCGAACGAGCTTTAACATGGAATGCCTCCAATATGGCAATCGCAAGGATTGCCGGTTGCGTGATGATCGCTGGCTTGACCGTCACATCATACGCGGAGGTCAACCGGCAGGCAATGAGAAAAAGGGGATTGACGGGCCGAATTGCGGTTGAAAAAAGCTCGACTTACGGCGGGAAGATGCCGGAGAAGAACGACGTCAGCACGACTTGGAAGCTGATCACGATGAGATTCAGCATGAGCTGGAAGAGGGACACGATAATGTCGGCGGTCCCCTGTTGAAGGGTCTGACCAAGGGTTACGGTGGTTTCGTCCACGATCCGCTCCAATGACGCCCCGGCTGAGGTTGGGGGCTACGTCATTATACGTCGGCGGAAAAGGGCGATTGCGGTGAGGGGCCTGGTTTTCAGGAATGGTGAAAACACCCGCAGTCGGTCGTTTGGCCCCCCCTTTGACATGCCATATCCTTATAATCCCGCCGCGATGGTGCCGACCGCCATAACCGACGCCTCCCCCCGAGATACCGCTACATGGCGGCTTGGGGTGGTTTCCTTCCTGAACGCCCTGCCGCTGCGCCATGCGCTGCTCGAACGGGCGGACCTTTCGCTTTCGCCGGGGGTGCCGTCGGCGCTGATCCAGCAACTGATCGCGGGGCGGACCGACGTGGCGCTGCTGCCGGTGGTCGATTATTGGCGGAATCGGGGGACGCTTGCGCCGGTCTCCGATGCGTGCATTGCCAGCGATGGGGAGACATTGACGGTTCGCGTGTTTTCGCGCGTGCCGGCGGAGCGGATGACGCAGTTGCACGTCGATGCGGATTCGCACACGTCGATCGCATTGGCGAATGTGCTGTGGCGGGAGATGTATGGGCGGGCGCTGGAACTCATCCCGTGGGAAGAGACGGGGGCGGAGTCGGACTGGCGGGATGTGGAATCGGTGCTGCTTATTGGAGATAAGGTTGTTCGTCGGGCGCCTCGGGGGATTGGGCTTGGGTTTGAGGTTGACCTCGGGGCGGCGTGGAAGCATCTGACGGGGTTGCCGTTTGTGTTTGCGGCGTGGTTTGGGAAGCGCGGGGCGAATCTGTCGTCGGTGGCGATGGAATTGGAAAAGGCTCGCGACGACGGGATGGCGCGTGCGCGGGAGTTGGCGATTGAAGCAGCGCCGCGGCATGGGTGGCCGGTGGAGACGGCGATTGATTATCTCACGCGGATTATGAAATATCGAATTACGCCGGAGATGCGCGAGGGGATGGAGCGGTTTTTCGGGCTGCTAGAGAAGCATGGAGCGGCGTCATGACGATGGTGGCCGCACCGCCAGCGATGAGTGCGCCGCGCGTGAGTGAGGCCGATCTGCGCGGGATGTATTTTGATCTGTCGATCCACGAGCTTGGTCGGCGGGCGTTCGAGGTGACGCAGCGGCTGCACCCCGAGGACTATCGCACGTATGTCGTCGATCGCAATATTAACTATGCGAACTGGTGCACGGCGAAGTGTATCTTCTGTAACTTCAAGGCGGATGTGCCGGGCGTCAACACCGGGCGGCAGGATTTGCCAGCCGGCTATACGCTGACATACGAGCAGATCGGCAAGAAGATTGAGGAACTCGTCGCGATCGGCGGGACGCAGATTCTCATGCAGGGTGGGCTGGTGCCGGCGGAGGGCGAGGCGGGGCTGCCGCTTGAGTGGTATCTCGGGCTGATGCGGTTTATCAAGAAGAACTTTCCCGGCGTGCATGTTCATGCGTTCAGCCCGCCGGAGATTTTTGCGTTTCATCGGATCTTTGGGATGTCGATCCGCGATGTGCTGGCGCGGCTGCAGGAGGCGGGACTGGATACGGTGCCGGGTGGCGGCGGGGAGATTCTCTCCGACCGCGTGCGTAACAAGATCGGCATCGGCAAGACGCTTACGCAGGAATGGCTGGAGGTCATGCGGCAGTGCCACATTCTTGGCATGAGCACCAGTTGCACGATGATGTTCGGGCATATTGAGACGCTGGAGGAGCGGTTCGAGCATTTGCGGCTGCTTCGCGAGTTGCAGGATGAATCGCTGGCGCGCGGCAATGGCGGCGGGTTTGGGGCGTATATTTGCTGGACGTTTCAGCCGGAGAATACGCCGCTCGGGAGAATGAAGCGGCTGCCCGAGGAAGGTCGAAACGCCGAAAAGTCGAAAAGTCGAAATGATGAAGCGGGAGAGGGTCCGAGGGGGCCAGGGGCCGAGGGGCCAAGTGACGGTAGCGCATCGAAACGCCCGATTAACGACGGGAAGCACCTGCTGCTCGCGGATGCGCATGAGTATTTGACGATGCTGGCACTTTCACGGCTGTATCTCGACAACATCCCTCATATTCAATCGAGCTGGGTGACGATGGGGCCGAAGATCGGGCAGCTTGCGTTGTTTTACGGTGCGAACGACATGGGCAGCGTGATGATGGAGGAGAATGTCGTCAGCGCGGCCGGCACGACGTATCGACTGGATGAGGCGGAGATTCGGCGTCTGATTACCGACGCGGGGTGGCGGGCGCAGAAGCGGGATTATTACTACCGGGCGATTTAAGAGCGTATCGCTATGCCCAAGAAGACTTGCCATGAGTGTGGCGGGGCAGGCAGAGATGGCCTTGCTACATTACCAGCTGTCTGCATTGCAATGATTGGGATTGCGGTTGGCATAATTCCTGAAATTGTTCGCGATCAAAACATGATGGACTATCCGGTAGGCTCCTTTTCGGGGATCGGGCTTATGCTCATCTTTGTCGCTGCGGGAGGAGTCGCTCGTCGCAGACAATGTGATGCTTGTCTGGGAACTGGCCAAATTGAAATTGGTGATGTTGGGCCCACGCCCTTTCTGTGGCGCGAGGACCGGGAACGGCTTGAGAATGGCGGCAAATGCCTCCGATGTGACTACGACCTGAGGGGCAATACAACCGGGCGATGTCCGGAATGTGGCACTCCTACGATTCGTGGGCAGCCGGGTAACATGGAATAGTGAGTCTTGGCCCGGTTGATATGCCATTTGAGAGCTCCAGAGTGCCCTGCTAACCTCCCCCGAAGGCCCGTGTCTAGCCCTATCGTGAGCCTCGTGCGAGGCTGCTACCGTGGGGTCGGCAACCCACGGCAAACGCCATGCCACGTTTGAACCGTCAGCAGGAGAAATCCATGTCCGCTCGTCGCATCACCCTCCCCGCCGCTTTGGTTTTGGCACTTGCCGCCTTTTTGTCGGCCGGTGTCGGCAGCGCATCCGCCGATGACTGGGGTCGCGGCCCGCGCTATTACAGCAGCAGCTACGCATTCCGCTCGGGTGGTTGTTACGCCCCGCCGCCCGCGTACTACTATCGCTCGTATTCGCGGGGCTATTGTGCGCCGGCACCCTACTATGGCGGCGGGTTCGGCTTCTCGTTCGGCTACAGCCGCGGCGGATATGACCGCGATTGCTACCGCCCGCGGTACTACTCCTATCGCGGCTGCCGGTAATCGGCCGCTTCCATTCACCTATGGCGAGCCAGACTATGTCGGCCGGGCGCGATCCAGCGTCCGGCCTTTTTTTGTAGCTGTCGCGGGGACCTGCTTACCCGACCAATGCTTGTTATCATTCGGGACGAACAACCCCGGAGACACATTCCATGGCAAGCCAACCATCCATCACGACACTGGATCACGAGTTGAATCAGCGAATCCTCAAAGGCGATATTCTCGGCGCGTTTGAGGAGTATTATTCCGACGACATTGAAATGCGTGAGAACGCCGAACCGCCGTGCAAGGGCAAGGCGGCCAATCGGGATCGCGAGAAGGCGTTTGTCGATTCCGTCGCGACCATTCACGCGTTTGAATTGGTGGGCAGCGGCGCGGGCGACGGCGTCACGTATTCCGAATGGATGATGGACATTACCTATAAGAATGGGTCGCGGGCCGCTTCGCACCAGGTCAGTGCCCGGCGGTGGAAGAATGGCAAGGTCGTGAGCGAGCGGTTCTACTACAACAAGCACTGACTGCCGGGATTTCGGGAGCCAAAGCCGTGGCAAAATCGGAAGCATGGCACGACGTGGGGGCGATCTCGGAGTTGGCGCAACGGCCGCTCCAGCAGATCGCGATCGGCACCACCAAGATCGCACTTGTTTGTCGCGATGGCGCATTCTCCGCCATTTCCGGCGTTTGCAATCACGTGGCCGGGCCGTTGGGGAACGGACGACTCGACGGGGATTATGTCGTCTGCCCGTGGCACAACTGGAAATTTCACTGCCAAACGGGGCTTGGCGAACCGGGATATGAAGAAGACGCCGTACCGACGTACCCGGTAAAAGTCGAGAACGGCCGTGTACTGGTTAACAGTGAGCCGCAGTCGCCGCGTACTCGCAAGAAGCATGATCCGCATCCGCTCGCGAGGCCCGTAGCTCGCCAGGATGGGCCGATTCGCGTTGTCGGGATTTCCACAACCGTGATGGATGCCGCCAACCCGCGGTACTCGACGTCTGATGCGTTGCTTGAACACGCGATCGAACATGCCCATGCAAAGGAAGACGCGGAGACGCGGTTAATTCATTTGAACGATCTGAAGTTTCGTGCGTGTGAGGGCTATTATTCGAAAAGCTCCCATGCATGCACCTGGCCGTGCAGTATTACGCAGATGGACCCGACCGATGAGTTGGACCGCGTGTATGAGGCGATCGTGCACTGGGCGGATGTGATCCTCGTGGCCACGCCGATCCGCTGGGGCAATGCCAGCTCCTTGTATTACAAGATGGTCGAGCGGATGAACTGCATTCAGAATCAGATCACCATCTCGAACAAAGTGCTGATGCACAACAAGGTCGCCGCGTTCATCATCACCGGCGGGCAGGACAACGTGCAGGCCGTCGCGGGGCAAATGCTCGGTTTTTTCGCGGAACTCGGTTGCCATCTGCCGCCGTTTCCGTACATCGCCCATTCGCGCGGTTGGTCGGCCGAGGACATGGAACGAAATATTGAGTATGTGTCGAAGAGCAAAGAACTCCGTGAAGGTGCGGCCGATCTCGTCTGTCGCGCCATCGGTGTGGCGAAGAAACTCCTTACGTCGACGGCAACCGAGGCGCGAACAACGCGCGGCGGGCGCAAGGCGCATCAACTGGACGTGAAGGCACAGATCTGAATTGTGGGCGCGTTAGGCACTCCCCTCATACGATATAAATCTGCAAAGTCAAATCGTTTATTAGGGCCCACGGCGGCCGCATTTCATCAAAAAAGTCGCAAGATTCTTAGAGAATCGTCCCCCGGGTGGGTATGTCTTAGTGGATCGCACCCCGGGCAACCTCGCAGGCCGTGGGTACGAGAAGGCAGACGCAATCATGGCACGAACCAACGAGACGACGACCCGGGCAGTAGGCATCCTGAATTGCTTCCACTTTGTGTGCGGCATCGACGGAACCCTGCGAATCGCGGCCCTCGGAACTGACGTTCGCACGAGCGATATGGCCGCCCTGATCGCCTGCCTGAATCAGCCCGGCGTCTTTGACGGCCTGACCGAGATCGTCCTTGATCTGGGTGGTGTCAGGTCGATCGACGAGCAATGCACGCTGGTGCTGGCTCAGTTGATGCACCTTTCACGGCTCTGCGGTGGTCGACTTCGCATCACCGGTATTCATGAGCAGGTGGCCGCCGTGCTGTGGGTCTTTCGACGCAACCACGAGTTGATGTCGCTGGTACGACGACGAACAGCCCTTTCCGCTTAATCCCGCTCCCAATCTCCCCAACGTTGTTTTGAGTTGTTTGCAGAGATTCCGCGCATTCACGAAATGCGCCGGGCCGGACTCAATCCGCGCCTTGAAAACGATTAACGCCAAACTGGAGAACGAACATGAACGCGATGAAGACGACGACAAACGGTACGACGATGACTCGAACGATGGCCGCCCTGTTTCTGGTGGCGATGGCTTCCGCCGCATCAGCTCAGGATATCAAGTTCGCCAAGCACGAGGCGCCGAAGGCCCGCGTGCTTCGCGAAGAAAAGATCCGCGAGCGATTGAATCGCGGGGACGAACGTGTTCAGGTGCTCGTTAATCTCGTTCAGGGCGATTCGAATCAGGCCGTGCCGGCGCTTGCCAGTGTCGATCAAAAGGCGGCTCGCAAGGAGTTGGTCAAGGCCAAGACCGAACGCGTACTCTCACGAATGGCCGGTGAGCATGTGCGTGTCCGCCGATCGTTTGAAATGCAGGCGACGATCTGGGCCGAGGTGACATCCAGCGGACTGGCCGCGCTGCAGGCTGACCCGGACGTGCAGAGTATCGAGTCCGTCGAACGAATGGAATTGCAGGACGTGCAGGGTGGTACGCTCATGAATGCCCTTGCAACGCGGCCGCAGTTCGGCGGCGCGGGCGTGTCGATCGCCATCGTTGATAGCGGTGTTGACTATCGCCACCCGCAACTGGGCGGCGGCGGTTTCCCGAATGCGAAGGTCATCGGCGGTACGGACACGGCCGACAATGACAACGACCCACTTCCTGCGGCCGAGGCACACGGCACGAGTTGCGCCGGCATCGCGGCGGGTGATCTCGCAACCGTCGGTGACTACAACGGCGGTATCGCACCGGATTCGAAACTTTATGCGATCAAGGTTGAAGGCGCGGATGGCGTGATCACGGACGCTGCGCTGGTCGCCGCGTGGGATTGGTGTGTCGCTCATCAGAACGACGACCCGAACAATCCGATCATGATTATCAGCATGAGCATCGGCGGTGGTCAGGAGTTCTCTGCGTGCGACAATCAGTTGCCGGCCTTTGCTCAGGCAGCTCGCAACGCAACTGCCTCGGGCATCACGATCTTTGTGGCGTCGGGCAACAACGGTTTTTCCGATTCGATGGCCGGTCCGGCGTGCCTGAGCGACGTGATTTCGGTTGGCGCAGTCTATGACGCGAATGTCGGATACCACGGTTTCTCAAACTGCACTGACAACAGCACGGCGACGGATCAGGTCACATGCTATTCAAATACCGCGTCGTTCCTGACGCTGCTTGCACCTTCGCATGACGCCTACACCACGGACATTGTCGGTGCGGGCGGCTATACGACGGGCGACTTTTCGACCGATTTCGGCGGCACGTCGGCCGCAACGCCTTACGCCGCCGGTGCGGGCGCTGCACTTCAGTCGGCAGCCAAGCAACAGCTCGGTCGGTTCCTCACGCCTTCGGAGGTTCGGCAACTGCTCGTCGGTACCGGCGAATCCGTGACAGACCCGAAGGCAGGTATTGCGAAGCCGCGAATCAACCTCGGCCAGGCGATTGCCTCGATCGGCACGACGCCTTCACCGGCCCCGACGCCGAATCCGACGCCTGCCCCCACGCCGACGCCGGTTGGCGGCGATGACACGGCCGAGCCGAACGACACCGCAGAGCAGGCCGTGTACCTGGCACCCGGCACCTATGCCCTGCAGGGGATGAACAACGACTATTTCTATGTTGAGACGGGAAGCGGCACGTTGACGGTTTCCATTCAGGGACCGCAGGGCGACCTCGACCTCGGCGTGAACTATGCGTCGGAGAATGCCCGAAACCTGACGACTTCGGAACGTGAAGATTCGAATGAGTCGGTGGTCGTCAATGTATCCGCCGGCGAGCACGTCATTCTCGTCGCTCCGTATGATGGATTGACGAGCGGCTACACGCTGTCGATCACGTTCACGCCGTCGTTTGACGATATCCCGGCGTGCGATGGCTCGATGTGCGGCACCTGCCCGCCGCTGCTCGCGGTCGGCATGGTGATGGGCTTGAGCGGAATGGGCATGAGCGTAACCCGACGCCGACGCACGAAGCGATGACGCGACGGACATGACATTACGGCGCAACAAAGCCGGCCAGTCCCTGGGTGATTTGCTGCAGCACGCTGCTTTCGAGCCGGCTGGCAGCATCATCCACGGCCTGGCTGGTTGCCGTTTGAATGGCGTCCTCGGTCGCTGTCTTCACCACGCCGAGGAGTGTTTCGCCCAACGTCCCGCAGCCGGAAGTGAAAAGAATCGCTGCCATAGCAAAGAGCGGGAGGCTACTGACTAATCGCTTCATGTTGTTCTCTCCAATCGTTGTGATCGAGCCGCGAGGTTAGGGTCAAACTGGGCGCATCCGATGAACCATGAGGTTTCACTCGGTAGACGCGATGAATCGGTGGCTGGTCCGCACTCGGAATGGAGGACGCATTTCACGGCGGGGAATCCGGGACTACCCCGGGGATTTCGCAAACTACGCACTTTCGCCGCGTGCTCGGTGACTCGGATGACTTCCATTGACTATCATGTTGCAATGTCCGGCCTCTTTGATGGAACGCCGCTTGAACGCCCTGTGACCTGTGATCGATGTGGCCGCACGCGCTCCGAATGCAAATGTCCACGCGATGCGACCGGCAGCGTCGTACTTCCTTCGGAACAGCAAGCACGAGTCCGTCGCGAGCGCCGCGCTGGGGGCAAGATGGTCACGATCGTCTCCGGGCTCGATCAACGCGCGACAGATATCCCGGGCATGCTCAAATTGTTCAAAACAAAACTGGGCACCGGCGGGACCGTGCGCGAAGGGCAGATCGAGCTTCAAGGGGACCATCGAGATAAGCTGGTTGATTCCCTGCGTGCCATGGGGTATCCGGCAAAGCAATCCGGCGGGTGAACAGGAATCAGCGCCTGCGGCGCACCTTTGGGGAGTTTGATCATTGCGCCGATCGCACGGCCCATCGAAACTTTGCGGCGGTGCTGCGCGGGTTTTCGCGTCGCTCGGTTGGCCCGGGGCGGATTGGTTCCTCCGATACCCGCACATAGACACCGCTGCGCAAGCCTTCGCTTAGTGCATCCTTAACCCTTCGGTCTTCGCCGCTGTGAAAGGTCAGGATTCCCAACCGGCCGCCACCGGGTCGCAGGCAATAAGGGGCGACACGCAGCAGCTGTTCGAGGCCGTGCAGTTCATCGTTCACGAGGATCCGCAGGGCCTGAAAGGTGCGGGCTGCAGGATGCAATTCTGACGCTCCCTCGGCGACGGCGTCGCGCCACGTGCGGCGGGTCCAACCTTTCGCTTTCAACACCACGTCCACCAGATCGCCCGTTTGCGTGATCGCCTGCTCGGATCGCCGCCGGACAATTGCCAGTGCGATTTGTCGGTGCTCTGGCTCGTCCGCGAAGTCATCAAGTGCGGTGGCGAGCGCATCCGGCGATATTGTTCGAATAACCTCGGCGGCTGTGATCGGTCGACGCAAGTCCATCCGCATATCGAGGGGCCCGTCGTGCTTGTAAGAAAACCCTCGCGCCGGGTTATCTATCTGCATGCTACTGAGTCCCAGGTCGGCAAAGACGATGTCCACACAGACAAGCCCCTGCGCGGCCATTATCTTTGGCAGCCCGGCAAAATGGCTGTTGTGTAGTTGCAGGCGTTGCGGGTCTACCGCTTGTTCAAGCCGACGGCCGGTCTCTTGTAACTGGGTTCCGTCGAGGTCAGTCCCGATCAGAATGCCATTCGGCGCCGTGTGGGTCAGAAACGCAAGTGCGTGTCCGCCATACCCCAGTGTGAGATCGGCGACGGTTTCGCCCGGAGCAGGTCTTAGTGCGGCGACTACCTCTTCGACCATGATTGGAACATGCGTGCCGGCCGGCGTGCGGCCCTGGGCGCGTACATGTGCCTCAATGTCGGGGTACTTTTCAAGATCCCGTTCCTTGTATCGTTCGTCAAACCGTCGCGGGTGAGTTCCCGAATAGCGCGGTCTCCGCCGGCGCGGCGCCGAGCCTGAACCATGATCCGAAGAATCGGCGTTCATCCCTGGATCATAATTGATTGTGATGCAGGGGGCCTGTATGGATCGGTCTAATGGGGTGACAAACGCGCACAAGACGAGAGCGTCACAGGTTTCGGCGTACTCAAGATTTCGCCACAGCCTGAGCAAATACGCTCATGCGCGAACCACTCCATGCCGGTTTCGTGCCATAGATTCCGCGCAGGCCAGGATCGCGACTGGAACTGAACGAGGCGGTGACCCGTGTCTTACAACCAGAGCAACACGTAGTCGGTGAACGGCTGGATATCAAGCCCGTTCGCCTGTCCGTCGCAATTCGCATCTGCCGCGGTGACATGCGCCGGCAGCGTGTCGATTCCGAGGTACACATCGACGGCCGCCGCGACATCGGCGAACGTAATAAACGTATCTCCGTCGATATCACCGACCAATGGAGCGCAAGGTTGGACGATGGTCACCACGGCGGTCGTCGCGATGTTGCCGGTCACGTCGCTGCCGGCCGTCGCTCCGAGCACGCGTGTTCGCCCAAACGTGCCGAGGGTTGGAAGCAATTGAATCGGTGTGGCCGGCGTCCCGGCGAGCGCCTTGAAGTGGAATTTGGCGATGATCATGGTCGCGGGCGCAGCGGGGGCGGTGGCCGGCGATCCGGGCAGCGCCAAGACCGTGAACAGCCCGTTCCCATCCGCCAACGTCGTATTGATTCCATCGGGGTCGTTCAGGAACCCGGAAATAAACCACGAGTACCCGGCCATGCTGACGTCGGAATTGAGGAATTGAAGGTGGGTAGGATTCCAACTGAGGATCGAGTCAATGGCAGAGAACTGCTGGCCCGGTGTTCCGTTCCATTGAGCACTTAATGTGACTTCAACGATTTGACCCGTGGCTCTCGTTTGTAAGGAGGGGGAAAGGAAGAGGTCCACAGTTCCGAGAACAGTTGCCGGTGCCAGCCAGTTCACCGCCAGAACGATTGAGAAAAAGAAAATCCGCTCATAATGCTTTTTCATGATCGATGGCTCCAGTGCAGATTCCGCTGTTAAACACTGTTGACTCAAGAGGTAATTCTTCGAGCAGGGCGAATCCGGCGACAAACAGCACACACGCCGAGAATGATCGTCCAGACGCTTGCAGGCTCCGGAACAATTGTGACCAGCGCGGTGCCGCTGATGTCACCCGTAACCGGCGTATTCGCAACAAACCCCGCGAAAATCTGCGTCTGACCAAAGATCCCCATCGCAGGAACAAACCGTACCAGCGTGCCCGGCGTCGGAGCCAGCGCCGTAAATTCCAACGTCGTGACGATTAATGTAGCCGGTGCCGGCGGCGCGAATGCCGGCGCTGCCAACTGACCCAAACCCGTGTAAATGGCATTACCGTCACCCAGATTTGCATTGATGCCGTCGGGGTCGGGAAGAAAGCCCTCGACGAGCCACGAATAACCGGCCATGGCGTTCGTCACACCCGTCAATTGCAACAACGACGAGTCCCAATCCAGAATGGCGTCCAGTGCTGACACCGATTCAGGCACGCCACTGTTCGACGACAACAATATGTTGATCTGAACATTCGCCCCCACATTAGCCACTTGCGCCGTTGGCGAAAAACTCATGTCCACCGGACCGGCAAACGCAGGCCCGGCAAACACTCCGACAACTCCGACACATAACATTACACGCTTAAACATCGTCATGGTTTCTCTCCCTGCTCCTTACATCATCGCACCTAAGGCGACGTCGCATTCACAAGATCATGGATCGCTTATTTTACAGGCATAAGCCGCCAATGTAACCTGTATTCTTCATTAAAATAGTTTCATGCTCGCGACAGTATGTCGGCGCGCACTGCTCTCGAAGCACCCTCCAGGGCTGCAATCAACGCTCTCCGCTCGACTGACGCACAGGCGCGACGCGATCGCGGCTTACCTCCTTCGCTGCACCGGTTCTGCTGCCGGCTCCAATGCTGTCCCCGCCGTCTGCGCGTCAATTGACGTTCGAATCTGTCGCGACAGTCGGCCGTCCAGTGCATTGTGCTGCTCGAACATTTGCACGTCGTGAATATCAATGATTCCATCTCTGTTAAGGTCCGCTCGTTGAGCATCTTCCGGCGACAGGCGCGAGACGGGGATCTGCAACTCCGCACGCGCTCGCCTCGTCAGCCCGGAGCCGTCACCGTCGATTGCGTCCGGTGTGTGAGGGTTGCCAGGGCCAGGCCCGCCGGCCAGCGGCCAGCCAGTCCCTGCACAGCAACTTGCAAACTGCTGCCAGTTATCCGAGAGGAAGGCATAGTCTTCGGTAAAGACCACGATGTTGTTGGAGAAATCCGCGTCCCGCAGGCCGTTCCATGGGCACGAATTGGGGATCGCCACGGTCCCGAATCGAACGAGGAACAGCGTCACGTCGTTGATGTCGACATCGTTGTCGTTATCCGTGTCGCCGCCACGAAGCACCAGCATGCTTGCCGCTTGATAAACGGCGCCGAGGTCATTCAGGGCCGAGCTATCGCTCAGGGTATGCTGCTCGTCCTTTGCACAAATGCTCGTCCAAACACCACAGTCGATCTGGAGATCTGTTCCCGAAACCGTGCCCTGTGCCCAGGGACCGCTTGGGCCCACGCCGCCCGAGAACGTGACGTTGACAGCCACACTGGTCCCGCAGGTCGGGCCGTTGCGAGGAACAAACCGGATGCAGCGCTGAATCGGCGACGTCAGGACGACGCCCTTCAGCTCGATGGTTGCCGTCACAAGGTTTTTCGGTTGCACGGTGACGGTCTGATTACACATCGCGCTGTTGCCGCAATCATCGGTCGCCGTCCATGTGATGGTGGTGATCCCAACTGGATAAGGCGCATTAAGGGGGTTCGCGTCGCTCCGAACGCCAACCACATTTGGCGAGCCATCACAATTGTCGGAAACCGCAGGAGCACCGATGGCAACTCCGGACGCCTGACACTCGCCCGCGTCGGCGAAAATACTAAGATTCGTCGGACAGGTAATCGAGGGCGCCGTTGCATCCTGGATCGTTGCGGACTGCGAACATTGCGTCGCAGAGTTCCCACAGCAATCGGTCGCATCGACCGAAATTGACACGCTCGCCGGACACGACACCAGATTGGAGACCAGAATCGATCCGGTCACCAGAACCTGATTTGCGCCATTCTGAGCGATAACAGTGTTCGGCGATCCGAACGTCGCCCCGCCCGCGGTCATGACAACACATGAAACATTGCCGGCATTCACGCAACAGTTGTCATCCACTGTCGCGGAATAGGTGACGAGTCGCTGGCAGTTGCCATCAACATTTCCGCCCACCACGTTGCAGACGATGGTCGGAACGGTCGAGTCCGTGACGGTGGCCGTGAGGATGGTCGGCCCCGCACTATTGGCGCAATCGTCTGTTGCCGTAATTGTCGCCGTGACCGTCGCAGGGCACCCCGTAAGCGCGGACACCGGCACCATTACCGACACATTGACCGTCTTCGAATCAACGGGAGTCTTGGTGACGACCGGGGCGCCGTACGTTGCGTTGCCCCCCGTCGCCACGACGACCGTGACCTGTGCCGGCGTAACGCCGCAGTTATCCTGCACCGTCGCCGTTAACGTTGCGGTCGCCATGCAGGATCCATCGACTTGGGCAGACGAGTTGTTACCGCTGATGGTCGGCGCTGTCGTGTCGTCCACCACGATGGCATCCTTGAATGCGCTGAAGTTGCCGCATTCGTCGTAGATTCGATAGACTCGGAGAATCAGTGTCGGACAAGTCCCCTGCTGAAACGTCTGATGCAGCGAAATGGTCATGTTGCAGGTATCCGAAACCTCGCCGCCATCCGCCTGGAATTGAGCAATGGTGGTGTAGGGCGCCGGGACATCCTCGATGCAATCAAGGAACTTCGTTGGCGGCACGGATGTAATATCCGGTGCCGTGTTGTCCTGAAGCACCGTGATGGTCTGGCTGCACGTGGCCATATTCCCCGCAATATCCGTCGCCTTGTAGGTTCGCGTGATGGTGACGTTGCTGGTCTGACAGTTTCCGACCGAAACATCGTCCACATGCACGACCGTTCCCATGCCGCAGCCATCGGACACCGCTGCGCCCGGCAACGCCAGGAACTGGGCAAGATTGGCGGCGGGCACCGGAACCTGCGACAGGCAGTTCACGGTGACTGCAGTGGGACACGTGATGGATGGTGGGGTCTGATCGATCGAAAACGACGCCGAGTTGAGCAGCGCGGTAACAATGGGCACGCCGTTCAAACTCAGTTCAGAATTAAAGAAGGGGACCGTGCGGAAGGAGTAATTTGCCGACGTACCGTCGTTGCCTGGTTTCACCGTAAAGCACAACGTGGCCAGGAGCGAATCGAGATTGGTGCCGCCGCTACCGGGGCCGACGAAGGGCGCAGCGCCGTCCAGATTGATTTGCCCCGGCGCAACCTCGGCCGTGGCCATGGATTGAATGTGAATCGGGAAGGGCGACGTGGTGTAGCTGCTGGAGGGCGGCCCGTTGAACGACAGGGCCGTATTGTTGTATTGCAAAAACGCCTGAAAACCCGTCACGTTTTGGGTCAGGTTGGACATCCTGACCTGCACGCAAATCTGGTCACCTGATTTGTAGCAGGACTGCGGATTAATTATCTCCAGCGAAAGTGAGTTGTCGCTGTACAACCGGGTGTTGTCGATGGCGAGGTTGGCCACATCAAGAAACGTGAACCACATGTAGCGATTGCCGCCGACAATCGTCGAAATCAGATCGCTTGGATCCGACCGCGTTTCCGTCCACAAGAGTGTGCCCAGCGCGTTTCGCAGGTTCAGATCGACTGCGAGCACGCCGGATCCGTTGTTACGGAATACCCATTCAAATGTGTACCATCCGGTGGCCGTGATCGTGTAGTGATTAATCGTCCCAAGATCGTTCCGGCGAACAAAATTACTGTTGTTGCTGCCTCCCACCAGGATTTGGCCGGGAGAACCCGCGGTGTGAAAAATGAAATCGCGCCGATGGCCGCCGGACTGGTTGCTGGCCGCACACGAAAGATCCCAACCATACGTGTCCGCCAGCACGGCCGGATCGGCCAGATCCATGTACACATCCAACGAGGCCTTAAAGCCACTGGCGGGAAAGACGGAGCTGTAACCGCCGAGCCGCGTGAACGCGCCAAAGAAATCGTTGGGCGGCGCGGGCAGGACCGTCGAATCAAGGTTCGCGTGAAACGCTCCGGATTTCGAAGCAATCCCGTTGGTCCCTGACGGCACCCGCGTCAATGAGCTGTTGTAGTTGTTCCAGTTTGGCGACGTGTTGACCGTGAAGCCGGGGCTCTCGAATCCCTCGAAGTGAGGCGGTGCCGCCTGGGCCGACGAGAGTACCACCAAGCTAATCGCCAATGTTACGCAGATTGCGACAGATCGTTTCACGAGACAGCCTCCTCGCCTGAAAACAGGCAGGAAAAAACTCCAAGCAGACTTAGGACGCTTCGTTGCGCGAGCTGACACGAGGCCCTCCTGCCGGTTCGGAGAGCGGTCCTCACCAGCAGGAGTTACCTCGAGTCAATTTGCAACGTGCCGACGCTTACTCATCGCCGACAAATCTGACCATTTCCGACGAATCGGATGGCTGAGACACGGTCCGCATCTTCACGGACAGGTCGTTCGGCAATCCCATTCGCGTTTCGAAGACTTCGACGTCGCGATAATCCACGACGCCGTCAGAGTTCAGATCCGCCAGTGCGGCCGCTTCCGGTGAGAGCTGTGACACTGCCACCGAAGCACTCGCCGACGACGAACTGCCGACAAGTGCCAGCCCCGTCATGTCTCCGTCCGAAGGACCGGTCGGACCCATGATCGGCCAGCCAAACGGGTTGCAGCAATTTCGGAACTGCAGCCAATTGGCGCTCAGGGCCGTGTAATCCGGAGAACCGATCGCGCCGTTAAGGTCGAAATCGGCCCCACGGGTCCCGTTCCAGGGGCAGCCGCCGGATGCTTCAAGCGAGCCAAACTGAACCAACAGCAACGTAACATCATTGATGTCCACGTCGTTGTCGTTGTCCGTGTCACCGCCCTTCAGCAGCAACGGGGCACAGGTGTAGTGGATCGGCGGAGGAATCACGGAGGTCGACAATGGCTTCTTGTCGCTCAGCGTGTGTTGTTCATCCTTCGCGCAGATTTCCAGCCACCCTGTGTTGCTGCACGTGGCGGTGAACGTCGCGAGGCCGGACGCCGGTGCTCCGCCGCTGAACATCACGAGCGTACTCACCGTCACGACGTTGCAATTACCGGCATCCTTCAGGATGAACCGGATGCATCGCGGAGTCGGTGAGCCGAGCGAGACGCCATCGAGCAGCACGGGAATCTCGAAGCTGTTGAGCGCGTTGACGGTCACTGTCTGATTGCATGTCGTGAACAGACCGCAGTCATCGGTCGCCGTCCAGGTGATGGTCGTCACGCCCGCCGGATACGGATCGCCCAGCGCCAACATGTCGCTACGCGTTCCGCCAATGGTGACCGGGCCCGAACAGATATCGGAGCCGGTGGCCGGTGTGATGGTCACCAGGGCCGAGCAACCGCCCGGATCGGCGTTGACGGTGATGTCGGCCGGGCACGTGATCGACGGCTGCGTCGTATCCTGAATCGTGAACGTTCGCGATGCCGAGGTGCCGACATTTCCGCAACCATCCGTAGCGGTCCAATGCGCGGTGATCACATGCGTACCGCCGCAGCCCGGAACGTCGCTATCCTGAACGTAGGTCGCCGGGAGCGCGCCTGAGCAAATGTCGCTCGCCGTCGCACCGGCTTGCCAGGCCGCAAACGCGGCGAGGTTGCCCGCGCCGTCGCACTCGACCGTTGCATTCGCCGGCGGCGTGACCGTCGGAGCCGTCGTGTCCTGCACCGTGATCGTCTGGTTGCAGGATGACGAGTTTCCGCAGTCGTCGGTCGCCGTCCATGTCCGCGTGATGACCTGCGGGCAGGAGCCGGCCGAACTGTCGCTGTAGCCGATCGTCGGTGTCAAATCACAGTTATCCGTGGCCGTCGCCGAGCCGGTGTTTGCCGGCAGCGTCGAATCGCCACACTCGATGGTCACATTGGCCGGGCACGTAATGACCGGCGCCGTCGTGTCGACCACGGTGATGGTCTGCAGGCAGGTTGACATGTTTCCGCAGGCATCGGTCGCCTTCCAGGTTCGGGCGATCGATCCCGTGATCGGCGGGCAGGCGCCGCCAGCCGTGAACACATCGCTGTACGTGACGAGCGGGAACTGCGTGCAATTGTCGGTCGCAAGCGCAAATCCCAGTGCCGCGTTCGGCGAATTGGCCGTGAACGTAATCGTGCCTGCGTAGAAATCCTGTCCGTTGACGGTGTCAAGTGTCGTGTCATAGGTGAGCGTGCCTGAGAAGTAGATATCCCCGTTCAGGCCGAATGCCGCCATCGGCGTATTCGGAGTCATCGGGTTGTACCAGTGAATCAGATTGTCGGCCTTGAGTTTTCCGGCAATCTGCGCTACCCAGATGTTCGCGCTCGGGTTCGTGACAACGAACTGCGTGATCACCACATCCGTCAGTGGATTACCAGGAGACGGGCTACGGAACAGACTGTTGATGTCCACATTGGCCGGGTTCCCCGGACCATTGGGGGCACCGTCCTTGTAGTCGCTGATCTTCCAAATCACGGGGCCTGCGGCCATGCGCCCGGCAACCGAGTTATTGGTGTTCTCATAGGCAGGCATCGGAGGCGGCGGAGGACCCATGAGTGTCAGTGCCACCAGCTCCACGTCAAATCCGAATTGCGACGGTGGTCCGACCTGACCAAAGATATTTGACCAGGTCAGCGGGCCGAAGCCGGTAAGCGGCGCGTTGCTGAAGGTGAACGGGGCGCCATTCGGATTCGTGTACGAAACCTGGGCTTTGTAGTAGGCCTGATTCGCTGGGATCTCAGGGCCAGGGTTGTAGTAGATCATGATTCCGCCTGTCGTCGTGCCGAATGGAATACCCGGCACGGTGGAATCACTGCACTCGATCGTCACATTCGGCGGACACGACGTGATCACCGGCGGAGTCGTATCGACGACCGTGATGACCTGAACGCACGGAGCGCTCACGTTTGCGCAATCATCCGTGGCAATCCACGTTCGCATGATCGTTCCGGTTCCGTTGCACCCACCAAGGCTCGCCACATCCGTGTATGACACGGTGGGCGATGCATCGCAGGTGTCCGTCGCCGTGGCCGGACCGCCGGTGTTGGCCGGCGTAGGCGGCGTGCTGCACTGAATCGTGACCGGACCGGGGCAATAGGTGATCGTCGGCGGAGTCGTGTCGACAATCGTCAGCGTCTGCACGCAAGAGGCGGTCAGACCGCACTGGTCGGTCGCCGTCCATGTGCGGGCGATCGTTCCGGTGTAGCCGCCGCAGCCGGTCATGCTCGCGACATCGGCATACGTAATCGTTGGCGCCGGACTGCAGTTGTCCGTCGCCAAGGTAAGCCGCGATGCGGAGAAGTTGTCCCAGTAAATGTCGTAGGTAACGCCGGCCGCATTGTTGTGGCCCTGCAGGATGACGTTGCCAATTTGAACTGAGCCATTGGATGGAACGGACTGCGTCAGGTTTCCAACCGTATAGACCGCGTTTGAGCCGATGAGATCAATTTTCAGTGTGTACCACGCGTCGTACACAAATCCGGAAGGAAGTCCCATGTCGATCCATGTTGAATTGTTCCATCCGCGGAATCTTGGCAAACCGCTGCCATCGGGACTACTTGTGAATTCAATAATCGGGTACATGCTGATCGCGTTTAGGGAATCAAACGCCGTTCCCCAGAAGCCGGCCATGCGGCGGCCTGTCGTTGCCCAGGCTGAGGGGACATAGAGTTCGATTTGCATCGACGTCGCGTTGGCGAGGTCGTACTTGCGGCCCTGGGTGTTGTAGAAAGAGATCGTGAAACCGCCTCCACGGCACGCTTCGCAGTCGCTTGCATCAATCGAGTGCTTAAGGCGATTGTCGCCGTCGAAGAACGCGCTGGCGAATCCGAACGGAGCATATCGATCGGTGTACCAGACCCCTGCCGCCTGGGTCGGGCTGAGCGTCGGGCTGACGTCAAACGGCATGGTCAGCAGGAAGCCGACGTCATCCGGATCGGTCGACTCGTCGCACTCAATCGTCGCATTGGGCGGACAAATGATGACCGGCGGTGTCACATCGTTGACATCCGCGGTTACGGTACATTGGGTGGCGGAGTTTCCGCAACAATCCGAGGCATTGACCACGACTTGCACAGTCGCCGGGCAGCTTGTCAGCGATGAGACAAGCACGCTGCCGGTAACTGACACAGTCGTTGAATTCACTTGAGTGATCGTAATGCTCGGCGTCGCGAGCGTGGCGTTTCCCGTCAGGAGCGTGACCACCGCGGCAACATCCACGGCGTCTAGGCAACAATTGTCCGAAACGGAGGCCGAGAAGGTGACCGTCCTCTCGCACGAGTCGTCGACATTGCCGCCGGTTGCCGTGCAACCGGAAATGACCGGGGCCACGGTGTCATAGGAAACGCAATCGGATGATGCAAGCTGCGTCGCAATCGGTACTCCATTCAAACTGAGTTCGCTGTTGAACGGGCCGTTGCTTGTAAAACTTAGATAGCTCGTGCCGCACTGGGACCATCCGCCGGCGTCCACATCGAACACCAGGGTGGCAAGGAGTGAATCAACATTGGTGCCGGGGTCGAGGGGAACCGTGGATCCATCAATTCGAAGGAGGCCGGTTGCGATCTGAGCCGTCGGCAACGATTGGATATGCAGAGGAAAAGGAGCGGCCGTATAGGCGCTGGCTGCGCCGTTGTAGTTGAACTTGGCATCGTCAAAGGAAATAAACGCCTGGAAGCCGTTGGCATTTTGGCGCATGTTTCGCATCCAGACCTGAACGCTCACCTGCGTCTGCCCGTTCTCAACACAGGTATCCGCGATCTCCAGTCGAAGTGCGGACTGGAAATCGACCAGCGCGCTGGCGCTGACAATCGGGTTCACGCCGTCGTTGACCTTCATCTTGGCTTCGAACCGAGTCAGGTACCGGGAGAGGTCGAGGATCAACTCATTCAGGCTGCATTGCTCCTGACCTGTGCAGGAATTGCAGCAATTCGGCGCAAACGCAAGGCCGAAGCTGCCGACGATTTCATCGACAAAGCCGTTGCCGCTCGTGATTCGCGTGCTGCCGATGAATCCCGTTCGGCGCTGCCCGTTATATGAAAACGTGTTGTCGAAATCGAATCCGTTGCACGGGGCCGTCGTGTTCACGGGATCGAACGTGCAATACGTCGTGCCGTCATAGGTAAACTCAATCTCGATGCCCTTTAGATACTCGAGCTTCACCTGGCCACCATTCGCGTCGTAGAAGCGATAGACGCAGTGCATGCGCTCGCCGTACTGGCCGGGGGCCAGGGCATGGGTGGTCAGACCATCCCAGCTGTTGAAGCACGTTACGCTGGCCCGACGAGAGTCGACCAGGCCGTTGTTGACATCCTGATATCGGCGCGTCGGAGTGCCGCAAGCACTAAGACTGTTTCGGACGGCATGTTCTGCATTGTCGACCCAGTTACCGAGGGTGCATGGTGTCAGCCCGTTGAAGTCGAACGTGCTTGCGCCGAAAACGTTGGGCGCCGACGACCAGTGAAGTTCGAGCCGGTAATCCGGGGCGGACCGCTGGCTGCCCTTGGACCCCGGTCGCCTGGGTAACACTTGCTGTGTTGAATCCGCAATTCGGGCGGGAGAAGACGCACCATCCCGCTCAAATCCGGTAAGAACGATGCGGGGGGGGAGTTTTTCCCAATTGGCGAGGAGCGAGCGCTGGTGCCTCAATCGGATTAGCCACAGCCCGATGCGTTGACGCAGCGGCATCCGATTTGACGGGCACGCGGTCTTCGGGCGCTACCGGTGCGGCCAACCCGACGCTTACGTAGACAAGTGCCAGCAGTGCAATACCAAGTTGTGTGAGACGATTCATCTGCGTTTCTCCCTGCGACTGCCACATCTCGGAGTCCCCGATTCGGCAAATTCGCAAATTTCCTTCTACCAATCCACCTGCTTCATCACGACGCACGCCGGATTCATGCCGTTTGCGAGTCCTTCGACTCGCGTGGGCGCGGCCGGCGTGAGGTTACGGTCATTCATTCGCGGTCGACTGCGGCACGGCGCCACCACGCATTCGTTGTGAGAGCGTGTGCGGCAACTGGCGAGCCGTTTCAAACAACTCGACGTCCCGGACGTCCACCACTCCGTCGCGATTGAGATCCGCGGCGGCGGCGACATCCGGTCGAAGTTTGCTTGCTGAAATGGTCGAGACCGAATCCGAATCAGCCAGGCCGGCATCCTGCCGCTCACCTCGGGGACCGCGCACCAGCGTGCACGGGCATGACGACGCCTGCAGCCAGTTCGACGACAGATAGGTGAAATCTTCCGTGCCGACATTGCCGTTCAGGCTGAAGTCCGCACCGCGATTTCCATTCCAAGGGCATCCGCCGTTGGCTTCCGGTCCGCCGAACGTGAAGATGAAGTACGTGACATCGTTGATATCCACGTCGCCATCGTTGTCGGTATCACCACTCTTCAACACGATCACGCTTGTAGCAAGGTATTGCGTACCCGAAATCGTCAGCGGCGACGTTCCCCACAGCGAGTGCTGGTCGTCCTTCGCGCACAGCGATGTCCAATTGCCGCACGGGATGTCAAAGGTCACATCCAATGCCCGCAGCGAACCGCCGGCGCCGCCGTTGTCGCCGAACACGATCGAGTGCGAGATCGCGGCCGCGCAACTATTCGTCCGGAATCGGATGCACCGCGTCTTGGGGGCCGCGATGGTCACGCCGTCCAGCACGATGGTCGCTTTGACGGTGTTGAACGCATTAACGGTGACTGTTTGCAGACATGTGGACATGTTGCCGCAGGCATCGGTGGCCTTCCACGTGATCGTGGTCACACCCTGCGGATACGGCGCATTGAGCGGTTGGCTATCGCTTCGCGTTGCCGAAATCGCCGGCGCCGGATCGCAATTGTCGGTGGCCGTAGCCGTGCCGACGCTGACGACCGCCGTACAACCGCCGGCGTCCGCATTGACCACGATCGAACCCGGACAGGTGATGACCGGCGCCGTCGTATCCTGAACCGTAATGGTCTGGATGCAGCTATTGGAATTGCCGCAGTCATCCGCGACGTTCCACGTTCGCTTGATGATTGCGCCGCACAGCGTTGCCGGGTCGAAGTTGTACGTGGCCGCGTTCACCATGACCTGGTCAACGTTGCCGTCAAACCCTGCCCAGATGCCGCCCGAGCTCTGGCCGGACACGACATTGAAGCCGGGGGCCCCGCTCCAATTCACGATCTTCGCATTGGGGAAGAGTCCGATGTAGTACGACAGCGGCTTGAACTCGCCTCCGCCACCATTGACAAGCGGCGGGAAGTTCGACGTGTACCACCACGCATTGTCGGTCGACAGCATGTTCCATTGCTGCCACACGCCCTGAGCGACCGGACCCTGGCTCGTGGCATATACCGGCTCGAACACCATGGTGGTGTCGCGCGTGCCGTTGCCGTCGAGGTCGACATACAGGTTGATCGCCGGCGCGAGGTGCGACGCAGCCGTCGAACTCGGACTGACATAGGTGCTGTACTTAAATGTCGTCAGTGAACTCAACAGCGTGCCGGAATGCAGCGATGTTGCGAGCCAGATCTTCCCGCCAAGACCCGCACCGTTTCCGGAGCCGGTCAATTGCTGGAAGCTGCCCACGCCGATCGGCGGAGCGCCCGGTCCAACGACCAGGCCGCCCGACGCCGTGTTCTGACTGAAGAACACCCAGCCCGCCGGCGAGGTGATCGTGCCCGCGGTGATCACGTCGGAATTCGTGACCGTCGGCGCTCCATCACAATTGTCGGCAACCGTCGGCGTGCCCGTGTTCGCCGGGCTGGTGGACTGATCACACTCCACCGTCGCCGGCGGCGGACACGTAATGGACGGCGGTGTTACGTCGTTCACATTCGCCGAATTCGAACACGTGACCGCCGAATTTCCGCAGCAATCATCGGCATTCACGACCAGTTCGACCGTCGCCGGGCAACCAGTGAGCGCCGAGACGAGCACGCTTCCGGTCACACCCACGTGCGTCGCGTCGATCTGCGTCAACGTGACAGACGGCGTGCCCAGCGTTGCGTTGGCGGTTAAGAGGTTTACCGCCACACTGACGTCCGAATCCAGAATGCAACAGTTGTCCTCGATCGTCGCCGAGAACGTGACGATCCGTTCACAATTCGCATCGACATTACCGCCGACAATCGAGCAAACGATGGTCGGTACCGTCGTGTCGACCACATGGATCGTCTGAACACATGACGACTGATTGCCGCACGTATCCGTTGCCGTCCATGTTCGCGCGATGTCGTATTCCGGTGTGCATGCACCCGTGGTAATCACATCGCCGTATCCAATCGAAACCGCACCAGCGCAGTTGTCCGTGGCCGACGCGGTACCGGTTTGTGCCGGGGCGGTCGATTGACCGCACTCCACCGTCGCGGTGGCCGGGCAGGTGATCATCGGCGCGATCGTGTCATACACGTCGGCGGAGGTATTGCAGGTGACGGCCGCGAGACCGCAGCAATCAACACCACTGACGGCAATGGCAATCGTCGCCGGACACGAGGTCAGCATCGAGACCGGAATGCTTCCAGTGATCTGCACCGTCTTTGCATCGATCTGTACCTTGCTGACTGTCGAAGCACCAAGCGACGCATTATTCGTCGGGTTGCTGATTGCGACCATCAGGTCGTTCGCGTTGATGCAGCAATTGTCCGTCGCCAAAGCGGAGAACGTGACCGTTGCCTGGCAGTTCGCGTCGACATTCGCACCCGTCGCCAAGCACGTGATCGTCGGAGCGACCGTGTCCTGCACGGTGATCGTCTGAACACAACTGTCCGTATTTCCGCAGGCGTCCGTGGCCGTCCACGTTCGTGAAATCGTCTTGTTCGGCGTGCAACTACCCGGCGTAATCGAATCGAGCCAGGTGATGGTCACGGTGCCCGGGCAGTTGTCCGTGGCCGTGGCCATGCCCGTATTGGTCGGCGCCGTTGACTCGTCACATTCGATCGTGACATTCGCCGGGCAGGTGATCTCCGGCGCGATGCCGTCGGTCACGTCCGCCGAGTCCTCACAGATCATCGCGTCGTTGCCGCAACAATCCGTTGCCGATACCGAGATCTTTACGGTCGCCGGGCAACCCATAAGCGCCGAGACCGGTACCGAACCGCTCAGTGTCACCGTGGTGCCGTTCACCTGGGTCGTCATGAATGAGACGGCCCCAAGCGTCGCGTTTCCGGTCATCAACATGGCCGTCGCGGAGACGTCCGACGCATTGACGCAACAATTGTCGGTCACCGTCGCGCTGAAGGTCACCGTCGCGGTGCACATGCTGTCAACCACCGCATCATTTGCCGTGCAGCTCACGCTCGGCGCCGTCACGTCGCGCGAATAATCCGGCGACACAACCAAACTGGTCAACGGATTGCTGACCGGTGAGCCCTGATAACTCAATTCTGAATTGAACGGACCAAACGCACGGAAGGTAACCGACGTCGTCGTGCATTCCGCCCAGTTTGCGCCATTGACGTCAAAGACAAGCGTCGCGAGGAGAATGTTGCCTGTCAGACCCGGCGGATTTCCCGCCAGATTCAACGAGCCATCCACATTGAGATTTCCCGCGGCAACTTCGGCCGTCGCGATCCCCTGAACATGCAGCGGATACGACGCTCCGTAACTGCTCGCCCCTCCGTTGTAGGAAAGTTTCACGTAGTCGTATTGGAGGAAGGCCTGGAACCCGGTCGCCCCCGGCGGCAAAACGTTGGCCGCCCACAACTCAACCACCACCTGCGTCTCACCAATGCTGACGCATGTGTTCGGCGTGATCGTGCGAACCGTCTGCGAGTTCAACAACGCAAGCGAGTTGTTTGGGCACGTCGGGCAGGCCTGGCTCTCGCACACGTCGCCGATGTTGTTGTTGTTGGCGTCTTCCTGGCCGGGGTTCGCCACGAATGGACAGTTGTCGCAGGCATTGCCTACACCATCGCCATCCGAATCCTGCTGGCCGGGGTTGGCAATCGTGTCGCAGTTGTCATTGCAATCCGCAACGCCGTCACCATCGGTGTCCGTGTCGGGAGTGCCGCAACCACATTGGCCCGGAGCGATTTTGGCGGGATCCGTCGGGCAACCATCGTTGCAATCGGCCGTCCCGTCTCCGTCGGTGTCCGTATCAGCCGTGCCGCATCCGCACTGCCCCGGCGCGATCTTGTTCATATCAAATGGGCAGCCGTCGTTGCAGTCCGCCGTGCCATCGCCATCGGTGTCTGTATCGGCGACGCCGCAACCACAAACGCCCGGCGCCATCTTGAGCGGGTCATTCGGACAACCGTCGTTGCAGTCGGCGACACCGTCGCCATCCGAATCCGTATCAAGGAACCCGCATCCACACTGGCCTGGCGCTGTCTTGTTCGGGTCGTTCGGACAACCGTCCTGACAATCGACCGTTCCGTCGTTATCAGAGTCGGCGTCTGAAATGCCGCAGCCGCAAATCCCGGGAGACGTCTTGTTTGGGTCACTCGGGCAGGCGTCATTGCAATCCGGCGTGCCGTCATTGTCGGAATCGGTGTCCGCCACACCGCACCCGCACACGCCCGGTGCGATCTTGTTCGGGTCGCTCGGGCAGCCGTCGTTGCAGTCCGGTGTACCGTCGCCGTCGGTGTCCGTGTCCGGCGTACCGCACCCGCA